>NZ_CP020694.1:306500-613000 GCF_003611275.1 Sulfitobacter sp. D7
GGCAGTTGCCAGCAGCCGATAAAGATCATCAAGGGCGCCAGAACCTCGGGCGGGAGTGCGACGAGGAACAGCGCGATATTGCGGTTGCCCGCGCCGATCGCCAGTGGGCCAGCCACGGCATGCAGGGGGCCACGGCGCGTCAGAAGCAATGTGCCCGCCTGCAACAGATAGCTTAGGGCGAAGGCCAGCACCGTCCAGCCCGCCACCGCCCAAGGATCGCTCCGCAGCGCGGGGTTGAGTGCCGCCATGAGCCCGATGACGATGACCGAGAAGGCCAGCACCGACGCCCCGTCGAGCGCCTCGATCTGACGCGCTGAGGGGCGCGGCAAGAGGACATGGCGCAGGGCAAAGCCCAAGCCCGTCGCCCCAAGGATCACCGCCAACAGACGCAGCGCGGCTTGGGCCACGTCCGAGGCTGGTCCGAGTTGCGGCAGCAAGGCCAAGACCGGCAGTACCGTCAGCGGAAAAGCCGCGGTGCCCAGCACCATCAGTTGCATCATCCGCCCGGCGTCGAGCCGCAGCAACAGGGCAAGGTTGACGCTGCCCGTCAGCGCCGGGGCCGCGGCGGCCAGCGTCACCGCCAGTGCCGCAGGGGTCTGCCCCAGCCCGGCTAGCACGAAGCCCCCCAGCAGCAGCAGGGGCAGTGCCGTCTGCAATGCCAGTACCGAGGCCAATCCCCAAAGCAGATCCCGTACAGCCCCAAGGGCCGCGCGATGCCCGATCCTGAGCGCGGTGATCGTCAGCAGCGCGGCGACCATCTGCGGCAACCACTCGGCCAGCGCCGCCGCAAGGTTGGGTAGTCCCAGCCCCGCCAGCAGCCCCACGATCAGGCAGGCCCGCGCATGGCGCGAGGCCAGTCTGAGGATATGCAGCATGATGGATCACCCGCTGGCCGGGCCGCTGCGCAGGTTTTCAGGCAACCACGTCGCCACTTCGGGGAACCAGATCAGCACGAAAACCATGAAAACCATGATCGCAAACATCGGCAGCGCGGCCTTGGTGATATAGCCCATTTCGTGATCGGTCATGCCTTGCAGCACGAAAAGGTTAAAGCCAATCGGCGGGGTGATCTGCGCCATCTCAACCACGACCACAACGAAGATGCCGAACCAGATCAGGTCGATGCCTGCGCCGCGCACCATCGGCTCCACCACGGCCATGGTCAGCACGACCGAGGAAATCCCGTCGAGGAACATGCCCAGCACGATATAGAAGACCAAAAGCGCCATCAGCAGCTCAAACCGTGACAGCTCCATCGCCGCAATCCCGTCGGCCAAGGCACGGGGCAGGCCGGTGAACCCCATCGACAGTTTCAGGAACGCCGCGCCCGCAAGGATCAGCGCGATCATGGCGGAGGTGCGCATCGCGCCCATCAGGCTTTCGCGGAAGCTGTGCCAGTTCAGCGAGCCTTGGAACAGCGCCAGCGTCAGGGAGCCGATCACGCCGATCGCGGCGGCTTCGGTCGCCGTGGCAAAGCCGAGGTACATGGAGCCGATCACGACCGAGATCAGCGCAAAGACCGGCAGCAGGAAGCGCGAGTTGCGCAGCTTGTCGGCAAAGCTCATGTCGGTCTCGATATCGGGGTTCCAGTCTTTCGACAGCTTACTGGTGATCGCGACATAGCCCATGAACATCAGCGCCAGCAGCAGGCCGGGCATGACGCCGGCAAAGAAGAGCTTGGTGATGCTTTCGTTCACCGTCACCCCGTAGACGATCAGCGCCAGCGAGGGCGGGATCATCAGGCCCAGTGTCGCGGCCCCGGCCAGCGTGCCGATGATCATCTTCTCAGGATAGTTGCGCGCCCGAAGTTCGGGGATCGACATTTTGCCCACGGTCGTCAGCGTCGCGGCGGAAGAGCCGGAGACGGCGGCAAACACGGTACAGCCCACGATATTGGTATGCACCAACCCGCCCGGCAGTTTCGCGAGCCACGGCGACAGCCCGCGAAACATGTCTTGCGACAATCGCGTGCGGTAAAGGATTTCGCCCATCCAGACAAAGAGCGGCAGCGCGGTCAGGGTCCAGCTAGAGGAGCTGGCCCAGATGGTGGTGATCATCGCGTCGCCGACGGGGCGGGTGGTGAAAAGCTCCATCCCGACCCAAGCCACGCCCATCAGGGCGAGCCCGACCCAAACACCGGTGCCGAGGAGGAAAAAGAGGACGATCAGGAACAGGGCAATGGCATAGATCTCGGTCATGGCGTCATTCCCCGAAGCTTTGATCGACTAGGTCACGGGTGACGCGGTGGTCGCCCTTGAAGATGAGATGCAAAAGGTTGTCCGTCAGCGCGATGGCGAGGATGCCGCCGCCGATGACCATGACAGATTGCGGTATCCAAAGCGCGGTGGCATCTTGGTCTTGGCTGACCTCGTTGAACTTCCACGACCAGTAGACGAACCAATAGGCGTAATAGGTGAAGTACCACGCGACCGCCGCCGCCACGGCGAAACACCAGATATCAAGCAGCCGCTTCCCGCCCGTGCTCAGCGCATTGAGCAGGATCGACACGCGGATATGCGAGCCGCGGTTCAGCGCATTGGCAAAGGCGAGGAAGCTTGCCCCGGCCATGGCATAGCCCGCATAGCTGGCCGCGCCCGGAAAGACATTGCCGGTCCAGCGGGCGACCATCTGGGCCACGATCAAGGTGAGGATGGCCACCAGACAGAGCGCCGCCAGCGCCCCCGCCCCGATGTAAAGTCCGTCCAATAGTCTGCGCAGCGCCTTCATCTGGCTCTCCCTCAGTCAAGTCATGCCCCGGCATGAGAACGGCGGCCCGAATAACGGACCGCCGCAGGTTTCGTGATTATTGCATCGCCTTATAGTCGTCGACGATCGCCTGACCGTCTTCGCCCGCGGCTTCGAGCCATTCTTGCGTCATGGTCTCACCCACTTCGCGCAGGCCGGACATCAGCTCTTCGCTGGCAGGCTCCACGTTCATGCCGCCTTCGCGCAGCCCGTCATAGGTGAACTGGGTGTAGTCCTTGGAGGCTTGCAGGCCACGTTCTTCGGCCTCGGTGGCGCAGGTGGTGATCGCCTCTTTGTTGGCGTCCGTGACTTCGGCCCAGACATCGGCGTTCACCATCACGTAGTTGCGCGGCAGCCAAGCGTCGACCTCGTAGAAATGCGTCAGGCTTTCCCAGACCTTCTGGTCATAGCCGGTGGCCCCCGACGAGATCATCGATTCCGCAACGCCCGTGGCGAAGGCTTGGCTGACTTCGGCGGCTTCGATGGTGACGGGCGACATGCCGGTCAGTTCGGCCAAACGCGCGGTGGTGTTGTTGTAGGAGCGAAACTTGACGCCCTTCATATCCTCGACCGAGCCGACTTCTTTCTTGAAGTAGAGCCCTTGAGGTGGCCATGGCACGTTATAAAGCAGGACGAGGTTCTGCTCTTCCAGCACGGCTTCGACTTTGGGCTTGGCGGCTTCCCAGAGCTTCGCGCTCGCCTCGAAAGAAGGCGCGAGGAAGGGGATGGAGTCAAAGCCGAAGACCGCGTTCTCGTTCTGGTGGCCAGAGAGCAGACGCTCCCCGATCTGAACCTGACCGGTCTGGATCGCGCGTTTGATGTCGGCCCCAGCGAAAAGTGCGCCGCCCGGATGCACAGTGATCTCAATCTCGCCGCCGGTGGCTTCGGTCACGCATTCGGCGAATTGCATGCCGTTCTCGGAATGGAAGTTCGAGGCCGAATAGGCCATCGGCATGTCCCATTTCTCGGCCGCGAAGGCGGGCATGGCGGTGCCGAGTGTCAGGGCGGTCATCGCCGCGCCGGCCATCAGTCTTGCTGTCAGTGTCATTTGGTTTCTCCCTTGTTTATTTGCGTGCGCGCTTGGCGTTATCTGTCAAAGCGCTGGGGGTGATACGGGGTTAGATCCGTGTTTGGCGGCTGCCCCGTGATCAATCCGGCGATCAGTCGGCCCGTTTTCGGCCCGCCCGTCAACCCGATGTGGTGATGCCCGAAGGCGGTATAGACCCGGCTCGTCCCGATCTGCCCGATCAGGGGCAGCGAGTCGCTGGGGGCGGGTCGGTGCCCCAGCCATTCGATCTCTTCCTCGGCGGTGAGGTTGGGAAAGGCGGCCTTGGCCTGACGGCGCAGCAGCGCCAGTGGCGCTTTGGATGCGCCCGCCTTCAGCCCGCCGAATTCGACGATCCCGGCGCAGCGCAGCCCCTCGGCCATCGGCGTGGCCACGAATTTGCCCGCTGCCATCATGGTGGGGCGCGACGGGCCGCCCTCAGCATCCTTGAAGACGATGTGGTAGCCGCGTTCGGACTCCAGCGGCACATTGATCCCAAGCTTGCGCATCAGCGGTTTCGACCAGACGCCGGTGGCCAGCAGCACGTCGTCGCAGGGCAGCGGGCCTTGGTCGGTTAGGACCGAAGTGACCTCTTCATCGAGGATCGTGATGTCCTCAACCTCGGCCCGTTTAATAGTGCCGCCCATCCCCTCAAACGCCTTGGCCAGCGCCCGGACATAGCCGCCGGGGTCGGCGATGAAACCGTGGTCGGCCAACCGGGCGACGCAGGTGATCTGCGGGCCGTAAGCTGGGTCGAATTCCTGCACCGCGTTGCCTTCGATGATCTCTGGCACAAAGCCCGCCTCGTGGCGCAGCGCCCAAGTGTAGCTCTCGGCTTCGAAGGCAGCGCGGCTGGTATAAGCAAAGCAGTAGTCACTGTCGTGAACCCAATCCTCCAGCCCCAAATCGGCGCAGAGGGCTTTGTGCTGGGCCACGCTGTCGCTGACGATAGGCGCGAGCCCGGCTGATATGCGGCGCGTGTCGGCATCATTGGCGTGGGCCATGTAGCGGCGCAGCCACGGCAGCAGGCGGGGCAGATAGGGCCAGCGCAGGAACAGCGGGAACTCGGGGTCGCGCAGCATGCCGGGCGATTTCCGCATCAGGCCCGGCCCGGTCACCGGCGCAACGCCCGCCGCCGCCAGCACGCCACCATTGCCATGCGAGGTGCCGCGCCCCGGCTCAGACCGGTCCAGCAGCGTCACCTCGGCCCCGGCGCGGCGCAGCCAGATTGCGGCAGAGACGCCGACAATCCCGGCACCGATAACGACAACATGCTGGCTCATGGGTGGCGGCTTTCGATTTCGCGTTGGGTCATGGCTTGTTTCCTTTGGGGCATCTTTACACAAAAAATCACCACGTCAACAAAATGCTGATAAAATGTCATCGTCATGGTTTTGCTTGTCTCCCGCTGCCCGCAAAGGCACCCTGCGCCCAAACGGAGGGCATATGGCGAACGAGACAGGCGCGCGGCTGGGGATACTGATGCTCGACACGCGCTTCCCCCGCATTCTGGGCGATGTCGGCAATGCGGGGAGTTGGTCGTTTCCGGTGCGCTATGCTGTTGTGCCGGGGGCCACGCCCGAAGCCATCGTTTGCGATGATATCGAACCCTTTGTGCAGGCATTCATCGCGGTGGGGCGGGACTTGGTCGCCGAAGGCTGCTCCGGCATCGCCACCACCTGCGGGTTCTTGGCCCTGATCCGGCCCCGTCTGGCCGAGGCGTTGGACGTGCCCGTTGCGGCCTCGGCGTTAGAGCAGGCCGGGCAGATCGCGGCTTGCCTGCCGCCCGGGCGCAGGGTGGGGATTTTAACGATCTCTGCCGCCACGCTTTCGCCCGCCCATCTGCGCGCGGCGGGCGTGCCCGAAGGCAGCCCGGTGATGGGGTTGGAAGGCAGCAGTTTCGCCCGGACGATCCTTGGCAATTTGCCCGACCTTGAAGTGCCGCAGGCGCGGGCCGAGATGGTGCAGGCGGCGCAGCAGTTGGTGGAGGCCCAGGCAGATGTCGGCGCGATCCTGTTGGAGTGCACTAATATGGTGCCATACGCCCCCGACATCGCGGCGGCGACCGGGCGGCCCGTGCATTCGATCCACAGTTATCTCAACTGGTTTCACGCAGGGTTGCTGCCGCCCCGTTTCGCCTAAAGCGGCGCGCGCAGCCAGCCGTCGACAAAGCGAACTTTGTTCACCCCGGCGAGGGGCAGGAGCCGGTGCACTTCCGCCTCAAACGCCGCCTGCCGCCCCTTGCCCCAGCGGATGCCACGCTCGGGCCACAGCGCAGTGATGCGCAGCTCATCCGCGTCTCGATGCGCTTTCATATCAACGCGGCCCACCAGCCGGTCGCCCTGTAGCAAGGGGAAAACATAGTAGCCGTATCTACGCTGCGCCTCGGGCACGAAGACCTCGATCCGGTAGTCAAACCCGAAAAGCCGTGCCGCGCGTTTGCGGTCGCGCAGGGCCGGGTCGAAGGGGCTGAGCACGCGCAGACGTTTGGGCGGGTCGCGGGTGAGGGCGGGGTCTTCGGCCCAACCGGGGCGGACAAAGGCAGGGCGCAGGCTGCCATCGGCGGCCTCGATATCGATCTCCTCCAACCGCCCGGCGGCCTGTTCGGCCGCGCACCATCCGCGCGCCACGGCGGGAGAGATATGGGCCCAAAAGGCGGCCAATTCCCCCGCCGTGGCAAAGCCCAAACGCGCCAGCGCCTGATCGCAGCACCAGTCGATTGTCTGCCCCGTGCCGGGAGCATTGGCCGGATCGTGCAGCACGGCAGGCACCGCCCGTTCGGTCAGATCATAGCGCTTGCGAAACCCCTCGCGTCCGGTCACCGCCAGCGCGCCGCTGCGCCACAGATACTCCAGCGCGGTTTTCGACGGATGCCACTGCCACCAGCCTCCGCTGCTGCGCGGCTCGTCCCGGCCCACATCCGATGAGGTTACGCTGCCCTCCGCCCGGACCTGCGCCAGCACGTTTTGCATCTGCGCTTCGAAATCATGGCGCTGCCAGTCCTTCCAACGGCCCAGCAGCTTTGCCGCATCGCGGGTGCGGCGCAGGTGCCACTGGGGGTAGAATTCCATCGGGATGACGGCGGCGTCATGGGTCCAATGCTCAAACAGCGCGCGGTCTTTTTCATAGAGCCGTTTCAGGGCGGCGGGGCGATACCGAGGACGCCGTGCAAAGAGGATCAGATCATGCGCCCGCGCCACGGTATTGATGCTGTCGAGCTGCACAAACCCCAAGTCATGGATCAACTTGAGCAGTGCCGCGCCCTTGGCCGGGCCCTGCGGCGGGTCGGACAGCAGGTGACGCGCCAAAAACAACCGCCGCGCGGCGGCATTGGCGAGCCTTGGGCGGCTCACCCCTGACGGCGGCGGCGCAGGGTGTCGCCCAGCGACAGCGTCGGGGTCAGGGTGATCTGGGTCTGCATTTCCGGGTCCGGCTCGGGCTGGGTCTGGTTGAGGATGATCCGCGCCGCTGCCTGACCGATCTCGTTCCGGCAGGCATCCATCGTCGCCAATTGACGCGGCAAACCTTGCAACAGTTCGACGTTGTTGAACCCCGCCAAACCGATCTGACCGGGGATATCGATGCCTTGATCGATCAGATGCAACAGCCCGCCTGCGCCAATCATGTCATTGGAGTAATACAGGAAATCGAGGTCGGGTGAGCGTTCCAACATTTCTTGCGTCATCTCACGACCCTTGGCCAGCGCGGAGCCGCCGGAGTAAAAGGCGCGGTCTTCGATCTCCACCCCTGCCTTAGCGAGCCCTTCGGTGAAACCTTCGAACCGTTTGCGGGCGCGGTGATCCAGCGGCATTTTCGTGCCCATGAAACCGATCCGCTCATAGCCTTCGCGCAGGATCGCCTGCGCCATCTCGCGCCCCGCGCGACGGTGCGAAATACCCACCATCGCATCGACGGGTTTGCCGTCGGTGTCCATGATCTCGACCACCGGAATGCCGGCGTTGCGCAGCATGGCGCGGGTGGCGTCGGAATGTTCCAGCCCCGCGATGATCACCCCCGAAGGCCGCCACGAGAGCATCTCATAGAGCACCCGCTCTTCCTTCTCGGGGAGGTAGTCCGTCACCCCCACGACCGGCTGCAGCGGGGTGTCTTCGAGCACCTGATTGATGCCGTTCAGGACTTCGGGAAACACCATATTGCCCAGTGACGGGATCACCACCGCCACAAGGTTCACGCGCTGGCTGGCCAGCGATCCGGCGATCTGGTTGGGCACATAGCCAAGCGCCTTGGCGGCGGCGAGAACACGGTTGCGGGTGGCCTCTGACACGTCGCCGCGTTTGCGCAGGACACGGCTGACCGTCATCTCGGAAACGCCACAAGCATCGGACACATCGCGTAGGGTCAACGGGCGTTTGGGGGGTGTGGTCAATTTGGTTTTCCTGTTTGTCTCACCCATAGGTAGCGCGAAGCGGGACGCGCGATCAAGCACTGCCGCAGTCTGGCCGTGCAGTCAGGTCGTGCAGTCGGGCCGGGGCGCCGCACCAATCGGTGGCCATTCTGCCGATGACATCGCCCCCTGCTTGCGCTAAACCGCCCCTGTCGGCCCCGTGGCTCAACTGGATAGAGCAGCCCCCTCCTAAGGGGCAGGTTGCAGGTTCGAATCCTGCCGGGGTCGCCATGCGCCTTGCGCGATGCCAACATCTGCCCCATTCACCCCGTTGTTGCTTGAAATCCCCAACCGGTCTGTCAGATTGCGCGGGATATAATCAGGAATGGCAGAGGCTTTGATGAAAACTGGAACTTTTGTGATCGGGGCGGCCTTGCTGGCTGTTGCCGGATGTACGGTGCCCGCGACCGCGCCACAGGGCGGGTCGGCACGGGTGGGCAATCTGCCCGAGTCGGTGGTGCGCCTTGCCGCGCCGAACCAAGATCTGTCCACGGCGCGTTTGCTGCCCGAAGATGGCTGCTATTGGTATCAGCACAGCGGTCCGGTTGAGACGACGATGGTGCCGCTGCGGGCGGTGGGCGGCAATCCGATCTGCACCAAACGCCAAGCCTAATGAGAATGGGGACCGCCTGTTCGCGGTCCCCGTCCTGCGTCGCGGCTTAGCTGCGCGCGACGACGCTTTCTTCTGCCGAATAGAGATAGGCCGTCGAGCCGGTCCGCACATTCGGGTAGAGTTGGTTAATATGCGCCATAATCATCCGCACACAGCCAGAGCTGGCCCGCCCACCAATGCTGCGCGGCTCGGGTGTGCCGTGGATACGCAGATAGGTGTCACGGTTGCCTTCGAATAGATAAAGCGCCCGCGAGCCGAGGGGGTTCTCAGGGCCGGGGGGCACGCCGTCTTCGAGACCCGCGTAAAGCTCGGGATCGCGCTTGATCATGTTTTGAGTGGGGGTCCAATGCGGCCATTCCACCTTGCGCTTGATCGTATAGGTGCCCGGCTCATAAAGGTTGCCGCGCGCAATCGCCACGCCGTAGCGCATCGCGGTGCCGCCTTCTTCGATATGGTAGACATAGCGTGCAACGGCATCGACGTGAACGTCACCGACGCGCAGATTGTCGTTCGCCACAACCCGCTGAGGCAGGAAACGCGGGTGGACGCCCCAAGGGTTGCTGGTCGCAGGGTCAAACCCTGTCGGGGTGATCCGCGCGTCCCATGCGGCTTTCTCCGCTTCGCTGGGGCGGGTGCGTGCCATCAAAGGAGTGGCAATCGCGCCGGAAAAAAGCGCTGTGGTGGTCTGGATGAAATGACGTCTTGTCAGCATGTGGTCGCTCCGTGGTTGACCTCTCTGCGCAGGGCAGGGTCGTATGCGTGTATGAAAGACTAACGGCCTTTCCCCGCCGGAGGTTCAAGGAAGAAGGCCGTTGCTAAAGAGAATGTGATCTAAAACACACGGTTTTCACGAAAACAGGGGCGCGCAGGGGGTCGCGCGCCCCGAAGGCACTGGGGGTGAGGGTGGGGTTGGCGGTGCCCGCTCAGCCACGGCCCCGGTAGGGCGGCACGCCCTGATCGGGGATCCAGACGCCTTCGGGCAGGGGGCCGGTCTGCCAGAACACATCGATGGGGATGCCGCCGCGCGGATACCAGTAGCCGCCGATCCGCAGCCATTGCGGATCAAGGAAATCGGCCAAGCGGCGCGCGATGGAGACCGTACAATCCTCATGGAAAGCGCCGTGATTGCGGAACGAGGTCAGGAAGAGTTTGAGCGATTTGGATTCCACCAGCCACGGGCCGGGCACATAGTCGATCACCAGATGCGCAAAGTCCGGCTGGCCGGTCATCGGACAGAGCGAGGTGAACTCGGGCGCGGTGAAACGCACGTTATAGGCGACATCGGCCTGCGGGTTCGGCACCCGCTCCAACTCGGCCTCTTCGGGGCTGGCGGGAATGCGGGTCTCACCGCCGAGTTGTTTGAGATTGCTGTAGATGTCTTCGGACATAGGTGTCTCCATCGGTCAGACGCCGCGCTTGTTGCCCCAGATCAGGACATGAAGCTGCGGCAGGATGCGGGGGGCGAACCAGTGATCGGTCATGGCAAGGTCGGTCAGCCAACCCAGACGGTCGGCCAGCGCCTGCGGGTCAACCGGCGTGGCGGGGTCGACCTCGGGATTGCCGGGCTGGAGGTAGAGCGGGATATCGGGGTGATGCGCATGCACTTCGCGGGCCCAGTGGTAGTCGATCTCATCGAAGATCACGATCTTCATCACCTGTTGGCGCGCCTGAGCGCCGAAGGCCCGGCAGGCGTCGAAGGCATCCCAATCGACAGTCTCACCGCTTGAGGGCGGTTTGGGAGAGAGCACCAGCGTATCAAGATCGGCAAACCATGGGCGCGCGATGGAGCCTTGGGTCTCGCAGGCGAAACGGTAGCCCGCGGCCTGCCCCATCCGGATCAGCGGGCCGAAATCCTGAATTGCCGGGTTGCCTCCGGAAAGGGAAACGGTCAGCGGTTGATCCTTGGAGAGTTTGCGGATCCGGCGCCAGATATCCTCGGTGGACATGGGGGCCCAGCTATGGCGGTATTGGCTGTCGACGGCGTGCAGGCTGTCGCACCAGCTACACCGATAGTCACAGCCGCCCGCGCGAACGAATACCGTCGGTTCCCCGATCAGCGCGCCTTCGCCCTGAATGGTGGGGCCGAAAATCTCGGCTATGCGCAGGCTCATGGCCGGTATTCCGCCCATGTCTTGGGGGTCTCGCTGACCAGCACTGCGCAGGTTTCCGGCCAACGCGCCGCGCACCAATCGTGGAAATGCTTTGCCATATTCTCGGCCGTGGAGGGGCCGTCGAGAACATCGTTCAAATGTCGGTGGTCAAAGTGATCGTCGATATAGGTCTTCAGCGGCTTCAGGTCGTGATAATCGCGCACGAAACCGTCGGCATTGAGCGTCTCGGCGGCCAGTTCGACCACGACGATATAGTTGTGCCCATGCAGCCGCGCGCATTGGTGGTCGTCGGGCAGGTGGGTCAACTGGTGGCTGGCGGAGAAGTGGAATTCCTTGCGAATACGGAACATCAGCCTTCCCCTCGTGTGGCGAGTGCCGTGGTCCAATAGTCCGGGTCGGCATAGACCGTCGGGTCGGTGACCTCGGCCAAATGAAAGGCTTCGCGCCGCTCGACACAGGTGCCGCAGCGCCCGCAATGGACCGCGCCGCCTTTGTAGCAAGACCACGTCTCGGCGAAAGGCGTGGTATGGCGCGCGCCTTGGCGGACGATCTCGGCCTTGCTTTGCTCGACGAAGGGCGTGCGCAGGCGCACATTGGCATAGCCGTCGAGTGCGGCCTGCTGCATTGCGTCGAAGGCGCGGGTGAAGCCGGGGCGGCAGTCAGGATAAATGAAGTGGTCGCCACCATGCACGGCGGTCGCCACGGCCTCATCGCCTTGCGCTGCCGCGATGCCAAAGCCGATCGACAGCATGATCGCATTGCGGTTTGGCACGACGGTGATCTTCATCGTGTCTTCGGCGTAATGCCCATCGGGCACGTCGATATCATCGGTCAGGGCGGAGCCTGACAGCGCAGCACCGATGCCGCGCATGTCGATCAGGTGGAACGGCACGCCAAGCCGTTTGGCGGCGGCTTCGGCGAAGTCGACCTCCTTGCGGTGGCGTTGACCATAGTCAAAAGAGACAAGCCGGGTGAGGTGATGCTCAGCGGCGGTGATATGCGCAAGCGACACGGAATCGAGTCCGCCTGAGCAGATGACAAGTGTTTTCATTCTGGGGCCCTTGTTTTGATGTCCGGGTAGGCTGCGACCGGATGGCGGGGCTTATTTCAGAATTTTCAGAGATTGCAAGCCTTCCGGGCAGCGGCGCCGGGTCGCAGGCATAAGGGCAGGAGGGGCGCTGTCGGAGCCCGTTAAAATAAGGGATTTGGCCTTAACGATTAAACCTAAGTTAACTTTAGCCAGGTCCGAATCCGCGCTAAGGTGAGGATATGTTGAAAAGCAGCCAAAGCGTCACGCTTGACGCCAGCCATTATGAATTGATCGAGGCGATGACCGACGAAGTGGTCATCCTTGACGCCACCGGCGAGATTGTCGCGGTAAATATGGCGTGGAAGATCTTTTGCGAAGAGAACGGCGGGGACGCCGGGTCGCATTATGTCGGGGCCAATTACTTTGACATCTGCAAAGCGGCGGTGATGGATTCCGTGGTGCAGGCGGAAACCGTTCTGGACGGGCTGCGACAGGCATTGAGAACCGGTGCCGCCTTTGAGGGGGAATACCCCTGTGATGGGCCGGGCGTGCGGCGCTGGTTTCAGCTGAACGCCAACCGCATGACAATCCAAGGCGCGCCCTGTCTGCTTTTGCAGCACCGCAATGTCACCACGCGCCGCATGGCCCATGACGATATCGAGCGTGCCCATGTGCGTGCTGAAACCTTTGCTGCCCTCGTCGCCACCACGGGCGAAGCGATCCTGACCTATGATATGGATGGCCGTATCATCAGCTGGAACCCCGCCGCCGAGCGGCTTTATGGCTATACCGAAGAGGAGGCATTGGGCCGGTCGGTCGAGCTTTTGTATCCGCCGGATTGGCCGACACGGGTGCTTGAATATCGCGATCAGATTATGGCGGGTAAGCTGCGCCAGTTCGATGCGGTGCGGGTCGCCAAGGACGGCACCGAGCGGCATGTCACAATCGCCTGCACGCCCATCCGGACGCTGTCGGGGGATATCGTTTCAATCTCGAATATCCACCACGATGTGACCGCGACGCGCAAAGCCGAAGAGGTGCGCGATCTCGTCTCGCGCGAGGTCATCCACCGCGCCAAGAACATGCTGTCTTTGGTGACTGCGATGCAGCGTCAAACGGCGAGTTCGGCCGCCTCGCTGGCGGAGTTCAACAAATCCTTCGGGGACCGTATTCAGGCGCTGGCCCGTTCAACCGATTTGCTGGTTGATGGTGGATGGTCCTCTGTGGACCTTGCACAACTGGTCCGGGCGCAATTGGACCCCTTCTTGCATTTGCAAGGCAAGGGGGTGGATGTGGCAGGCCCCACCGTCGCATTGGGGCCGCAGGCTTTGCAATTGATCGGCATGGCGCTGCATGAACTGGCGACGAATTCCACCAAATACGGTGTGATGAGCGGCGGGCGCGGCGATATCCGGTGCCATTGGTCGCACACCGAAAAGGGCGGTCTGCGTTTCCAGTGGGTCGAGACCGGCATCACATTTGATTCTTCCGCCAAAAAAGCGTCTGGCTTTGGCAGCAAGGTGCTTTCCGTATTGGCCCCCGCCATGGTCAATGGCTCGGCGGATACGGTGACCAGTGAAGACGCGCTGACTTGGACCGTGACGATCCCCGCCGCGCATCTTGTCAAGGTGACCTGAAGGTCACGAAACCTTGCTCCTCGGGGGATGTATGCCCGCAAGGGCCGTTCCCGGTGGCGCAAAATGGCGCTTTTGCGGAACTCTCCTGCGCTGGAAACTTGTTCCTTCCCCAGACACGTCGTTTGGAAAAGCAATAGGAGGCTAGGATGGCCGAAGGACAGGACAAGACCGCAAAGCTTTACCGCATGGTGATGGAGCAGCACCTCTGTCCCTTTGGGTTGAAGTCTAAAGACCTGCTGGAGCGGCAGGGCTGTCACGTCGAAGATCACCACCTTACCACGCGCGAAGAGACCGACGCCTTCATGGCAAAAGAGGGTGTGGAAACCACGCCGCAGACCTTTATCGATGGTGAGCGGATAGGCGGCTACGACGATCTGCGTGTGCATTTCGGTCTGGACAAGCCCAAGGAAGAACAGTCGGACACCAGCTATCAGCCCGTCATCGCCATTTTCGGCGTGGCCTTCCTGATGGCACTGGGCCTTTCTTGGTACGCCTTCGACAGCATCTTCACCCTGCGGGCATTTGAATGGTTCATCTCGATCTCGATGTGTTTCCTCGCCGTACAAAAATTGCAGGACATCGAGAGCTTTTCCACGATGTTCCTGAACTACGACCTGCTGGCGCAGCGTTGGGTGCCCTATGGCAAGGTCTACCCCTTTGGCGAGGCGCTGGCCGGTATCCTGATGACAGCCGGCGCGCTGACATGGCTGTCGGCCCCCGTCGCGATTGTCATCGGCGCGATCGGCGCGGTGTCGGTGATCAAGGCGGTCTATGTCGACAAGCGCGAGCTGAAATGCGCCTGTGTGGGTGGCTCAAGCAATGTGCCGCTTGGGTTCGTCTCGCTCACCGAGAACGTCATGATGCTGGGCATGGGGATTTGGATGTTGATCAAGGTCTACGGCTAAGCGGATCGGGGCGCGCCGAGGTTTGGGCGTAGGCTGGTATCAGGGGGATATCTGGTCGGGCTGAGAGGATTCGAACCTCCGACCCCCTGCTCCCGAAGCAGGTGCGCTACCAGGCTGCGCTACAGCCCGACCGATGTGCAGCGCATAGCGCAGCGTGGCGTAATTGGCAATTGGTCAGTTGTAGGGATTTTGCGGTGCGGATGGGGAGATCGGGCGCAGTTGGGGGCGCTGCCCCCGCAGCCTTTGGCTGCTCCCCCGCGGGTATTTGAGAAAGAATGAAGGGGGAAGCGGCGGGGCGTGAACCCCGCCGCGGTTCTTTAGAGGCTCGCGTCGAGCGCTTTGAGGATCGCGTTACCCATTTCTTCGGTCGTGATGGGAGTGCCGCCTTCGGGGCCCATCAGATCGGGGGTGCGGGCGCCGTCGGCCAGTGCCTGTTCGACGGCTTTTTCCAGGCGCGCGGCTTCTTCGCCTTGGTCGAAGGAATAGCGCAGCGCCATGGCGAAGCTGAGGATGCAGGCGATCGGGTTGGCTTTGCCTTGGCCCGCGATGTCGGGCGCGGAGCCGTGGACGGGCTCGTAGAGGGCTTTGGGCCGGCCATCGGCATTGGGCGCGCCGAGGCTGGCGGAGGGCAGCATGCCGAGGCTGCCCGTGAGCATGGCGGCGCAGTCGCTGAGGATGTCGCCGAAGAGGTTATCGGTGACGATGACGTCAAATTGTTTGGGGGCCCGGACCAGTTGCATGGCGCCGTTGTCGGCATACATGTGGCTAAGTTCGACATCGGGATATTCGGCGTCACGAACCCGTTGGGTGACTTCACGCCAGAGGATGCCGCTTTCCATGACATTGGCTTTTTCCATGGAGCAGACTTTGTTGCCCCGGCGGCGGGCGAGTTCAAAGGCGGAGCGGGCGACGCGCTCAATCTCGCTTTCGGTGTAGCGCTGCGTGTTGATGCCGACGCGTTCGTTGCCTTCCTCGAAGATGCCGCGCGGTTCGCCGAAGTAGACGCCGGAGGTCAGTTCGCGCACAATCATGATGTCGAGGCCCGCGACGATGTCTTTTTTCAGCGAGGAGAAATCGGCCAGCGCGTCAAAGCATTGTGCCGGGCGCAGGTTGGAGAAGAGGTCCATTTCCTTGCGCAGGCGCAAAAGGCCGCGTTCGGGTTTGACCGAGAAGTCGAGGTCGTCGTATTTCGGGCCGCCGACGGCGCCCAGAAGCACCGCGTCGACTTCGAGGGCGCGGGCCATCGTGTCGTCGTGCAGGGGCGTGCCGTGTTTGTCATAGGCCGCACCGCCGACCAGATCATGCTCTACGTCGAAGGCCAGATCGCGCTTTTCGCCGAACCAATCGATGATGCGCGTGACCTGGGCCATAACCTCGGGACCGATGCCGTCGCCGGGTAGGATGAGCAAGGATGGGTTGGCCATGGGAAACTCCTGAAAATACGGTTGGAGATTGGGTAGCCTGCGGGTTCCGAAGGGTCAAGATAGCGGCGCGTCAGCGGGTGAGGTCGACCCAGACCAGTGCATGGCGGCTGGCGTCTTCCCCCTCGGGCCAAATGAGGCCAGCGTCGAGCACCTGCCAGTCGCGGGAGGGCAGGATGTAGTCGACGCGCATCGGGCCGGTTTGCGACCAGTCGACTGTAGATTGGCCGGGCAGCGGGTCTTGCAAGGTGGGGTGAGCGAGCAGCCTGGCGATGGCGTCACCGCGTCCTTCACCGCGCGTAGGATCAAGGTTGGCATCGCCGAGGAGGATGAAAGCATCTTGGGGCGGGGTGCCGATCACTCCGGCAAGGTGGTGAGACCAGAAGGCTGTTTCATCGTGGTTGCGGCGGCCGTTGCGGTCTTCGGGGCCGTCGAAAACGGGTGGGGTGGCGTGGTAGGTCAGCAGGGTGATTGGGCCGTCGGGCAGCTGGACGGGCAGGGCCCAGTGGCTGTTGGACGACAGACGTTGCGTGGCGTGGGCCTCGGCTCCGGCGAAGGGCTTGCCGTCGATCATCGGGTAGAGCGAGCCGGGGAGGTCGCGCCAAATGAGGGTGCTGAAGTCCTGTAGGTCTTCTGTCAGGATCGGGTGGCGTGAGAGGAGCGCCATCGCGCCTTGGCCAAAGAAACGGCCATAGCCTTGGGCGTCGCGCGGGCCACCGAGCTTGCCGTCACCGTTCAGATCTACATCGCTTTGGCGGCCTGCATTGGGGGGTGCGGCAAAGCGGTGGGGGTAGGGCGCGCCTGCGGCGGTGAGGGCATCGGCGAGGGCATTAAGGGCGCTGCGTTCGAGATCGTAGTCAATGCCTTGGAGGGCGATGATATCGGGATCGGCGGCGGCGATGGTCTGCACCACCGAAGCGATGCTTGGGTCATCGCCGCGCAGGATGTCGCGCAGCAGAATGCCCGGCCCTTTGCGTGACAATTCGGTGTTGAAGGTGGCGATGCGCAGCGGCTCGGCCTGTGCGAAACCAGTCAGCAGGAAAAACGCCAGCAGCAGTCTGATCAGGCGGCCTGCATATGCGCTTCGGCGTAGGCGCGGCGGCGTTTGTCGTGGATCATCTCGGCCACGCGCCCCATGGCGATGCCCCGCATAATCATACTGGCCGGAAGGAATGCCCATGCGCTTATTGTCCAGATCATGGTTTGCGGATTGCTGAGTGAGATCGGATCTAGCAGATCGGCAGTGGCTTTGACCACTGCGGGGATGATGAAGGGCAACAAGAACCCAAGCGCGATGTTGATCCGTGCATCGCGTTGCAGACGGTAAAGCACGTCGCCCCCGGCGGTTGGGTCAAAGAGCGGCAGATTCACCCAGACGTTAAAGGCGCCTTGGCGGGCGGGCCAGCCCATGACCCGCACCAGCACCACGAAGGTCGCCAATGCGATGAGCGAAACGAGGTAGGCCAGCCCCGCTGCCGTGCGGATCAGATTGACCGCCTCATAGGGGGCATCGGCGGGCATCATCAGCACCACCAGCCGCACCGGGGAATAGGGGAAATCAAGCGCGTTGCCCAAGATCACGCCGAGCGAGGTCAGTGCGCCTGTCAGCAGGGTGGGGGCCGCTTGGCCCCGTGCGATCAGTGACAGAACGACGATGGTGAACAGCAGGCTGATGAAGCGCAGCCGATTGAAGGGTGGCGCATCGCGAAATTCGACGATGCTCGGTTGGCGCGAGTTGTATTCCATGAAGGTCAAAATCGACGCGATACAGGCGAGGAGCAGGGTGATCTGGCTCGATTCCGCATCGGCGCCCGGCAAAAGGAGCGCAGGTGTGGCTATCAATAGCGCCACCAATAGGCCACGCGTCGCCGCGCCTGTCATTCGTCCGATCACTGCTCTGCCCTTCCAAACTGGCCAGACGCGATACATTGCCGCGTGCTTGTTCCAACTTGATGGCCCCGGTTGCTGGGGCTCGCCTCATTATTGTCCAATTTTTGCCTTCTTTCCGCGCGCGCCTCAAGGCTCCGCGTGGAGAAGAGCAGGGTTCTGGGGTATTTTGAGGGAAAGGGTGGTGCGTTCTTGCATCAATTTCGTGGCAGGTTGATGGCAGGCCGCAACATCTTGTGGGCGCTGGATTTACGCCCACAATTTGAGTTTGGAAATGGCCCTTAGACCCAAGGACGGCTCTGGTTGAGCGAATCCTCATAGGTGTCGATCGCCGTGCCCTTTTCAAGCGTCAGGCCGATGTCGTCCAGACCGTTGAGCAGGCAATGCTTTTTGAAAGCGTCCACTTCGAAGGGGAACTTCTCACCGTCCGAAGTGGTGACAGTCTGGCCTTCCAAATCAATGGTCATCCGCGCGTTGGAGCCCTTCTCGGCGTCCTTCATCAGCACGTCGACTTGCTCTTGCGGGAGAACGATCGGCAGGATGCCGTTCTTGAAGCAGTTGTTGTGAAAGATGTCCGCAAAGCTGGGCGCGATGACGCAGCGGATGCCGAAATCTTTGATCGCCCAGGGCGCATGCTCGCGCGAGGAGCCGCAGCCGAAGTTGTCGCCTGCGACAAGGATTTGCGCGTCGCGGTATTGTGGTTGGTTCAGCACGAAATCGGGGATTTCGTTGCCTTCGCGGTCATAGCGCATTTCGTCGAACAGGTTCACGCCAAGGCCCGAGCGTTTGATCGTTTTGAGAAAGACCTTGGGGATGATCATGTCGGTGTCGATGTTCACCAGCGGCATGGGAGCCGCGGTGCCGGTGATTTCTGTAAACTTTTCCATCGGGTTATCCTTCGGAGATTGCGGGAACCGCGCCGCTGACCGGCGCGTTCTAGGCAAATGGGGTATCAGGAGGGCATGGCATGTCGTACCAAACCGGCACGAAAGTGGAATGGGACTGGGGCAATGGCACCGGGACCGGCAAGATCGTCAAGAAATACACGCAGAAGATCACGCTGAAGCTGCAGGGCAGCGAGGTGACCCGCAAAGCGAGCGATGACGAACCGGCCTATAAGATCGAACAGGACGACGGCAGCGAAGTGCTGAAGTCTGGCAGCGAGTTGCGCAAGGCCAACTGAGCCCCGCGCAACGCGCCCGGTATCCACGCCCCGGTCGGTCACGCCAATTCGCGCACGTCGGTCAAATGACCGGTGAGAGCAGCCGCCGCGGCCATGCCGGGCGATACGAGATGCGTGCGCCCTTTATAGCCCTGACGCCCCTCGAAGTTGCGGTTCGATGTGGCCGCGCAGCGTTCGCCGGGGGCAAGCTGGTCGGGGTTCATCGCCAGACACATCGAACAGCCCGCAAGACGCCATTCGAAACCGGCCTCGCGGAAGATGTCCGCCAGACCTTCTTCTTCGGCCTGCGCACGCACGAGGCCTGAGCCGGGTACGACCATGGCCCGCAAACCGTCTTTGATCTTCTTGCCTTTCAGCACGGCGGCAGCGGCGCGCAGGTCTTCGATGCGGCCATTGGTGCAGGAGCCGATAAAGACGGTGTCGATCTGGATGTCGGTCAGTTTCTGGCCCGGTGTCAGGTCCATATACTCCAGCGCGCGTTTCACCGCGTCGACCTTGCCGCCTTTAAAATCCTCGGGCGCAGGAACGACCGAAGTGATCGGCAGCACGTCCTCGGGCGAGGTGCCCCACGTGACGACCGGCGCGATGTCTTCGCCTTTCAGCGTCACGACCTTGTCCCAATGAGCGTCTTCGTCAGAGAAGAGCGTTTTCCACCAGTCCATCGCCGCTTCCCATTGTGCGCCTTTCGGGGCGTGGGGGCGGCCTTTGCAATACTCAAAGGTCTTTTCGTCCGGCGCGATCAGCCCCGCGCGCGCGCCGCCCTCGATCGCCATGTTGCAGACGGTCATGCGGCCTTCCATCGACAGGTCGCGGATCGCTTCGCCGCAATATTCGATGACATAGCCGGTGCCGCCTGCCGTTCCGGTGGCGCCGATGACGGAAAGGGTGATGTCCTTGGCCGTGACGCCGGGGCGCAGCTTGCCAGTGATCTCGACCTTCATGTTCTTGCCCTTGCGCTGGATCAGCGTCTGGGTGGCAAGGACGTGCTCAACCTCCGATGTACCGATGCCATGGGCCAAAGCGCCGAAAGCGCCGTGGGTCGCGGTGTGGCTGTCGCCGCAGACGACGGTCATGCCGGGCAGGGTCCAGCCCTGCTCGGGGCCGACGATATGCACGATGCCTTGGCGCACGTCCGAGACAGGGTAGTAATGCACGCCGAATTCACGCGCGTTTTTATCGAGGGCGGAGACCTGAATGCGGCTGTCTTCGGTCATCGCCTCGGGGTCTTCGCGGCCTTCGGTGGTGGGCACGTTGTGGTCCGGCACGGCGATGGTCTTGTCCGGTGCACGGACGGTGCGGCCCGACATGCGCAGTCCTTCAAAGGCCTGCGGGCTGGTCACTTCGTGGACGAGGTGACGGTCGATATAAAGCAAGCAGGTACCGTCATCGGCTTCGTGGACGACATGGGCGTCCCAGATTTTATCGTAAAGCGTCTTGGGGGACATGATGGTCCTCTCCCGTGGTTTGGAATGGCTATGGGTGTGGCTGAGAGGGCTGGCTTATAGTCGGGCCAGAACGCTATGCGTCGCGCCGAAAAAGCGTTCGCGCAGACGCGCACGGTCGCAAAGATCAAACACCAGTATCATGGGGCCTTGGATATAGACCCTGAGCGAGTCTCGCAAGGTGGCATCGTGGGGCGGTGTGCGGGGCCGGTCGCGCGGCGGTTCTTGCTCTGGCGAGGAGCCTGTGCAACCGTGATCTTCCTGAGTTGCAAAGGCCGTACATGATCCCTGAGTCCCACCCTTTCTCGAACTTCCTTCTATCGCTTCAGGCTTTGTTCGATGGGGTGCTCGGCTTTGGTGAGAGCGTCCTAAGCCCCGGTTGGCGGCAGAACCAGATTTTGATCTTGCTGGCCTTGGTTGCGCTGGCGTGGATCCTGCATCGGGTCACCGGTGTGATGCTGCAAAACTGGGTCCGCTCGCGCGAAGGGTGGTCCAAGTGGCAACTGCGGGTGGTGGTGCAGGTCAAGCGGCGGCTGGGGCTGATGTGGTTCGCGCTGCTGGCGGGGCTGTTGTATCAGGTGATGCAGAACGTCACTTGGCCATCGCGGTCTTATCTTATCGGCTTGGCGGCGACATTGGCGGCGATCTATGTCGGCATCGCCTTTGCCGCGCGTCTGGTGCGCAACCGCCCCCTACGGCGCATGGTGACATGGGGGCTGTGGATCTATGCCACGCTCTACATGCTGAATGTCGCGGACGATGTGGCGGTGTTTCTGGATGACGTGGCGCTGACGATTGGGGAGTTCCGGCTGTCGGTATTGACCGTCCTGACGGCTTTGGTGGTGGTCGGCGCGTTGCTGACCATGGCGCGGCTTGCCAGCACGACAACTGCTGCGACGATCCGTAAGAACGAAGACATCAGCCCGTCGATGCAGGTGCTGGCGGTGAAGGGCGTGCAGATCCTGCTTTATGGATTGGCGTTCTTTATCGGCGTGCGGGCCGTGGGGATTGATCTGACGGGGCTGGCGGTGCTCTCGGGTGCGATCGGTGTGGGCCTTGGTTTTGGTCTGCAAAAGGTCGTGTCGAACCTCGTCTCGGGCGTGATCATTCTGCTCGATAAGTCGATCAAACCGGGCGACGTGATCAGTCTGGGGGAGACCTTTGGCTGGATCCAGACACTGGGCGCGCGCTATGCCTCTGTGGTGACGCGGGACGGCAAAGAATACCTGATCCCGAACGAAGACCTGATCACCGGACAAGTGGTGAACTGGTCGCATTCCAATGACTTTGTGCGCCTCGATATCTATTTCGGCACAGCCTATTCGGATGATCCGCATGTGGTGCGCAAACTGGCGGTCGATGCGGCCAAGGGCGTCGACCGGGTGTTAAGCTACAAGGCGCCCGTTTGCCATATCGTCGGGTTTGGCGATTCGTCGGTGGATTACATCCTGCGCTTCTGGATCAAGGATCCGACCGGCGGGCTGACCAACATTCGCGGCAATGTCTATCTGGCGCTTTGGGATGCGTTCAAGGAAAACGACATTTCCATCCCCTTCCCGCAGCGCGAGGTGAAAGTCATCGAAGACAGTCAATTGGCGCTCTCAAGGGTGGCGGCGGCGGAGAATTTGCCTGACTAGGCGGGGATTTGCGCCCCGGTTCACGCGGAGCGCATAGGGTCCATTGAAAAATCTGGCCTATATCGCTAAATTAGGGGGGCTCGGCACCGGGGCAAGCGTTCAGCATTGGCGGTGCATTACGAAGGAGGACAATGTCCTGTCTCTTAACGTTGACGCAGCGCAGGCTGCTGACCATGGGGCCGCAATGACTGCCGCCTCGCAAATCGCAACCAGCGACGACCTGCTGGCGCTTATCCTTTCCTCGCTGAATGACGACAAGGCCGAAGACATCGTGCAGATCGATCTGCGCGGCAAAACGGCCATCGGCGACTATATGGTGATCTGCTCGGGCCGCTCCTCGCGGCAAGTTTCGGCGATCGCGGAAAAGCTGGCGCAGGCCGTCAAAGACGCCACCGGGCGTACGTCCAAGATGGAAGGCCGCGAAACCGGCGACTGGGTCTTGATCGACACAGGCGACGTTGTTGTGCATGTCTTCCGCCCCGAAGTGCGTGAGTTCTACCAGCTCGAAAAGATGTGGCTGGGCGGCGAAGACGCGGCTGCGGTCATGCCGCACTGATCCTGCTTTTGCGGGACTAAGCCATGCGGGTACATCTCTGCGCCATGGGCCGGCTTCGCGCCGGTCCCGAAAAAACTCTTGTCGATGATTATCTCACCCGGTTCGACCGGACCGGGCGCGGGCTGGGCCTTGGTCCTGCGCGTGTGGTCGAGATGGAAGATAAAAAGGGCGGCGGCATGGCTGCCGAGGCCGTCCTGTTGCAACGCGCGATTCCGCAAGGTGCGGTGATTTGCGTGTTGGATGAGCGCGGCAAAGTCGAAACCTCCCCTGCTTTTGCTGAACGGCTTGGCACTTGGCGTGATGCCGGGCGGGGTGATTTGGCCTTTGTTATAGGCGGTGCGGATGGCATCGACCCCAGCCTGCGCGCGCAGGCGGATCATGCGCTGTCTTTTGGCAAGATGGTCTGGCCGCATATGCTGGTGCGGGTCATGCTGGCCGAACAGCTCTACCGCGCGGCGGCGATTCTATCGGGCGGGCCTTACCACCGGGTCTGAGGGGATCTCGGTTAGGGCAGCGGGATCGTGACAACCTCGGAAGACCAGCCATCCAAACTGTCGCGCGCTTGGATGCTCACCTCAGCCACCCCATCAGGGATACGCACACCGGACAGTGACCGGGTGAACGGCTGCTCTTTGATATGAGGGTGGGCCAGATTGCGCGTGCCCAGAGGCTCCCCATCGGGATCAAGAACGCGCCAAGCATCGGCGTAGTGGTCCCATCCGCTGTCGTCATGGCGAATGGTGACATCAAATTTCCAGAGGTCACCAAGCTGCTCAACCGTGACATTCACAATAGATGGCGGGTCGGCCAAAGCCGGTGTGGCAAAAGCCAGCGAGGCGAGGATGAGGCTGCGTTTGAACATGTAAGACCACCTAAAATAACAGACTGAATATAGCGCATCTGGCGGCGGTTCCAAGGTGAGCAGATGTCGGTCTCACGCAATTCGCCGTGATGCTGCGAATTAGTGGTGCAATTGCACAATCCGCGCGGCAAACTGGCCAAACCCGCAGCGCAAGGCCTATGCTGCACGGTAAGAGGAGGATCGCCATGCAGATGCCAACACCCGACGCCGGGATCATTGCGCGCAAGGCGCGTGTCGTTGCACGGCTGCGCGCGGCCCTGCCAGAGAATACCGTGATCGACGATGTGCATGAGACCCGCGCCTATGAATGCGACGCGCTGACCGCCTATAAATGTCCGCCCCTTGCCGTGACCCTGCCTGCCAATACCGAAGAAGTCTCGACCGTTCTGCGCATCTGCCATGAGGAAGGCGTTCCGGTCGTGCCGCGCGGGTCGGGCACCTCGCTCGCAGGGGGCGCGCTGCCGACGGCGGATAGTGTGGTGCTGGGTGTGGCACGGATGGCCGAGGTGCTTGAGGTCGATTATGACAACCGCCTGATGCGGGTGCAGACCGGGCGCACCAATCTCAGCGTGACCGGCGCGGTAGAGGAGGATGGCTTCTTCTACGCGCCAGACCCTTCCAGCCAGTTGGCCTGCGCCATCGCGGGCAATATCGCGATGAATTCAGGCGGGGCGCATTGTCTGAAATACGGGGTCACCACGAACAACCTGCTGGGCGTCACGATGGTGATGATGGATGGCGACGTGGTTGAAATCGGTGGGGGCTATATGGATGCAGGCGGGCTGGACCTTCTGGGGCTGGTCTGCGGCTCCGAAGGTCAGCTGGGCGTGGTGACAGAGGCAACGCTGCGGATTCTGCCCAAGCCCGAAGGCGCGCGGCCCGTGCTGATGGGCTTTGACGATAACGCCGTGGCGGGGGCCTGTGTCAGCGACATCATCAAGGCCGGGGTGCTGCCGGTGGCGATCGAATTCATGGACCGCCCCTGTATCGAGGCAACGGAGGCTTTCGCCCATGCAGGCTACCCGATGTGCGAGGCGCTGCTGATCGTCGAGGTCGAAGGCTCCGACGCCGAGATCGATCACCAGCTTGCCCTGATCACCGAGATCGCCCGCCGCCACAACCCGGTGGAACTGCGCGAAAGCACCAGCGCCGAAGAAAGCGCGGCGATCTGGCTGGGGCGCAAATCGGCCTTCGGTGCGATGGGGCAGATCAACGACTACATGTGTCTGGATGGCACGATCCCGGTGAACGAGCTGCCGATGGTGCTACGGCGCATTGGCGAGATGTCGGACAGCTATGGCCTTAAAGTCGGCAACGTCTTTCACGCAGGCGACGGCAATATGCACCCGCTGATTCTGTTTGATGCCAACAAACCCGGCGATCTGGAAAAATGCGAAGCCTTCGGCGCGGATATCCTGCGGCTTTGTGTTGAGGCGGGCGGCTGTCTGACCGGAGAGCATGGCGTCGGCATCGAAAAGCGCGATCTGATGCATGTGCAATATGCCCCGGCGGATCTGGAGGCGCAGTTGGCTGTGAAAGACGTGTTTGATCCGGCGTGGCTGTTGAACCCGGCCAAGGTCTTTCCTTTGGATGTCACGGAAGGGCGGCGCGGCAGCGGCGCATCGGTGGCCGCGTGACGGTAACGACTGAAGCAGAAGTGGTCGAGGCGATCCGATCCGCGCAGGCGCCCTTGTCCCTGCGGGGTGGCAATACGCGCGGCATGGCCGGGCCGGGGGCGGACCTGTCGCTTGCCGGATTGCGGGGCATCAGCCTCTATGAGCCGGGCGCGCTGACGCTGGTGGCGCAGGCGGGGACGCCAGTCTCCGAGATTGAGACGACATTGGCCGCCGAAGGGCAGCGGCTGGCCTTTGAACCGATGGACCACCGCGCGCTTATGGGCCGCAGCGGCACGCCGACCATCGGCGGGATCTTTGCGGCCAACGTAAGCGGCCCGCGGCGGCTTGCCATCGGCGCAGCGCGGGATTTCCTTCTGGGCGTGCGCTTTGTCGATGGGCAGGGGAGCGTTATCAAAAACGGGGGCCGGGTGATGAAGAACGTCACCGGCTATGATCTGGTCAAGCTGATGGCCGGGTCGCGCGGAACCTTGGGGGCCGTGACCGAGGTGTCGCTAAAGGTGCTGCCCACCCCGGAAACCAGCGCAACGCTCGTGCTTTCGGGGCTGGACGACGCCGCTGCCATCGCCGCCATGGCGCTGGCCATGCGCAGCCCCTTTGAGGTTACCGGCGCGGCACATGATCCGGCGCAGGGGCGGTCGTTTCTGCGGTTGGAGGGGTTTGAGACCTCGGTCTCCTACCGGACGGGGCGGCTGAAGGATTTGCTGGCCGCAACGGGGGCCGAGCTTGAGGTGCTGGACGCAGAGCCCTCCGCGACCCTCTGGCGCGATTTGCGCGATGTTGCGGCCTTTCATGGGGCGGCGGGGGATGTCTGGCGGGTGCACTGCCGCCCGACCGAGGCCCCCGCGCTGGCGGCAAAAGCCGGGGCCGAGGCACATCTTTATGACTGGGCCGGGGGGCTGATCTGGCTGCGCATGGCGCCCGGCACCGACCTGCGCGCGCGGTTGGGGCGGTATGACGGTCACGCGACCCTATTGCGGGCCGAAAGCGCGGCGCAGACTCTGCTGCCCCGGCAGGAACCCGAAGCGCCGGGCGTGGCGCGGTTGACGGCGGGGCTGAGGGCCAAGTTCGACCCGCGCGGCATCTTCAACGCCGAAGCCTTGGCGCTGACCCCATGACATTGATGCTGGTCTTTCTCATCGTTTTTCTGATCGGCCCGTTTCTGTTTAAGGCGTTGATCGCCGTGCCGCCTTCCCTGCGGGCCGTCCGCACCTTGGGGGCGATGGTCTTGGCCGCCTTTTTATTCGCCACCGGCCTGCGTTATGGACTGCTGCGCTATTGGAGCGACAGCCCGTGGTTGCTGGGGGTCATCGCCCTCACCCTCTGGGCCGCTTGGATCGGGGTGATCGCGCTGGTGGTCCAAGCACTGCGCCGCGCCGATCCGCGCCCCGCCATGCGCCGGTGGAGCGGGGTTTTGGGGGCCGTAGGCACGACGGTTCCTTGGTTCGGCCTTGTCCTCGCCAATCTGATGCGCAGCACATAGTAACGGAGCATCCATGCAAACCACCTTTACCCCCGAGCAATTGCAGGATCCTGACACGCAGCGCAGCAACGACATTCTGCGCGCCTGTGTGCACTGCGGTTTCTGCACGGCGACCTGCCCGACCTATCAGGTCTTGGGCGATGAGTTGGACAGCCCGCGCGGGCGTATTTACCTGATCAAGGACATGCTTGAGAATGACCGTGATCCTGACCCAAAGACGGTCCAGCACATCGACCGCTGCCTGTCCTGCCTTGCCTGTATGACGACCTGCCCCTCGGGCGTGCATTACATGCATCTGGTCGATCACGCCCGCAGCTATATCGAGGAACGGTATAAACGGCCCCTAGGCGAACGCGCGCTGCGCTGGATGCTGGCGCGGATCCTGCCCTATCCGACACGCTTTCGACTGGCGCTATTGGGGGCCAAGATCGGGCGGCCTTTCGCGCGGCTGATGCCCGACGCCCGGCTGCGCGCAATGCTTGAGATGGCGCCAAAAACGATCCCTCCGGTCAGCCGCAATGACGATCCGCAAAGCTTCCCGGCAAAGGGCAAACCGCTGCGGCGTGTGGCCCTGATGACCGGCTGCGCGCAAAAGGCCCTGAACACCGATATTAATGACGCCACGATCCGGTTACTGACCCGCGCGGGTTGCGAGGTGGTGGTGGCCGAAGGCGCGGGCTGTTGCGGCGCGCTGACCCATCACATGGGCAAGACCGATGAAAGCCACGCCCATGCCGCACGCAATATCCGGGCATGGCGTGCTGAGATGGATGGCGAGGGGCTGGATGCCATCGTGATCAACACCTCGGGCTGCGGCACCACGGTCAAGGACTACGGCCATATGTTCCGCAATGACCCGCTGGCAGAGGATGCCGCGCGGGTCTCGGCCTTGGCAAAGGATGTGACGGAGCTGCTCGCGGAGTTGGACCTGCCCTTTGTCGAACCGGCTGAGCAGGGCATGGTCGTCGCCTATCACGCGGCCTGTTCGCTGCAACATGGGCAACAGATCAAGGCCACGCCGAAGACGCTGCTAAAACAGGCGGGATTTACGGTGGTAGAACCGGCGGACAGTCACCTCTGCTGCGGCTCGGCGGGCACCTATAACCTGATGCAGCCCGAGATTTCGGCAAAGCTGAAAGAACGCAAGATCAAGACGCTAGAGGCGAAATCCCCAGACGTCATCGCGGCGGGCAACATCGGCTGCATGATGCAGATCGGATCGGGCACCGGGGTGCCTGTGGTGCATAGCGTCGAACTGCTCGATTGGGCCTGCGGTGGGCCAAAACCGCCCGCGCTCAGCCGTGATCCCGATGCGCCCGCGCAGGTGCCGCGTTTGCGTTAAGCCTACGCCGTATTTTCGCCGCAACTCCCCTATATCCGCCAAAGTGGACATGGTTTTGAGGTGCATTTTGCGACAATTGTTGGCGGCTATTCTCGGCGTATTTACCCTCGCCACGGCGGCGCTGGCCCAAGACAGCGCGCTCAAGGCGCTCGACAACGGTGTGGACGCCGCCGCTTGGGAGGCCGTGGGCCGTCTCGACATCGGCGGCACCGGGTTTTGCACCGGCACGTTGATCGCTCCGCGTCTGGTGCTGACCGCCGCGCATTGCCTGTTTGACCGCGAAACCAAGGCCCGGATCGACCATGGCGAGGTGCAATTCCTTGCCGGTTGGCGCAATGGCCGCGCCGGTGCCTACCGCGATATCCGCCGCGCCGTGGTGCACCCCGACTACGTCTATGATGGTGAGGTCTCCTCGGGCCGGGTGCGCAACGATCTGGCGCTCTTGGAACTCTCCCGCCCCATCCGCAACACGACGATCCGGCCCTTTGGCACCGCCGCGCGCCCCCGTCCCGGCGACAGCGTGGGCGTGGTCAGCTATGCCCGCGACCGGGCCGAGGCGCCGTCCCTGCAAGAGGTCTGCAAGGTGCTGGCCCAGCAGGAAGGGGTTCTGGTGACCTCCTGCGCGGTCGATTTCGGCTCCAGCGGCGCGCCGATCTTTAGCATTGTCGCAGGTGAGGCGCATATCGTCTCAGTCGTTTCGGCCAAGGCCGAGGTCGAGGGCACGCAGGTATCCCTTGGCACCGCTCTGGGCGCGCCCTTGGCGTTGCTGCAAGCGGAACTGGTGGCGGGCAAAGGTGTGTTTCTGGATTCCAACCCGGCAGGCAAACGCATCCGGGTCGGAGAAGAGCGTGGCACCGGGGCGAAATTCATCCGCCCGTAAATCTGTGGCCCAAGACTTGAAAGCGCGCAAAACCCTTCCCACATGAGCTTTGCCGAAGTGCCTCTATAGGGCTTCGGCGCTTGAAAAACCGGGTCTGTCCAATGGTGGAAGGCCCGATATGTCAATCGCTCACTGATGAGGATGAACACATGCGTAGTTTTGATTTCGCACCCCTTTACCGCTCCAGCGTTGGTTTTGACCAGATCGCCAACATGATGGACCGGGTTCTGACAAATGATGGGGCCACCCCCAGCTATCCCCCGTATAATATCGAAAAGCTTGATAACGATGCCTACCGCATCTCGATCGCCGTGGCTGGTTTCTCCGACAGCGACCTGAGCGTCGAAGTCCGTGAGAAGGCGCTGATCGTTTCGGCCCGCAAGGCTGATGAGGATGAGGCCAAGTCCTACCTGCACCGTGGCATCGCCACCCGCGCCTTTGAACGCCGCTTCCATTTGGCGGACCACGTTCAGGTGATCGGCGCGGCCCATGCCAACGGCATGCTGCATATCGAGCTTGAGCGTCAGGTGCCTGAGGCCCTGAAACCACGTCAGATCGCCATCTCTTCCGAGGTGAAGTCGATCGACAAGGACGTGGTTGACGCCAAATCCGTGAACTAAGCACGGTTCCATGCCGAGCTTTATGAAGGCCCGCTATCCAGCGGGCCTTTTTTTGTTGGCAACGGCGCTTGAGGGGGCCCCTTCGTGGGAGAATATCTGCCGAAGGTGGGGCGCGAAAACGGCGGCTTTCTGCTGCGCAGCAGGGCGGGGGAAACCATGCGAAAGCTGTCGGGTTGAGTGGGGGACCGGGCAGGCGTGCTCGGGCAACAGCGTGCAGAGTACCGCACGCGCAATGAAAGGAAGAACCATGACTAACTATGCAAATTCCCTACGCAAGCTGACCCTGACCACGGCTGTCACGGCGCTTTTGGCCGCCCCGATTGCTGCACAGGCTCAGACCGCCGATGTCGGCGTTGGCGCTGATGTGAATGCCGAAGCAAACGCCGGTGTAGGCGCCGATATGGCCGACACTGCGACCGGTGCTGATGTCGCGGCGGGCGCCGATAGCGCCATCTCGGCCGACACCGATCTGAACGTCGAAGACCGGGTCGCTGAGACCATGCCGAGCGAGAGCGACACGGATGTCGATATCGCGCTGGATGGCAGCACCGTGGCCGTCGCGTCGGACGACACTGTCATTGGCACGATTTCCAATGCGGAACCACAGGCCGATGGCTCTGTGCGCTATTCCATCGATCTGGCCAATGATTTCGCTGCCGATAGCGACCGCGCAGTCGTGCAGATCGACCAAGATGTTGACGCCGAAGGCCAACTTGTCATCGGCATGACAGGCGAAGAATTCGCCGCAGCCCTGACCCAGCAAGTGAATGCGGGCAGCGCGGCGCAGACCCGGACCAACTAAGACGGGTCACTCCCAGGGCGTTTCTCTCCCCCGCCCGGAGGCCGGCAGCACGAAAGTGCTGTCGGCTTTTTTATGTGCCGGGGGGCGGGGCCGTTACCTCACACCTGACTTTCACTGTGAAGAAAGGGCCGCGCGGGGTGATCCCGGCGGCCCTAGATCGTTTCAGCTGGTCTTTAAGTTTTAGACCGACAGGCAGACGTATTTCATCTCAAGGTAGTCTTCGATCCCGTGGTGGCTGCCTTCGCGGCCAAGGCCGGATTGCTTGACCCCGCCGAAGGGTGCAAGCTCGGTCGAGATGATGCCAGTGTTCACGCCGACGATGCCATATTCCAGCGCCTCGGCGACCTTGTACACACGGCTGAGGTCTTTGGCATAGAAGTAGGAGGCAAGGCCAAAGATCGTGTCGTTCGCCATGGCGATCACGTCGTCCACATTGTCGAACTTGAACAGCGGCGCGAGGGGGCCGAATGTCTCTTCCTTGGCGACCTTCATGTCCTGCGTCACGCCGGTCACGATGGTCGGGCCGAAGAAGTTGCCGCCCATGTCGTCCTTAGCATTGCCCAGAATGATTTCGGCCCCGTTATCGACCGCATCCTTGATGTGCTCGCGCACCTTGTCCGAGGCTTCGGGGTTGATGAGCGGGCCAAGGTCAGTGCCTTCCTCGAGGCCGTCGCCGACCTTCATCTTGCTCACCCGGTCCTTCAGCTTGGCCGCGAATTCGTCATAGACGCCCGCCTGCACATAGATCCGGTTGGCGCAGACGCAGGTCTGGCCATTGTTGCGGAACTTGCACATGATCGCGCCTTCGACGGCGGCATCAAGATCGGCGTCGTCAAAGACGATGAACGGCGCGTTGCCGCCCAGTTCCATGGAGCATTTCATCACCTGATCGGCAGCCTGCTTCAGCAGGATGCGCCCAACTTCGGTGGAGCCGGTGAAGGTCAGCTTGCGCACGGCGGGGTTCTCGCAGAACTCCTTGCCCACGGCAGACGACGATGACGACGGCAGCACGTTGAACACGCCCGCCGGAATGCCCGCACGTTCGGCCAGCACACCCATGACGATGGCCGAGAGCGGAGTCTCAGCCGCCGGGCGCGCCACGAAGGAACAGCCCGCCGCCAACGCGGGGGCCGCCTTGCGGGTGATCATCGCATTGGGGAAGTTCCACGGCGTGATCGAAGCGGCAACGCCGATGGGCTGCTTCATCACCATAATGCGCTTGTCGCGCTGGTGGCCGGGGATCATCTCGCCGTAGACGCGCTTGGCTTCTTCACCGAAGAACTCGATGAAGGAGGCGCCATAGGCGATCTCGCCCTTGGCTTCGGCCAGCGGTTTGCCCTGTTCGGCGGTGAGGATGGTGCCCAGATCGTCTTGGTTCTCCATCATCAGGTCGAACCATTTGCGCATCACTGCGGCGCGTTCCTTGCCGGTCCAGCTGGCCCAGTCTTTTTGCGCCTTTTCGGCTTGGGCAATCGCACCCGCGACCTGTGCACGGCTGAGGTCGGCGACCTGTGCGATGACATCGCCCCGCGCGGGATTGGTCACGTCAAAGGTGCCGTCTTCACCGTCGACCCATTGGCCACCGATATAGGCGCGGGTTTCAAGCAGGCTGGGGTCTTTCAGCAGTGATTTCAGATCCGTCTTAGCATCAGTCATGTCATCTCTCCGCTATTCTCTATAGCCTCCAAAGCAACAACGAGTATGATTGTCCAGTTCAGTTTGATCAAATCCGGGGTGGGAGACCCAAATGATGCTAGATGACGCCTATGCAAATGCTGCCTATATCGACGGGGCCGACGGCTTTCCGCCCCGCTGGGAAAAGGAGGCGGAGGCATTCCGCGCATCATTGGGGGCGCGGGCGCAGTTGAATGTGCGCTACGGCCCCTCGGACCGTCAGAAGTTCGATTTCTTCCAGCCCGAGGGCGTCTCGCGCGGCACGGTGGTTTTCGTGCATGGCGGCTATTGGAAGGCCTTCGACAAGAGCTATTGGTCGCATCTGGCCGCCGGTCCGCTGGCGCGGGGCTATGCCGTGGCGATGCCGTCTTATGACCTTTGCCCCGATGTGCGTATCTCTGAGATCTCCACGCAGATCGCCGCTGCGCTGACCGAAGTGGCGAACCGCACACAGGGCACCATCGTTCTGTCGGGCCATTCGGCGGGCGGGCATTTGGTGGCGCGCATGACCGACCCCCTGCTGCTCGGGGCCGAGGTGCGCGACCGGATCACGCGGATCTTGCCAATCTCGCCCGTGGCTGACCTTGCCCCGCTGCTACAGACCCAGATGAACGACACCCTGCGGCTGGACGAGGCCGAGGCCGAGGCCGAAAGCCCGATGAACATGACCCCGCCGCACGGCGTTGATGTCACCGTCTGGGTGGGCGCTCAGGAGCGGCCCGCCTTCCTTGAACAGGCCGAGAATTTCGCCCGCAGTTGGGGTGCGAAACAGGTCGTGGCCGAGGGCAAGCACCATTTTGACGTGATCGACCCGCTGGCTGAGCCGGACAGCGACCTGACCAAAGCGCTATTGGGCAGCTAAGCCCCAAATTTTACGGCAGATGCCCTGCGTTAATGCACGTAAGGCATTTGCCGCAGTGCCGCAGAAACACTATGTCAGAGGGGCAAAGGCCCCTGTTCGGCCACGCGACGCAATTGAAAGGGCCGAAGATGAGAATCGTTAAATGGGTGTTCTGGGTGACCGTCTGGGTGCTGGTGGCGGCGTTCTTCCATTATACCCTGCCGCAGACCGATATCGTCCGCGTCACGGACACCTATGAAAAGCGGATCGACTTCGGCAACAGTTCGATCTTCTGGGCCGGCTCTGCGACGGATAGTGCCGGGCTAGCGGTCAACCGCGATGTCTTTTTCATCCAGACCCGCCGCGCCAAGGGCGATGTCATGGTTTACCGCAACGAAGACACCGGCTGGGGCTGGCCGCCCTATTTCAAATTCGACACCGCCAACCTTCAGGCCGAGGCGGCGGATGCCCGCAGCACCACCGGCGCGCCGCAGTATTATGCGCTGAAACATTACGGTTGGCGCAGTGAGCTTTTGTCGATCTACCCCAATGCCATCTCGCTCCGCGCGGTCGAGGGGCCGGAGGCGAGCAAGGGTATCCCCTTTGTGACCATCATCGTGCTGACCCTCGTGGCGGCCCTGTTCTATGCCATCTGGGTGCGCTGGCGGCGGTTCCGCCGCGCGCGGTTGGACCCAAGGATCGAGGCGATCGAGGATGACTTCGCCGCGCGCCGAGGGCGCTTTGCCCGGTGGCGTGCCGAACGACGCGCGCGGAAGTAACCTCACCAAGAACTGTAAACGCTGAGCGGGGCAGGTAGCGTCCCGCATTCAGCTAAATTCTGGTATTCCATCCTATATGGACATCATCCTCGTCACCACAATCATTGCGTCGCTCTTTGTCGTTATCGGCTTGGCGGAACCCTTTGCCGCGCGGTTGCAACTGCCATTCAGCGTGATCCTTGCGGTCGTGGGGATCCTCATCGGGGCCTCGGCGATCTTTTTCCTGCGCACCGATCTGACGGATGCGCTGAATCCAATGGCGGCGGCCATTCTGGGGCTGCCGATCCGGTCTAACGTCTTCCTGTATGTCTTCCTGCCGACGCTTTTGTTTCAGGCGACGCTGGGGATGAACCTGCGGCGCATGGTGGATGACTGGGTGCCCATTCTCGTGCTGGCCGTGGTGGCCGTGGTGGTGGCAACCGTTAGCATTGGCTATGCGCTGTTTTGGGTCAGTGCCATTCCGCTGGCGGCCTGTCTGCTGATCGGGGCGATCGTTTCGACCACGGACCCTTCGGCCGTGGTCTCGATCTTTCGCTCGATCTCGGCCCCGCGGCGGTTGGCGCGGATCATTGAGGGTGAGAGCCTGCTGAACGACGCCGCCGCCATCGCGCTGTTCGGTCTGTTCATGGGCTATGTCATGCTGGGCATTCCCGACCCGGAACTGGGCAGCGCACTTGCGCAATTTCCGATGTTGATCGCGGGCGGGGCACTGGTGGGCTGGCTGGGCGCGCGGATCGCGGTTTGGGTCATGGCGCTGTTCGCACGGCATGAATTGGCGCAGCAGTCGATCTCGGTCGCGTTGCCCTATCTGGCCTATATCGTGGCGGAGCAAAGCGTTGGTGCGTCTGGGGTGATCGCCGTGGTCGCGGCAGGGCTGACGCTGAACCTGACCGCACCGGGGCGGTTGCCACCGCAGGCGCTGACCAACCTGCGTGAGCTTTGGGATGTGTTGGCCCATTGGGCGGGGGCGCTCATCTTTATCCTCGCTGCCCTGCTGATCCCGCGTCTGCTGGAGGAAGTCCGGCTAGAGGACTTTTTCCTCATTGCCGTGGTTGTGATGGCTGCCATCTTCGCACGCGCGGTGATCCTTTTTGGTCTGCTACCCTTGCTGACCGCGGCAAAGCTTTCTCCGCCAGTTGAGCGGCCGTACCGCGCGGCGATCCTTTGGGGTGGGCTGCGCGGGGCGGTCACGCTGGCGCTGGCGCTGGCGGTGACGGAAAGCGTGCGGGTGCCGGATGATATCCAGCGGATCGTGGGTATCTTGGCCACCGGTTTCACCCTCTTTACCCTGCTGGCCCAAGGTACGACGCTGCGCTGGATCATCGGGCGGCTGGGGCTGGATCAACTGTCGCCCATCGACCACGCGCTGTCGCGGCAGGTGATCGCCGTGGCCCTGCAGACCGTGCGCGAAGACGTGGCCCAAACGACCGAGAATTATGATCTGAACCGGGATATCGTGCGCTCCGAAGCCAAACGCTTTGGCGAACGGCTTGAGACGGCGGTCAAGACCGCGGAGGAGGCGACCGATATCCTTGACCGGGACCGGATCGCGCTTGGTCTCATCGCGCTGGCAGGGCACGAGCGCGACACGATCCTCGCGCGGGTGCGGGAGCGGACGATCTCGGCCCGGATGGCTGATCTGGTGCTCTCGGATGCGGACCGGCTGATCGAAGGGGCGCGGACCCAAGGCCGCAGCGGGTACCAGCGCGCGGCGCGGCGCAGCGTGGCCTATGGGCGCACCTTTCGCGCGGCGGCGGTGCTGCACGGGCGTTACGGCGTTTCGGGGCCCTTGGCGCGGATGACGGCGGACCGCTTTGAAATGCTGCTGTCGCAGCGGCTGATCCTGCGCGATCTGGGCACCTTTATCGATGGGCGTATTCGCCGCATTCACGGGCGGCGGGTGGCGGAATTGCTGCACGATCTGCTGGCGCGCCGCATCGAAGGCATCGAAACCGCGCTAGAGGGGCTGCGGCTGCAGTATCCGGGCTATGCCGAGGAACTTGAGCGGCGTTTCATCCGCCGTACAGCGCTGCGGCTGGAAGAACGTGAATACACGTTGATGCGCGAAGACGGGCTGTTCGGGGCTGAGGTCTATACCGCGCTGATGCAGGAATTGGCCACGCGGCGCACGGCGGCAGAGGGGCGTCCGGGCCTTGACCTTGCCGTGCGGCGCGGCGCTTTTATCGAACAGTTTCCGCTGTTTACGGATCTGGGTGAGGGCGCGCTCAAACGGCTCGGTCGGGTGCTCAAAACCCGCTATGTAGATATCGGCGATGTGGTTTTGCACAAGGAAAGCCCTGCACGCAGCGTGTTTTTCATCGCCTCGGGCGCGGTCGAGTTGGAAAGTGCAGGTCAGACTTGGCGATTGGGTCGGGGGGAGATGTTTGGCCAGATGGCGATCCTAACGAACCGTGTGCGCCGGGTGGACGTCCGCGCCATCGCACCGACAACGCTTTTGGTGCTGGACGAAGACCGCTTTCGCCGCCTGCTGGAACGGAGTGCGGCACTGCGCGACGCGGTGCGGGCCAGCGCAGAAAAACGCGGCATCGATCCGGTGGATTTGCTCTCGGGGGGCGGGGCTGGATAGGCTGCTTGGCAATCGCGGACGGGGTGTTAGCGGCCGGTGTTGCGCAGCGGTATTTGAAAAAGGATGAAGATAGGGGGGGTGCGGCCGGTAGGGGCGGCCGCACCTTGGGGTGAGGTTAGTCGTCTGGGGTGATTTCGCCGGTGGAGGCGTCAATCAGCACCTCGCGTTCGCCTGTCGCATCGGTCAGTTCGACCTCATAGACCATGCGGTCATCTTCATCGTCGAGCGAGAGTTCCTCGATCCTCGTGCCGTCTTGGCCTTCGAGTTCGGCCAGCGCTTTCATCAGCACATCGCGGGAGGTGCCAGCGGCGCGCAGTTCATCTTCTTGGAAGAGGCCGCTGAGGAAGCTGGTGAGCTGTTCTTCGGATTGCGAGATCACCTCGCCGGTGGCGGCGTTGACGGTGATTTCGTAGACAGCCTCGCCGCGGACAAGGTCAATTTCATAGACCAGCGCGTCGCCTTCGGTTTCGATCTCGGCTTCCAGTACGCCGCCGTCGATGCTGCTTTGTGCGGCTTTGATGGCTTGGGACATGCTGACGCGCTCGGCCTCTGGGGCGGTCTCTTGGGCGAAGAGCGCAGCGGGGGCGATCAGGAGAGATGCGGCAAGGGCGGTGAACTTATGTGGCATAGGAAACCTCATGAAATGTGTTGCGGTTTGCCGGCCCCAATTAGGGGACGGCGTTCGCGGTTCAACGCTTGGCAAAGCGGGGTGTTCCATGGGGCAGGGAGGCCTGCGTTAATCCGCGAAGAGGTTGTCGCTCTGGGCGATTGCGCGGGCCTTGTCCTCGCTCACGTTGAGAAAGCGCGCGAGGGCTGCGGCGTTCGTTTCGGTGTCGGCGTATTCAGAGAGGCGCGTATAATTTTCAAACTGTGCGTCACGGATCTGGTCGACCTCATGCAGCATGTTCCCCCGGATCGTAGGCAGCAGGCGCGAGAGGTTTTCCTGCGAGGTCTGTTCCCCGGTTAGGCCAATGCGCAGGGCGTGGCCGGTGAGATAGGCATCTGTCAGCTTGCATTCGACTTCGAGCATGCGCACCTGTGCGCGATCTGAGGCGAAATCGCGCAGCAGGTCGAGGTTGGATGTATCAATGCAGACGATCAGCCGCCTGCTGTCGTAGTAGTCATAAAGCATCCGCATCAAGGCGCGCCGGTGGCGGGTGCGTTTTTCCAGCGAGGTTTGAATGCCGCCGAGATCGGGCAGGGGGGTGTCTTCTTCGTTGAAGAGGAAATCCACTGCCGGGAGGCCGGTTTCCTGACGTATCCGACCGACGAGCCGTTTGGCGACATGCCATTTCTTGGCGAGGATGATCAGCAATTCACGCTCGCGGCCAAGGCTGGCTTCGGTCTCCCAAAAGCGGGGGGCGAAGCGGCGGCCGATGCGGCCCCTTGCGGTGAGGAAGTCGAATAGGCTGCGGCCTTCGTCGCTGATCTGAAATTGCACGCCTTGGGCGGCATAGAGCAGGCCGAGGCGGCGTTTGAGGTCCAGCGCTTCGGGGCTGATTTTGCGCGCGAAAAGGTGGTTTTGACCGAGCAGCAGATCGTAGTGATCGTTGTAGAATGTGACCGGCATGCCGTAGTCGGAGAACAGCAGGAAGGTCAGGCTGCGGTTGGAGATTCCGGCCTCGGGGACCAGATGGCGCACGAGGGTTTGAAAGAAGGTCTCATCCGGGATCCATGTGCTGCGGAAAAAGCGCATCACGTCGCTGCGGCGATGGGTGAATGCCATCAGCGCCTCGATGGTGCGGCGGCGCAGGCACCACCATTGGCTGCCGATTTGCACCTGAAGGTCGGCGGGGATTTTGCGGGTGAGGCCAAGGCGTTTCTGGGCCTCGAACATCGCGTAGAACCGCTTGCGCTGTGTGCGCTCGTTGAACCAGTGGCGATAGATCAGCCGCTCTTCTTTCCAGCCGGTCTTGATCCAATCGCTGTCGAAATAATCCACGCTTTCGATGAAGTCGGTGTCATTCTCATCAAGAAACTGATGCGCGTATTCTGCCGATTTGATCGCCATGCAATCGCCGGACATCAGGTAGAAATGCGTGGCGCGGGGGAAGCTTTGCAGTGCGGCGGTGAGCGTATCCAGCGTGGCCTGCACCAAAGACCATTCACCCCAGCCGCAGCGGGTGCGTTTGCGCGGGAAGGTGACGCTGGGGTTGTCGCCAAGGGCGGCGGTGATCTGGGCGTAATCCTCGGCACTGGCGGAAGCGTCAAAGTGGATCGCCATATAGTCGCCCACGGCGGTCAGCCGCTCGGCCTGCCGGATAACAGCCTCCGGATCCTTGTGGCACAGCAGGATATAGGCAATTTTCGCCATGCAGGATACCGAATGTCCTTGTCGCGGCCCGCTTGCATCGGCCTTTTGTCGTGGATCACTTACCTAGTTAATCGTGAAGACCGATTGAATAAACAGCATTTCTTTGCTTTTTTGCGCGAAGGCCAGATTGTTGCTTAAAACAGTCAGCGCCAGCAGGAGGCGAGTGAGCATGGGTTTTCCCGGAACATGGATGACGGAGAGCGAGAGCATGGTGTACCGGGTGGTGCCCAAATGCGCCTGTTCGACCATCGGGCAGATCATGTTTTATTCCGATCATGGCGAATTCTTTGACGGCGACATCCATGATGCCAAGGCAGGCATCCACAAATGGGCCTTGGATGCATCGCAGGGGCCGATCACCGATAATGTGACGGCGCGCAAGTCCTATGCCTTTACCTGCGTGCGCAATCCCTACACGCGGGTCCTGTCGTCCTTTTTTGACAAGATTTGCGGCATCCAGCGCAATGGGCGGCGGTATCGCGGCAATTTGGTGCCGCTGCTGGTTCAGAAATACGGGATCGACGTGGGCGGCGATGACGGCAAGCAGGAGTTTGACCAGATCGCGAGTTTCCGGCGTTTCTTGCTGTTTGCGCGTGATACCATTCGTTGGCGGCGGCCGATGGACCCGGACATTCACTGGTCTGCGGTGTCGGGGCACGTCAGCACCTTCATCATCAACGGTGGCACCTACGATAATATCTTTTGGACCGAGCAGTTTAACGACGGCATGCAGCAGGTGCTCGATGCCGTGGACACGCCGCATCGGGTTGATCTGGCGGCGATCCCCCGGTTCAACGAAAGCGAGGGCCACGGGCCCAAGCGGGCGCATCCGGTCGAGGATTACTTTGACGATCTGTCGATGCATCTGATGCGCGAGATCTATAAGCGCGACTTCGATCTGTTCAAATATGACTTCGACAATCCGGGGAACAAGCTGCCCGTGGGTGAGATTGATCTTGATGAGGTGCACGCCAAACTGGGTGACTGAGCGGCTGCATCTTGCACCGGGGCGGGGGGCGCTCTACATGCTTTGGCATGTCACAGGTCAAATCCAGCTCCAAATCCGATCCGAACTACAAGGTGATCGCCGAAAACCGCCGTGCGCGGTTTGATTACGCTATCGAAGAAGACATCGAATGCGGCATCATCCTTGAAGGGTCCGAGGTGAAATCTCTGCGCGAAGGCGGGGCGAATATCGCCGAGAGTTACGCCGCCGTGGAGGATGGCGAGCTGTGGTTGGTGAACTCTTACGTGGCGCCCTATAAGCAGGCCAAGACCTTTCAGCATGAGGAACGCCGCCGCCGTAAGCTGCTAGTCAGCCGCAAGCAATTGGCCGACCTGTGGAACGCGACGCAGCGCAAGGGGATGACGCTGGTGCCGCTGGTGATGTATTTTAACCATCGCGGCATGGCGAAGATCAAGATCGGCGTGGCCAAGGGTAAGAAGCTGCATGACAAGCGCGAGACGGCGGCCAAGCGCGATTGGTCGCGGCAGAAGCAGCGGTTGTTGAAAGACCACGGGTAAGAAGCACGCCCTAGCCCGGAATCAAGCCGCAGGCGCCGGGCCATCGCCTGCCCCTCCCCGGGGTAGGCGATTTGGCGAGGCTGGGTGCTCCTTCGCAAGCACACATCAAACCTGAACTATAAAGTGGCATGAATACCCCATAGCATCGCCAACCCAGGGGCAGGCAACGCCCCTCACCAGCCCCCTTCCACTTGCCAGCACCCCCTGCCGGTTATAGTCAGAGGCAACGCCCGCGACGAAGGAGGCCCCAATGGCCGACGATCCCAAGACATTGGTTTCAACCGACTGGTTGGCTCAGCACCTGAAAGACCCTGACCTGCGCATCCTTGATGCCTCGTGGTATCTGCCCGACGCCGGGCGCGATCCGAAGGCCGAGTATGACGCCGCCCATATTCCCGGCGCGCGGTTCTTTGACATTGATGACATCTCTGACGCGCGGTCGGACCTGCCGCATATGGCCCCCCCGATCGAGAAATTCATGTCGCGCCTGCGCGCCATGGGCGTGGGTGATGGGCATCAGGTGGTGGTCTATGACGGTGCCGGACTAATGTCGGCGGCGCGTGTCTGGTGGCTCTTCCGCCTGATGGGGCAGGAGAACGTCGCCGTGCTGGATGGTGGTTTGCCGAAATGGCAGGCCGAAGACCGCCCGACCGAGGACATGCCCCCCGTGCCGCGTGACCGCCATATGACCGTGCGCTTCCAAAACCAACTGGTCCGCGATGTGACGCAGGTGGCGCATGCCTCGAAGCTCGGTGATCCGCAGATCGTCGACGCCCGTGCCGCCGCCCGCTTCCGTGGTGACGCGCCCGAGCCGCGTGCGGGGCTGCGTGCGGGGCATATCCCCGGCGCACGCAATGTGCCCTTCACCGAGCTACTGAACGACGACAAGACGATGAAGACCCCCGAGCAGACCCGCGCCATCTTTGAGGCCGCAGGCATTAACCTGTCCAAACCCGTCATCACCTCTTGCGGGTCGGGCATCACCGCCGCCGTGCTGGCGCTGGCGCTGGAGCGGGTGGGTCACCGCAAATGGTCGCTCTATGATGGCTCATGGGCTGAGTGGGGCATGTTCCCCACCGTGCCCGTCGCCACCGGCGCGGCTTAACCCTTTTTAGTTACCTTCCAACCGGAGAACCCCATGTTCGAGACGCTCAAGGCGCAACCCGCTGACAAGATCCTCGCCCTTGTACAGGCCTACCGCGAAGACCCGCGTGACACGAAGATCGACCTCGGTGTCGGTGTCTATAAAGACGCCAGCGGCAACACCCCGGTGATGCGCGCCGTCAAAGCCGCCGAGCAGCGCATCTGGGAAAACCAAGACACCAAGGTCTACACCGGTTTGGCTGGTGATCCGGCCTATACCAACGCGATGGCCGCGCTTGTGCTGGGCGATGCCGTGCCGCGCGGTGCGATTGCCGCCGCCGCCACCCCCGGCGGGACCGGTGCGGTGCGTCAGGCGTTTGAACTGGTGCGTATGGCCAACCCCGAAGCGCGGGTGTTCGTGTCTGACCCGACATGGCCGAACCACCTGTCGATCCTGTCCTATCTGGGCATGGAAGTGGTGAATTACCGCTATTTCGACAGTGAAACCGGCGGCGTGAACTTCGATGGGATGATCGAAGATCTCAAAACCGCCAAAAAGGGCGATGTGGTGCTGCTGCATGGCTGCTGCCACAACCCAACCGGGGCGAACCTTAACAGCAGTGAATGGGACGCGGTGATCGAAGTGCTGCAAAGCACCGGTGCCGTGCCGATGATCGACATCGCCTATCAGGGCTTTGGCGACGGGCTGGAAGCCGATGCCGCCGCGACCCGCAAAGTGGCGTCTTCGGTGCCCGAATGCCTGATCGCGGCAAGCTGTTCCAAGAACTTCGGTATCTACCGAGAGCGGACCGGCATCCTGATGCTGGTCGCTTCTGAGGCGGCCCAAGGGCTGAACCAAGCCACCTTGGCCTTTCTCAACCGCCAGAACTACAGCTTCCCGCCCGACCACGGCGCGCGGATCGTTTCGACCATCCTGACCGATGACGCGCTCAAGGCCGACTGGCAGGCCGAGTTGGAAGACGTGCGCAACGCCATGCTTGCCCTGCGTGAGCAGCTCGCCGGTGAATTGCAGCGCCTGTCCGGGTCGGACCGCTTTGGGTTCCTCGCCCAGCACCGGGGCATGTTCTCGCGCCTTGGCACCACCCCGGACAAGGTCGAAGCGCTGCGTGAAAAGCATGGCATCTACATGGTTGGTGACAGCCGTATCAACATCGCAGGGTTGAACCAAAACAGCGTGCCAATTCTGGCCCGCGCGATCATCGACGTAGGCATCTAACGCTATTTCGGGCCGCGCCTGCCGCGGCCCGAACATCCTGCCGACCCAAGCGTTGATAACATAACTGGGCACTATGCCCCCGTAATGTCTACATTAAAACAGAACTTGGTCCGATTGCCCGGATTGAGTACCTTGAGCGAAAACTTAAGGTCAGGCAAATTTTAGAATCAATTTTTCAATGCATTCGGTTGGATGTTGGCATGCCAGCCGTACAGCTCGTGATTGTGACAGCATCGGTTGTCACCGTCTTGGGCTATTGGGTGCGTGGCCACAGCAGTCTGCCCGGCAAACATTGGTTCTTGCTGGCGATCTTGGCCATGGACATGTGGCTTCTTTCAGTCGGGGTCGAGCTTTCGGCCACCACGGCGGCCTGTGCCTTTGGAGTGAGCCGTTGGGCATGGATCGGCTTTGTGCTGCTGCCGACCTTCTGGGCCTTTTTCCTCTACGAATATGCGCTCGGGGCCAAGGTGCCGCGGTATCTGGTGCCGATCTGCGCCGGGGTTGCGCCGGCGCTGATCACCCTCGCGGCAGTGACAAGCGGCTGGCATGAGAAATTCTACGGGCCGGAAACCAAGTGGATTTTGAGCGAAGAGGGGGCCTACGTCCAATCTGACCATGGCCCGCTCTTTTTCATCGCGATTGCCTATCTTTACATGGTCATCGTGGCTGCGGCGGTGGTGGCGGGCCGTGCCGTACGGACGGCCAACCCCGCGGTGCGCAGCTTTTTCCTAAAGCTCTTCGCCGCGACGCTGATCCCCATGGTGGCCAATCTGGGCTATATTCTGGGCGGGATCACGCTGTTTCACACCGATCCGACGCCCTTTTCCTTTGCGCTTTCGCTGACGCTGGTGGTTTGGCTGGTGGCTGACAACCGCTGGATCGATGTCAACGCGATCGCGCGGGAGCTGTTGTTCTACAACAGCACCGACCCGGTATTCGTGGTCGACCCATCAGGGGTTGCGATTGAGACGAACCCGGCTGCGGCCGACCTGTTGCGCCGCGGCGCAGAGCCCGAAGCACCGCTGAGCGAGTTCGGAGAGCTGGGGCCAGTCATTCGCCATCTCGCGGCCCACGGTAGCCTGCCGGACGTGACCGATATCCAGTTGGGCCACCGCCATTTCGCCGTGCGCGCTCATGCGATTTCCTTGGGTGTCGGGCAAAAACAGGTCGGTTGGGCGGTGGCGCTCTTGGATGTGACGGTGCAAAAGATCGCCGCTCAGAAAGCGATCGCCGCCGAGCAGATGCAGATGCAGTTCCTTGCCACGGTGAGCCATGAGTTGCGGACCCCGCTGACGGTGATCAACGGCGCGCTTGGCCTGCTGTCACAGGGCGGCGCAAAGCTGAGCGATGCGCAAAAGGCCCGTTTGCTTGGAAAGGCCACAGACGGTTCCGAGACGCTGACGACGCTGGTTAACGATCTGATCGACACGCAAAGCCTGAGCAGTGCGGCGTTCAGCATTGACCTTCAATCTGTGGCACTTGGCCCGCTGGTGCAGGGCGCTGTGGCGCGCGCGGAAAGCCTGCAACCCGACAAGGATATCCGTTTCACCTGCGCGTTGTCTGATGCCCCCCTGACCGTGCAGGCGGATGCAGAGCGGTTGGGTCAGGTTTTTGGCAATGTGCTCTCGAACGCGGTGAAGTTCTCTTTGCCCGGCGGTTTGGTAGAAGTCAGCCTTGAGCAAGCCGAAGGCATGGCGCTGGTGCAGGTAAGCGATAGCGGCTGCGGCATTCCTCCGGGGGCGGAAGAGCAGGTCTTTGCCCGTTTCTCGCAGCTTGACGGCTCCGACACGAAAACTGCCTATGGCAGCGGTCTGGGGATGCATATCACGCGGCAAATTCTGGACCGGCACGGCGGCAGTATCCGCTATGTCAGCGCGCCGGGTGTCGGCACGACCTTTACGATTTCTTTACCCTTGGTGGCCTAACGCAAACCGCCCGGCCATTGCTGGCCGGGCGGTCAATTGCTTGGCGATGTGGCTAGGGCTTAGCCCTTGGCGAACTCAGGATAGGCTTCCATCCCCAGTTCGGACATGTCCAAACCGGTGATCTCGGCTTCTTCGCTGACGCGGATGCCACCGGCAGCTTTCAGGATCAGCCAGACAACGAAGCTGACGACGAAGACAAAGAGGCCAACCGCGGCAAAGCCGATGATCTGTGTGACGAAAGATGTGCCCTCGGTATAGACTGGCACAACCAGCGTGCCCCAGAAGCCAGCGATCAGGTGAACCGGGATCGCGCCGACCACGTCATCGATCTTGAACTTGTCGAGCATGGGCACGGTGAAGACCACGATGACACCACCCACGGCACCGATCCAAAGCGCGCCGAACAATGTCGGGTCAAGCGGCCCGGCAGTGATCGAGACGAGGCCCGCCAGCGCGCCGTTCAGCACCATGGTCAGGTCGACCTTTTTGTACATCACCTGTGTCAGGATCAGCGCAGCAACAGCACCGGCGGCAGCGGCCATATTGGTGTTGGCAAAGATCTGCGCCACGGCGTCGACATCTTCGATTGTGCCCATGGCAAGCTGCGACGCACCGTTAAAGCCGAACCAGCCCATCCACAGGATGAACGTGCCCAAAGTGGCGAGCGCAAGGTTGGAACCCGGCATCGGCACAACGCGGCCATCTTTGCCGTATTTGCCCAAGCGCGGCCCCAGTACGATGGCACCAGCGAGGGCGGCAAAGCCACCAGCGGCGTGCACAAGGGTCGACCCGGCAAAGTCGCTAAAGCCCATTGCGGAAAGGAAACCGCCGCCCCACTGCCAAGATGCTTCGATCGGGTAGATGAAGCCGGTCAGCACGACCACGAAGATCAGGAAGGGCCAGAGTTTGATCCGCTCGGCCAGCGCGCCGGACACGATGGAGGCGGTGGTGGCGCAGAACATCAACTGAAAGAAGAAGTCGGAAGCGTTGGAATAGCCGCCTGCGTCAATCTCGGATTTGATGTCTTTGGTGGCGAAGGTGCCAAAGACGCCTTCCATGATCCAATTGCCGTCACCGGGGTACATGATGTTGTAGCCCACCAGCCAATACATGACCGCCGCAATGGCAAAGAGGCCCATGTTCTTGGTCAACTGCGTTGTGACGTTCTTGGAGCGGACAAGTCCGGCTTCCAGCATGGCGAAACCCGCCGCCATCCAAAAGACGAGGAAACCGCCGATCAGGAAAAGCAGGGTGTTGAAGATGAAGGTCGTATCCGCCAGCGTCGCGTATTCCGCGTCCTGTGCCAGCGCCAGCCCGGGCAGGGCGATGACCGCCGCTGCGAGGGGAAGTATTAAGGTGGGTTTCATATGGTCGTTTCCTGTCTGCGGGTCCGAATGCGTGCTTACCGAAGCGGGCGGCTGCCCGTGCAGCATGAGAAAACCGGATATCGGGCGCTCTTGGACAGGTTTGCTTGCCATATTTGCGCCATTGCTTGGCAGTGCTGCCTAAAAAGCGGGCGCCGGCTGGAATCTGCCTATAAATTAATCAGACATTTGACGCCGATTGGACCTTGCAGCGCTAAACAAACCGCTGCAGTCAGGCTAAAGTGGCGAAAAATAGGGCCGAGCAGGCGATTTTATGACTGACAAGAACAAGCGCAAACGCCCTCTGGTCGCCGACAGGCGGTATCCGGGCAAGGCCAAACCCAAGCCCAAGACCTCTGCGCGGGCCAAACCGGCCACGCGCAAGGCAGCACCGGCCCGCCGCAAGGCCGCGCGCACCAAACGCCCTCGGCGCGGGGGAATCATTGGTTTCTTTGCTGGCTTGGCCCGTTGGATTTGGCGTTTGATCTGGACGATCACATGGCGCGTGAGCCTTGTGGCCTTCCTCGTTCTCGCCTTGGCTGTCGGCTATATCTATACCACCATTCCGCCGCTCGAAGCGCTGTTGGATGGCCGCGCGCGCGGCTCTGTCACCATGCTCGACCGGGAGGGAGAGGTCTTTGCCTGGCGCGGCGACCAGTTTGGCGGCGTGGTCTCGGCAGACTCGGTGTCCAAACATCTGCGAAACGCGGTCATCGCCACCGAAGACAAGCGATTCTACAACCATCTCGGGGTCAGCCCGCGGGGTATCGCCTCGGCGGTGCGGATCAACCTAAGCGAGGGGCGTGGCCCGCTTTCAGGCCATGGCGGTTCGACCATCACCCAGCAGACGGCCAAACTGCTTTGTCTGGGCGAGCCCTATGACCCCAGCAGCGGCATGACGGAAAAGGAATATGAGGCGGAATGCCGTCGCTCTTCCTTGGGCCGCAAAGCCAAAGAAGCGCTTTTTGCCGTCGCGATGGAGATTAAATACTCCAAGAGCGACATCCTTTCGATCTATCTGAACCGTGCCTACATGGGCGGCGGTGCCTTTGGCGCAGAGGCCGCGGCGCAGCGATTCTTTGGCAAGCCCGCCGCGGCGCTTTCGCCGTCTGAGGGCGCGATGCTGGCCGGTCTTTTGACCGCGCCCACAACCCTATCGCCCACCAACAATCTGGATCGCTCGCAAAGCCGTGCCGCCACGGTGATCCGCCTGATGGAAGATCAGGGCTATCTGACCGCAGCCGAGGCTGACGAAGCCATCGCCAATCCCGCGCAACTGTCCGAGGCGGCAGAGGCCGAGGCGGGCGGCTATTTCGCCGATTGGGTCATGTCCTCGGGGCCGGAATTCTTTACCCGCAACACCACCGAAGATGTCATCATCAAAACCACCCTCGACCAGCGCATCCAGCGCGCGGCAGAGGAGGGGCTGAAATGGGTCTTCGAAAACAAGGTGCGTGACACCTCCAAAGCACAGGCGGCCATTGTGGTGATGTCCTCTGATGGGGCGGTGCGGGCGCTGGTCGGCGGGCGCAAGACCAAGGTCGCGGGCGCGTTCAACCGTGCCACGCAGGCGATGCGCCAGACCGGGTCGGCGTTCAAACCCTTCATCTATGCCGCGGCGCTTGATCTGGGCTATTCGCCCGAAGACATCATCGTGGACGAACCCTACTGCCTGAACATCCCCGGTTCGGGTGAGTGGTGCCCCAAGAACTACACCAAGAACTTCAAAGGCCCGGTCTCCCTGACAGACGCGCTGAAAGACTCGTTGAATATCCCGGCGGTCAAAGTCTCGGAAAGCGTAGGTCGCGAGACGGTGAGTGCGGTCGCCACGCAGTTCGGCATCAAAAGCGATCTGGCCGCAGGCCCGGCGCTGGCACTTGGCGCATCGGAAAGCACCCTGCTTGAAATGACGGGCGCCTACGCGGGCATCCTGAACGGCGGCTCTTCGGTGACCCCCTACGGGCTGGTCGATCTGCGCCTCTTGGGCGAGACGGAGCCGCTGATGGGCACCGGCGGCGGTATCAACGAACGGGTCATCCAAGAAGATGCCGCGCGCCAGTTGGTCTATATGATGGAGAAAGTGATCTCGGAGGGGACCGGCCAGCGCGCCCAGTTTGGCGACCGTCAACTGGCAGGCAAGACCGGCACCACCTCGGCCAACAAAGACGCTTGGTTCGTCGGCTTTTCGGCGGATTATGTGGCCGGGGTCTGGATGGGCTATGATGACAACACGCCGCTCACCGGGGTCACAGGCGGTGGCCTGCCCGCAGAGATTTGGCGCGAAACCATGAGCCGCGTGCATGATGGGCTGCCCCTCAAGGAGTTGCCGATGCAGGCGCCCGCCCCGCCCAGCAACCTGAGCGAAGCGCAGCCCGAACCGCAGCCACAGCCGCGGCAACCGCAGGGCGGGGGCAATCAGGGGGGTGGCGGCGCGGACAATGTGATCGACCGCGTTCTGCGTGACATCTTCGGCGGCGGCAGCAGCGGCAGTGGCGCCAGCGCGCCTGCACCCAGTTTCCTCGACCGCTAAGGCGGTCGGGGCGGCGGCCCGAGAAAAAAATGGCACTGGGTTATCAAAATCATTATCATTTCCCCATAAGCGGGAAGCGTGTCGGGTTCTGTGTGGGCAGCTTCGAAAGGGATTGATGCAAAGCGATGTGGTGAACAGGGGGCTGTCCGAACTGCGTCGCGTGCGCGGGCGCAGCCGTGGGCTTTATTGGGCTGTGGCCTTGTTCAGCCTATTCGCCAATATGCTCATGCTTACCGGCCCGCTGTATATGTTGCAGGTCTATGACCGGGTGCTCGGCTCCGGCTCCGAAGAGACGCTGATCGCCCTCTCGGTTCTTGTGGTCTTTCTCTATGCGGTGATGGGGCTCTTGGATTACACGCGCGGCCGGATCATGGCGCGGGTGGGCGCGCGGTTTCAATCCGATCTCGACCGGCGGGTGTTCGACGCGGTGGTGCGCAAATCCGCCGTGGCCCCGGATGTGAAGACCAACGCGGGCCTTGCCGATCTTGAAGCCGTGCAACGGCTGATGACATCGCCGGTTCTGATGGCCGCCTTCGATGCACCTTGGACGCCGATCTTTTTCGCGGCGATCTTTCTGTTCCACCCGATGCTGGGGTGGCTGGCGGTGAGCGGCGCGGCGGTGCTGGTGGTGATCACCATTGCCAACCAGTTGCTGTCGCGCGAAAGCCAAGCGCGTGCAAACCTCTCGGGGCAGGCAGCGAACGCAATGTCGGACCAGATCAGGGTCGAGGCTGAGATGGTGCAAGCGATGGGGATGCGTGACGCGGCATTCTCGCGCTGGCAACAGGCCCGTGGTCAGGCGTTGGAGCAGCAGGTCAAATCGACCGACGTGGGCGGCACGTTCACCGCGATGACCAAGACGCTGCGGTTGTTTCTGCAGTCCGCCATGCTGGGGCTCGGCGCGTGGTTGGTCTTGAAAAACCAGATGACGCCGGGCGCGATGATCGCAGGCTCGATCCTGCTGGGCCGGGCGCTGGCGCCGGTCGAACTGGCATTGAACCAATGGCCGGTGGTGCAGCGGGGGCGGGCCGGTTGGGCCAATCTGGCGCAGCTTCTCGGCGCCGTGAGCGAAGAACCTCCGCGCACCGCGCTGCCGCAGCCCAAAGCGCGGCTGGTCGCCAAGGCGCTGACCGTCGTGGCACCGGGCGAGAAACAGGCGGCGCTCAAGTCGATCAATTTTACCGTCGAGCCGGGGCAGGCGGTGGGCGTGATCGGCCCGTCGGGGGCGGGGAAGTCGACATTGGCGCGCACCCTCACCGGGGTCTGGCCGCCTGCGGGCGGGTCGATCCGGCTGGATGGGGCCGCCCTTGAGCATTACGGGAGCGAAACCTTGGGGCGGCATATCGGATACCTGCCGCAGCGCGTCCAATTGTTCGATGGCACCATCGCCGAGAATATCGCCCGGCTGTGCCCCGACCCCGACGATGCCAAAGTGATCAAGGCCGCCAAATTGGCGGCGGCGCATGAGATGATCCTCGAATTCCCCCAAGGCTATGACACGCCCATTCGCGCGGGGCAGGTGCGGCTTTCTGGCGGACAGATGCAGCGCATCGGGCTGGCACGGGCGCTTTATGATGACCCGGTGATCGTGGTGCTGGATGAGCCGAATTCGAACCTCGACAATACCGGTTCTCAGGCGTTGAACCACGCAATCCGGCAGATGAAGGCGAGCGGGCGGTCGGTGCTGATCATGGCGCATCGTCCTGCGGCCATTCAGGAATGTGACACGCTGCTGGTTCTCGATAACGGCATCCGCAAAGCCTTTGGTCCCAAGGATGAGGTGCTTGCCGGGATGGTGCAAAACCACCGCGAGATTCAGCAGGCCCCCCCGCGGTCGGGGGGCGTGGTATGACCGATCACGGCGACAAACGCTGGTCGGCAACCCGGCCCCTGATCCTTGGGTTCTTCGGGCTGATCTTGCTTTTCGGCGGTTTTGGGACTTGGGCCGTGACCAGCCAAATCGCCGGGGCGGTGGTGGCTTCGGGCCGGATCGAAGTCGACCGCAACCGGCAGATCGTCCAGCATGAAACCGGTGGTGTGGTGGCCGAAATCTTTGTGGATGAGGGCGACAGTGTCGCCGCCGGTGACGCTTTGCTGCGTCTGGATGCAGAGCAGCTGACCTCGCAATTGGCCATCGTCGAGGGCCAGCTTTATGAGCTTATGGCCCGCCGCAGCCGTCTGGAAGCGCAGCGCGATGAGGTGGAGGCGGTCACCTTTGACGAAGAGTTGCGAACCGCCGCCTCCGAAAATCCCGACGTGCAGGAACTGGTGGACGGCCAGCGCAACCTGTTTGACGCGCGCCGCGTCAGCGTGGCCCAAGAGCTTGATCAATTGGGCAAACGCCGGGCGCAGATCAACGCGCAAATTCGCGGGGTCGATGCGCAAGAGGCCGCGCTATCGCGCCAGTTGGAGCTGATCGAAGAGGAGTTGGGTAATCAGCAGTCGCTGCTGGACCGTGGCCTGACGCAGGCCTCTGCCGTCTTGACGTTGATGCGCGAGCAGGCCCGTCTGCGCGGCCAGATCGGCGAGTTGTCGGCGCAAAAGGCGCAATCCCAAGAGCGGGTGACAGAGATTGACATCGAGCGGCTGAAACTGCGCTCCGCCGGGCGGGAAGAGGCGATCACCCAGTTGCGCGACCTGCGCTACCGCGAGTTGGAGATGGCCGAACAGCGCCGCGCGCTCAGGGCCGAGATTGACCGGCTTGATATTCGCGCGCCGGTGTCGGGGGTGATCTATGGGATGCAGATCCAAACCCCGCGGTCGGTCGTGCGCGCGGCGGAGCCGTTGATGTACCTCGTCCCCCAAGATCGCCCGCTGGTCATCGCCGCGCGGGTCCAGACCATCCACATCGATCAGGTCGCCGTGGGCCAAGAGGTCAATCTGCGTCTTTCGGCGTTGAACCAGCGCACCACGCCGGAACTGGTGGGCAAGGTCTTGCAGGTCTCTGCCGATTCCATTGACGACGACGCGACCGGGCAAACCTATTACCGGGCCGAGATTGCGCTTAACCCCGGCGAGATCGACAAGCTGGAAGAGGGCACGATCTTGCTGCCCGGCATGCCGGTTGAGGCGTTTATCCGCACCGGCGAACGCTCTCCGATGGCCTATCTGCTGAAACCCATGGCCGACTATTTCGCACGCGCGTTCCGCGAAAGCTGAGCGCGGCGGGCGAGACAGGTGGCAAAGGGGCTTTTCCTCGGCGCGGCGGGTCGTTAGCGTCCGCCCAGAACCGCAACCAAAGGAAGCCCGTCATGTCCCTGACCGCCCGCCTTGCCGATCTCGGCATCACCCTGCCCGACGCGCCCGCACCGGCCGCGAACTATGTGCCCTTTGTGGTCACCGGCAATACCGTCTATGTTTCGGGCCAAATCTCCAACGGGCCGGATGGGTTGATCACCGGGCGTTTGGGCGACGGTATGGATGTCGACGCCGGGGCCGCCGCCGCGCGCAGCTGTGCGCTGAGCCTTTTGGCGCAGGTCCGCGCTGCTTGCGGAGGCGATCTGGACCGTCTCAAACGGGTTGTGAAACTGACGGGCTTCGTGAACTCAACCGCCGATTTCACTGACCAGCCCAAGGTCATCAACGGGGCCTCCGACTTCATGGTCGAGGCTTTGGGCGACGCGGGCCGCCACGCCCGCTCGGCGGTCTCTGCCGCATCACTGCCACTGGGTGTCGCCGTCGAAATCGAAGGCATTTTTGAGATCGAATGACCCTTCCCGCCGCCTTTCTGGACATTCCGCTGGCGCATCGCGCGCTGCATGATCTCTCTGCCGGGCGGCCCGAGAACAGCCGCGCCGCCGTGCGGGCGGCTGTCGATGCAGGTGTCGGCATCGAGATTGATGTACAACTCAGCGCCGATAACAAGGCGATGGTGTTCCATGACTATGCTTTGGAGCGGCTGACACCAGAGCGCGGCGCGGTCCGGCTGCGTGAGGCCAGCGCCCTTGCCGCCATCCCGCTAAAGGGCGGCGACGAGGGGATTCCAACGCTTGAGGAAATCCTCGACCTCATCGCTGGGCGCGTGCCGCTTTTGGTGGAGTTCAAGGATCAAGACGGCGCCATGGGGCCGAACGGGGGGCCGCTTGAGACCGCCGCCGCCGAACTGCTTGGCCGCTACCGGGGCGATTTGGCGGTCATGTCGTTCAATCCGCATTCGGTCCGCGCACTTGCCCATCTTTTGCCCGACGTGCCACGCGGTCTGACCACCAGCGCCTACCGCCCCGATGAATGGCCGCTGCCCGCAGCCACCTGCGATCGGCTGCGGGGCATACCCGACTATGCCGACACCGGCTCCTGTTTCATCAGCCATGAGGCCGATGACCTGAACCGCCCGCGTGTGGCTGAGCTAAAGGCCGAAGGGGCGGCGGTGCTCTGTTGGACGATCCGCAGCCAAGCTGAGGAAGACATCGCGCGTCAGGTGGCGCAGAACGTGACCTTTGAGGGGTATCTGCCGCGTCCGCGCTCTTGATCTGCGAGGCCGAGGCCACACATAGGACGCAAGACAGGCAAGGCTCAGATGAACGCGCAGGAAATCGAGATTACCGTGGTGCCAGAACTGGCACAGATCGGCCAAAAGGACTGGGACGCCTGCGCCTGTCCCGAGGCCGCGGGCGGGGGCCGTCCGCGTGACCCGTTCACGACCTATCGTTTCCTGTCGGCGCTAGAGCAGAGCGGATCGGTCGGCCCCGGCACGGGCTGGCAGCCGCAGTATCTGGCCGCGCGGATTGCGGGCCAAGTGATCGCCGTGGCGCCGATGTATGCCAAATCGCACAGCCAAGGCGAATATATATTCGACCACAACTGGGCCCATGCCTATGAGCGCGCGGGCGGGCGGTATTACCCCAAACTGCAGATCGCCGTGCCCCACACCCCCGCCACCGGGCGGCGCTTTTTGGTGCGGCCCGAGTTTGAAGAGGCGGGCACCGCCGCGCTGGTTCAAGGCGCGGTGCAGCTGACCGATAATAACGCGCTGTCGTCGCTCCATGTGACCTTTTGCACCGAGCAGGAGGTCGCCCGGGCCGAAGCACTGGGCCTGATGAGCCGCAAAAGCCAGCAGTTTCACTGGCACAACCGCGACTATGCGGATTTCGACGGTTTCCTCGCCAGCCTGTCTTCGCGCAAGCGCAAGAACATCCGCAAAGAACGCGCACAGGCGCAGGATTTTGGCGGCACGATCCACACCTTCACCGGCGACCAGATCGCGCCCGAGCATTGGGATGCCTTTTGGCAGTTCTACCAAGACACCGGCGCGCGGAAATGGGGCTCGCCTTACCTCACGCGGGAATTCTTTGACCACGCGCAAGAAAACCTGCGCGACGATATCGCGCTGGTGCTGGCCGAACGAGAGGGGCGTTGGGTTGCAGGGGCGCTGAACTTCATCGGGGCAGAAACGCTCTTTGGCCGCTACTGGGGCTGTACCGAGCATCACCCCTTTTTGCATTTCGAACTGTGCTATTATCGCGCCATGGATTTCGCCATCGCCCATGGGCTTTCCCGTGTCGAGGCGGGTGCGCAGGGCGAACACAAGCTCGCACGCGGCTATCTGCCGTCACCCACATGGTCGCTGCATTGGATGCGCGATCCGGGCTTTGCCTCTGCCGTGGGGGAGTATCTGCAGGCCGAACGCGACGCCGTGGACGAAGAGATTAGCGTGCTGACCGACTACGGCCCCTTCAAAAAGACGACGATCGAGGAACAAGAATGACCGAGAGATTAAGCATCGAGACCCGCAAGACGCTGCTGCAGCCGCTGTTCAATACCGGCTGGGAAATGGTCGAAAGCCGGGATGCGATCCACAAGACGTTCAAGTTCAAGGATTTCGCCGACGCCTTTGGCTGGATGACAAGGGTGGCTATTTGGGCGGAAAAGTGGAATCACCATCCCGAATGGAGCAATGTTTACAACCGCGTGGAGGTGACGTTGATCACCCATGACGTGGATGGGCTAAGCTCGCTCGACGCGAAATTGGCGCGCAAGATGGATGGTCTCTTTGGGGCCGGGAAAGACTGACGGAGAGAGCGGATGCAAGATTTTTTTGAAATGGAACTGTGGCAGGGCAAGACGATTGCCGATCTGCTGACACTGGAGTTTCTTGCCAGCGCGGCAGGCTCGGTGATCGGCGCGATTGTGATCCTGTTGCTGGGGTGGGTCATCTCAAGTTGGCTGCAACACCGTGTCGAAAACCTTGGCAAGCGGAACAAGCACCTCGACGAGATGCTGTTCGAATTTCTGGCTTCCATCGTGCGCTATGTGGTGCTGGGCTTTACCGTTTTGTTCGTGCTCAACACTTTCGGGGTCAAGACGACCTCGGTCGTGGCGGTTATCGGTGCGGCGGGTCTGGCGATTGGTCTGGCCCTGCAGGGCACCCTGTCGAACGTGGCCGCCGGGGTCATGCTTATCCTCTTTCGTCCGATCAAGATCGGCGATTTCGTGGTGATCGCGGGCGAGATGGGCACGGTCAAACAGATCAACCTGAACTACACTGTGCTGGCCGACCTCAGCAATGTGCAGGTCATCGTGCCGAACTCTGAGGTTTGGGGCAATGTCATCACCAACTATTCCGTCAACCCGACCCGCCGCGCGGAATGGACCTTTGGCGTGGGCTATGGCGCGAACCTCAAGACCGCCGAAGAGATCATTCGCAGCACGATCATGGCGGATGAACGCGCCCATGCCGATCCTGAGCCCTTCATTCAGGTGAACAATCTCAACGACAGTTCGGTCGATTTCCTTGTGCGGGTCTGGTGCAGCGCGGGGGATTATTTTGCCTTCAAGGCCGATATGACCCGCAAGGTCAAAGAGGCGTTGGATGAAGGCGGGGTGGATATTCCGTTCCCCACACGCACCATCGTGCAGGCTGCGGAATAGGCCTTCGCGTCTGTGGCCCTTCACGGGGCACCCCCATCAGTAAAACGCCCGGCCAATCTGGCCGGGCGTTCGCATTTTACATATTGTCCAGCAGTGCTTCGCCGCCGGAAATCTCGCAGGTGCCGGGGCTTTCCTCGGGCTGCCACAGTGTCACCTTGCCGTCTTCGACGAGCATCGCATAGCGTTTGGACCGGCCGACCAGCCCGGCACCTTCGGCGTCGAACTCCATGCCGATGGCGCGGGTGAATGCGCTGCTGGCGTCGGCCAACATGGTGATCCCGGCCTCACTCGCGCCGGTCGCTTCGCCCCACGCTTTCATCACGAAAGGGTCGTTGCAGGAGACGCAGATCACCTCATCCACGCCTTTGGCGTCGAACTGATCTTTGGTGCGCACGAAGCTCGGCACATGGGCAGAGTGGCAGGTGGGCGTGAACGCACCCGGCACGGCAAAGATCACCACTTTGCGGCCCTTGAGCTTGTCGGCCATCTGTACCGGCTCGGGCCCATCCGCGCCCATCTGAACCAGTTTCGCGTCCGGCAGCGTCGAACCTTGAGAAATCGTCATGGGATAGCCTCTCCTGTCATTGCGGTTGTCTTGGGGCCAGATATAGGCTTTGACCGCGACTGAGACCAGATCAATCGGGGGGTGGCAAATGCAGCATGTGGTGGTGATCGGAGCCGGGCAGGCGGGGGCCTCTTGCGTGGCCAAACTGCGCAATGGCGGGTTTGAGGGCAAGATCACCCTGATCGGGGCCGAGCCTTGCCCGCCCTACCAACGGCCACCGCTGTCCAAAGGGTATCTGCTGGGCGATATGACACTGGAGCGGCTGTTTCTGCGGCCCGAGGCGTTCTATGCCGACCAAGGGATCGCGCTCAAGACCGATTGCCGCGTTACCGCGATTGACCCCGAGGCGCGCGTTCTGAGCACGACCGAGGGCGAGGTCGCCTATGACGAACTGGTGTTCGCTACCGGCTCCCTCCCGCGTCGGCTGCCAGCGGCGATTGGCGGGGATCTGAAAGGCGTCTTTACCGTGCGTGATCTGGCGGATGTGGATGCCATGGCGCCGCGTTTCGTGAAGGGCGCGAAGGTTCTGATCGTCGGCGGTGGCTACATCGGGCTGGAAGCCGCGGCTGTCGCGGCCAAGCTGGGGCTTGAGGTCACGCTGGTGGAAATGGCCGACCGCATCCTGCAGCGCGTCGCAGCGCCCGAGACCAGTGATTATTTCCGCGCCCTGCATGAAGGCCACGGCGTGACCCTGCGCGAAGGCGTGGGGCTGGAGCGGCTGTTGGGCGAAGGCCACGTCACCGGCGCACGGCTGAGCGAAGGGACAGAGATTGCCGCCGATTTCGTCATCACCGGCGTGGGCATCGAGCCCGACATCGCGTTGGCCAAAGCAGCAGGGATCGAGATCGACAACGGCATCAAGGTCGACGCGCAGGGCCGCACGAGTGTGCCGGGCATCTGGGCGGCGGGGGATTGCACCTCTTTCCCCTATCGCGGCGGGCGTATCCGGCTGGAAAGCGTGCCCAATGCCATCGATCAGGCCGAGGTGGTCGCTGAAAATATCCTCGGCGCGGGTAAGGAATACATCGCCAAACCGTGGTTCTGGTCGGACCAATATGACGTGAAACTGCAAATCGCCGGGCTGAACGCAGGCTATGACCGCGTGATCACCCGCCTTGGCGAAGGCAGCGCGTCGTTCTGGTACTACCTTGGCGAAACGTTGCTGGCCGTCGATGCCGCGAACGATCCGCGCGGCTATATGGTGGGCAAACGGCTGATCGAAGCGGGAAAATCGCCAGACCCGGCTTTGGTCGCGGACTCTCAGACAGACCTAAAGGCATTGCTGAAACCATGAGGATTATCGCTGGGAAATACCGTGGCCGACCGCTTGCCGCGCTTGGCAAGGGCGACGCCGGGGCGCATCTGCGACCGACCTCCGACCGGGTGCGCGAGAGCCTTTTTTCGATGTTGACCCATCACGATGTGATCGAGGGCGCGCGGGTGTTGGACCTGTTCGCAGGCACCGGCGCGCTTGGGTTCGAGGCCCTGTCGCGCGGTGCTGTGTCGGTCTGCTTTGTTGAGAATGGCCGGACAGGCCAGCAGTTGATCGGGGAGAATGTGCGCAAACTGGAGGCGGAGGCGGAAACGCGGCTGCTGCGCAATGACGCGACGCGGCTGGGGCCATGCGCGCAGGACCCTTTCGATCTGGTCTTCCTTGACCCGCCCTATGGCAAATCCTTGGGGCAAAAGGCGCTTGTTGCGGCAGCCGAAGGCGGCTGGCTTGCACCCGGCGCGATGATCGTTTGGGAGGAAAGCGCACCCATACACGCGCCCGTGGGATTCGCCCGGATCGACACGCGCAAATACGGCGATACCCATGTGACGCTGCTGCAAAGGGCTGCAAGCTAACGGCTTTTTGCCGAGCGCTATCCCCTCTCAGGTTGATCCTTGTCTTTTCCGACAGAATAAGTCACCTATTGCCCGAAGGCCCGGCGCGCCCTGCGTCGGGACCAAGGTGATTTTCCAGGAAGGACATTCGATGCGCCTCAAAGCGACCACGGCCATTGCGCTGATCACATGCGCCGCCGCTCCGGCATTTGCACAAGACAAGGCCGAGGTGCTTGGCACCTATGCCAACATCGCGCAGGCGGGCTACGAAGACAGCCTGACCACCGCGCAGACGCTGCAAACCGCCGTCGAGACGCTGATCGCCACCCCCTCGGCCGAAGCGCTTCAGGCTGCGAAAACCGCATGGCTGGCCGCCCGCGTGCCCTACCAGCAGACCGAGGTCTTCCGCTTTGGCAACGCCATCGTCGATGACTGGGAAGGCAAGGTAAACGCTTGGCCGCTGGACGAAGGTCTGATCGACTATGTCGACGCCTCCTATGGCGGCGAGACGGATGAAAACCAATTGGCGGTTCTGAACGTCATCGCCAACCCGACCTTCACGCTGGGCGGGGAAGAGGTGGACGCCGCCGAGATCACGCCTGCGCTCCTCGAAGGGCAGTTGCATGAGGCGGGCGCGGTCGAAGCCAATGTCGCCACCGGCTACCACGCCATCGAATTCCTACTCTGGGGCCAAGACCTGAACGGGACTGAGCATGGCGCGGGCAACCGCCCTTGGACCGACTACGCAACCGGCGAAGACTGCACCGGCGACAACTGCGACCGCCGTGGGCAATACCTGAAAGCCGCGACCGATCTGCTGGTCAGCGATCTGGAATGGATGGCCGGTCAATGGGCCGATGGCGGTGAGGCACGCGCCGCCGTGCTGGCAGACGACGATGCCGGGATCGACGCGATCCTGACTGGCATGGGCTCGCTCTCCTACGGTGAGCAGGCGGGTGAGCGGATGAAGCTGGGCGTCATGCTTAACGACCCCGAAGAAGAGCACGACTGCTTCTCGGACAACACGCACAACAGCCACTATTACGACGGTTTGGGCGTGCGGAACGTCTATCTGGGCGAATACCTGCGCGTCGATGGCCGCGTGGTCTCCGGCGCATCGCTGTCTGACCTCGTGGCCAGCGCCGATGCCAGCGTCGACGAAGACCTGCGCGCCAAGCTGAACGCCTCCATGGTGGAACTGGGCCAGATCAAAACCGCCGCCGAAGCGGGTTTCAGCTATGACATGATGCTTGAGCGCGGCAATGCCGAAGGCGAAGCGCTGATCATGGGCGCGGTCGATGCGCTGGTGAACCAGACCCGCGCCATCGAGCGTGCCGTGACGGTTCTGGGCGGTGACGAAATCGCCTTTGAAGGCTCCGACAGCCTCGACGCGCCGGAGGCGGTCTTCCAGTAATCCTAACCCTTCCTCTGGGCCGCTGCGGCGGCCCGGGGCCAGCCAAGGAATACGCAAAACCATGATTGTTTGTCACTGTCAGAACATCACCGATCGCGACATCAACAATGCCATCGACTGGATGCGCGCCTCTGATGCGCGCACGGTCATTACTGCGGGCAAAATCTACCGTGCCTTGGGCAAAGCAGCCGATTGTGGCGGTTGCATGCCTCTGTTCTTGTCTACCATGCGCGGAAATGGCAACTTTTCCGTGCCTGTGCTGACAACCACTCTAAGTCAGGCAAAACCAAACAAGGAGACAGGTTCATGAAGGGCGACGACAAGGTCATCGAATATCTCAACGCGGCATTGCGCAGCGAATTGACAGCCGTGAGCCAGTACTGGCTGCATTACCGGCTGCAAGAAGACTGGGGCTATGGTCGGCTTGCCGATAAATCGCGCGAGGAAAGCATCGAAGAGATGAACCACGCCGACAAGCTGATCGAACGGATCATCTTCCTTGAAGGGCACCCCAACCTGCAAAAGCTGGACGCGCTGCGCATCGGTGAAACGGTCAAGGAATGTCTTGAGTCCGATCTAGCCGCCGAACATGAGGCCCGCACCCTGTACATTGAGGCGCGCAATCACTGCGATCAGGTGGGCGATTACGTCTCAAAGAACCTGTTCGAGGAATTGATTGCCGACGAGGAAGGGCATATCGACTTCCTCGAAACTCAATTGTCGCTTCAGGCCGAACTGGGCGAGGCCGTCTACGGCCAGCTTCAAGCCAAGCCGACAGACGACAGCAAGTAACTTCGACTGGCAGGCCCGGTTTTGGGCCTGCCGCTATCCAAGGCATTCCCCATGCGATTCCTCATTCCGATGCTCACGGCGGCCGCCGCGAGCATGGCCGCCGCCGCCCCGCAAGCACTGGAGGAACCGCATCTCAAGGTGATCCCCCGCACCGCAGAAGAGACCGCCCGGATCGCCAAGGTCATCGCCCCCGCGAAAGAGTTTGATAAGCCCGAGCCGTTTGAGATTAATCCTGCAGGCGCCGCCACGGTCAGCCCGCGCGGCAATGCCGATGCGTTCTCGCTGCCCTCGGGCAACATTCCCTTTGAGCGTGAGTTGGATTTCAAGGTCGGCAATGGGCTGTTCAAAAAGCTCTGGGTGTCGTCGCCGTCTTCGACGCTGGCCTCTGACGGGCTGGGGCCGCTCTTTAACGCGCGCTCTTGCCAACGCTGCCACCTGAAAGACGGGCGCGGCCATCCCCCCGAGGGGCCGGAGGATGACGCGGTGTCGATGTTTCTGCGCATCTCGGTCCCCACCGCCCCCGAAGAGGCAATGAACGAGATCGAGGCGTTCCTGCTTTCGGTGGGCGATACCACCCCCCGCACGCGGCCCGATCCGGTCTATGGCGGGCAATTGCAGGATTTCGGGGTGGCGGGGCATCCGGCGGAATACCGGCTGGGCCTGCGCTATGAAGAGGTGGAGGTCGCGCTCTCCGAGGGAGAGACCGCCAGCCTGCGCCGCCCGACCTACAGTGCCGAAGACCTCGGGTATGGCCCCTTGGCCGAGGGCGCGATGCTCAGCCCCCGTGTAGCCCCGCCGATGATCGGTTTGGGCCTGCTCGAAGCGATCCCAGCCGCAGATATCTTGGCCCTCGCGGACCCCGAAGACGCCGACGGCGATGGTATCTCTGGTCGGGCGCAGATCGTCTGGTCCTTTGAGCACGCGCGCCCGATGTTGGGCCGTTTCGGCTGGAAATCCGGCGCACCGACGATCCGCGAACAATCCGCCAGCGCCTTTGCAGGCGACATCGGCATTTCCTCCCTCATCTTCGATGCGGCATGGGGCGATTGCACCACCGAGCAAACCGCCTGCCGCGATGCCCCGCATGGGAACGGTGACGCGCGCGGGGCAGAGATCGACGCCGAAGGGCTGGATCTGGTGACCTTTTACAGCCGCAACCTTGCCGTGCCCGCCCGCCGCGATGTCGGCGCACCTGAGGTGCTGCGCGGCAAGGCGGTGTTCCATGAGGTCGGCTGCACCTCCTGTCACCAGCCGAAATTCGTGACCGAACGACTGGAGGATCAGCCCGAGCAAAGCTTTCAACTGATCTGGCCGATGACCGATCTTTTGCTCCATAACATGGGCGAAGGGCTGGCCGACAACCGCCCCGAGGGCCGCGCGAATGGGCGCGAATGGCGCACCGCGCCGCTTTGGGGCATCGGCTTGACCGAACAGGTTAACGGGCATACCCAATTCCTGCACGACGGGCGCGCGCGGTCGCTGCTCGAAGCGGTGCTCTGGCACGGCGGCGAAGCCCAGCCCGCCCGTGATGCCGTGGCGGAGATGCCCAAAGCCGACCGTGACGCCCTGATCCGCTATCTGGAGAGCCTCTGATGCGCAGCCTGCTTACCGCCACATTCCTTCTGACCGCCGCCCCCGCCCTCGCCGGGGTGGAGGAGGTGATCCAAGACCACGCGCTGCCCGGCACCGCCCGTTTCGCCTCTGCCACTGCGGCGCTCGACGCTGCAGCGCAGGCCAATTGCACCGACACGGCCCTGCGCCCGGCCTATCAAGAGGCTTTCGACGCATGGCTCGGCATCGCGCATCTGACTCTTGGCCCGCTAGAGGAAGACGGGCGCGGGCTGGCCATCGCCTTTTGGCCCGACACGCGCGGCATGGTGGGGCGCAGCGTGGCGCGACTGGTGGCCGAAGAAGACCCGATCGCGACAAGCGGGGATTACGCCGAAGTCTCCATCGCCGCGCGGGGGCTCTTTGCGCTGGAACGGCTGCTTTATGACGATGACTTCGCAGGCTACGGGGCCGAGAGCTATAGCTGCGCATTGGCCCGCGCGATGGCGGTCGACCTGGCCAATTTGGGCCGCGAGGTCGACACCGCTTGGCGAGAGGATTTCGCCGCCGCGCTCCGCAGCGCCGGGGAGGTGGGCAATGACCGTTTCCTCAGCCCGCGCGAGGCATCGCAGGCGCTTTACACGGCTTTGGCAACCGGGCTCGAATTTGTCGCGGACCAACGTCTAGGCCGCCCGATGGGCAGTTTTGATGCGCCGAAGCCGCAGGTGGCCGAGGCGCGCCGTTCGGGCCGCAGCCTGCGCAATGTGGTGTTGTCACTCGAAGCATTGCAGGGTCTAGCCGACACGCTGTCGGACGCCGCTACCCCCAAAACCGACGCCACATTCGACCGCGCCTTGAGCGCCGCGCGCGTGTTGGAGGACCCCGTCTTTGCCGGGGTGGCCGACCCGATAAGCCGTATCCGGGTCGAGGCGCTGCAAAATGATGTGCGGGCCATTGCCGAGGCCGTGAGCGCTGAGATCGCCCCGGCGCTTGGCGTTTCCGTCGGGTTCAACTCGGCGGACGGCGATTGATGCCCTCGCGCCGCCACTTCCTTGCGGGTCTCGCCGCCGCGTCGAGCTTGCCGGCGATGGGTTGGGCCGCCGCTGGCAGCCCTGCCTACCTTGCCGCCGCGCGTGACCCTTCGGGGGCCTATGCGCTTTTCGGGCTGGACGGGACGGGCCACGACATTTTCCGGATTCCGTTGCCCGACCGGGGCCATGCCGCCGCCGCGCATCCCACGGCGCCCGAGGCCGTGGCCTTTGCCCGCCGCCCGGGGCGGTTTGCACTGGTGATCGACTGCGTGAAGGGCCGTGTCGCCCATCGCCTCGACGCGCCGGAGGGGCGGCATTTCTACGGACATGGGGCGTTTTTGCAGGGCGGGGCCATCCTCGCCACCAGCGAGAATGAGATCGACACGGGCGAAGGGCGCATCGGCCTGTGGTCCCGTGCCGAGGGCTATGCCCGGATCGGAGAGATCGCCTCAGGCGGGGTCGGCCCGCATGAAATCCGCCGCTTGGCCGAGGATGTGCTGGTGGTGGCCAATGGCGGCATCCGCACCCATCCCGACAGCGGCCGGGAGAAGCTGAACATCGACGATATGCGGCCCAATCTGTCCTATGTCAGCCTCTCGGGCGAGATGCTGGAGCAGGTCGAACTGCCGGATGACCTGCACAAGAACTCGATCCGCCATCTGGCCTTGGCGCCGGACGGGCAGGTGGCTTTTGCGATGCAATGGCAGGGGGAGCCGAACGACGCCGTGCCGTTGTTGGGCCTCCACCGGCGCGGGCAAAACCCGGTATTGGCCGAGGCCGATCTGGCCGAGCAAATCGCGATGCAGGGCTACGCGGGCAGCGTGGCATTCGCGGCAGATGGCGGGGCGGTCGGTATCACCTCCCCCCGGGGCGGGCGGCTGCATCTGTTTGACAGCAAAGGTGATTTCCTTGCCAGCCACCGCCGTGCTGATGTCTGCGGGTTGGCGCCGGGGCGGGGCGGTTTCGTCGCCACGGATGGGCTGGGCGGTATCCTGTCGCTGCAAGAGGCGGCGCTGTCGCGGCTCACTACCGCCGCGCGGGCGTGGGACAACCATCTGGTTGCCATCGACGGATAGGCGGGCGGGGGCACTGCCCCCACCGGGTTTTAGTCGGTCTTATACGTCGGGTGGAACAGCCCGCCCGGCGAGAGGGTGAAGATCTCAACCCCGTCTTCGGTCACGCCGACCGAATGCTCAAACTGCGCCGACAGGGATTTGTCGCGGGTCACGGCGGTCCAATCGTCGGCGAGTGTCTTGGTCTCGGCCCGGCCAAGGTTCACCATCGGCTCAATGGTAAAGAACATGCCCGGCTCAAGCACAGCACCCGTGCCGGGGCGGCCATAGTGCAGCACGTTGGGCGGCGCGTGAAACACCTGCCCCAGTCCGTGACCGCAGAAATCGGTCACGACGGACATGCGGTGGCCTTCGACAAATGTCTGGATGGCATGGCCGATGTCGCCAAAGGTATTGCCCGGCTTCACCGCCTCGATCCCGTGCATCAGGCTGTCGTGGGTCACGTTGATCAACCGCTCGGCCTTGCGCGAAAGCTTGCCCGCCACATACATGCGGCTGGTGTCGCCGAACCAGCCATCGACGATCACGGTCACGTCGATGTTCAGGATGTCGCCGTCTTTCAGCTTCTTATCGCTGGGGATCCCGTGGCAGACCACATGGTTCACCGAGATGCAGCTGGCGTGCTGATAGCCTTTGTAGCCGATCGTCGCGGATTTCGCGCCGGCGGCGTTGACCTTCTCTTCGATCAGGCGGTCAAGCTCTCCGGTGGTCTGACCGGGGAAGACATGCTCTGCGATCTCGTCGAGGATCGTGGCGGCCAGACGGCCCGCCGCTTGCATCCCGGCGTGATCCGAAGGCTCGTAAATGCGAATGCCGTCGCGTGTCTGGCGGCCTCGGTGTGCGTTGTTCACCGCTCTCTCCATCCTTTTGTTCGCTCCTATTTAGCGTGGCTTTCCGGCAAGGGCCAGTGCAGCTCAGCCCGTAAAGGGGATCGGTTGCGCCAGTGTGACGGCTTGGGGCGTGATATGAGTGCCGATGGCGTAGATTTCCAGCCCCGCCGCCCGCGCGGCTTGGGACGCGGCGGCATAGGTCGGGTCGATATCGGCGGCGAGGGTCATCTGCGTGCAGTCGGTGCGCTGCACCAGATACAGCAGCACGGCGCGGTGCCCGGCCTCAGCCATCCGCGCCAGTTCGCCAAGGTGCTTCGCGCCGCGCGCGGTTACGCTGTCGGGAAACTCCGCCAGACCTGTTTGGCGCGAGAGGGTAACTGATTTCACCTCGACATAGGCATCAGGCAGCCCTTCGCCGCGCAGCAGGAAATCAATGCGGGAGTTTTCACCGTATTTCACCTCTGGCCGCACCTCAGTATAGGCGGCCAGTGGCGTCACCTCACCCGCGACCAGCGCCGCTTTCATCGCGCGGTTGGGCAGGGCGGTGTCGACCCCGGTGAAATGGCCATTTTCATGATCAACTAGCCGCCAGCCGTAGTTCAGCTTTTTCTTCGGATCGTCGTTCGGCTCGAGCCAAATCCGGCTGCCCGGTTCCGCCAGCCCCATCATCGAGCCGGGGTTGGCGCAATGGGCGATCACTTCCTCGCCCGTTTCCTCAAGCGTGCAATCGGCCAGAAAGCGTTTGTAGCGGCGGATCAGCCGGGCGGGGACAAGTTGGGTTTGAAAGCGCATGAGGCGCGGCCTATACCGAAGGGACGCCATCCTCAAGGAGCCGCCCCCATGTCAAACCCCACCGCCGCGATGATCGTCATCGGCGACGAAATCCTTTCGGGCCGGACCCGCGACAGCAATATGCATCACCTTGCGGGGGAGTTGACGAAAGTGGGGATCGACCTCAAGGAGGTGCGCGTGGTGTCGGACGATCATGGCGCGATCATCGCCGCCGTGCAGGCGCTCTCAGGTGCCTATGCCCATGTGTTTACCTCGGGCGGCATCGGGCCCACGCATGATGACATTACCGCCGATTGCATCGCCGCCGCCTTTAACCGTGATATCGACGTGCGCGACGATGCGCGCGAGATTTTGGCCGAACACTACGCCCGCGCGGGCACCCAGATGAACGACGCCCGCCTGCGCATGGCGCGCATTCCCGAGGGCGCCGCGCTGATCGAAAACCCGGTCTCTGCCGCGCCGGGCTTTGTGGTTGAGAACGTGCATGTCATGGCCGGGGTGCCGACGGTCTTTCAGGCGATGGTTGCCAGCGTCCTGCCGGGGCTCACAGGCGGCCAACCCCTGATCAGTGAGACGCTGCGCATCGACCGGGGCGAGGGCGATATCGCCGGACCACTGGGCGCGCTGGCCGAGGAATATCCGCATCTGTCGATGGGCAGCTACCCGTTTCAGAAAGACGGCATTTTTGGCGCGCATGTGGTGATCCGGGGCAGCGATCCGGGGATGGTCGAAGCGGCGATGGTCAAGCTCAAGGCCGCCTTCGCATGAGCGAGGCGCAGGCGTTTTTCGACGCGGGCGACGCGACATGGCCCGCCGCGCGGCGGTTTGATCACGGGCCATGGACCCTGCGCGAAGGGCAGGGCGGCGGGAAACGGGTCTCGGTGGCGACAGCGCGTGGGGCGATAACCGACGCCGACATTCCGACCGCCGAAGCGGCGATGCGCAAGATGGAGCAGCGCCCGCTTTTCATGGTGCGTGCGGGCGAAGATGATCTCGACGCGCTGCTGGCCGCGCGGGGCTACGGCGTGGTCGATCCGGTCACGGTGCTGAGCGCGCCGATTACCCGGCTGACAGATGTGCCGATGCCCCCGGTCACCGCCTTTTGCATCTGGGAGCCGCTGGCGATCATGGCCGAGGTCTGGGCCGCCGGCGGGGTCGGCCCTGCGCGTCTTGCCGTGATGGACCGCGCGGCGACCAAAACAGGCATCCTTGCGCGCTGGAACGAGAAACCGGCGGGCGTGGCCTTTGCCGGGGTGCACGAGGACATCTGCATGGTGCACGCCGTCGAAGTGCTGCCGCATCAACAGCGCCAAGGTGTGGCCACTTGGATCATGCGCGCCGCCGCCCATTGGGGGCAGGCCCAAGGGGCTAAGCGGCTTTCGGTGCTCTGCGTGGATACGAATGTCCGCGCGCAGGCGCTTTACGCCAAACTGGGCTTTGCCCCGGTGGGGCACTATCATTACCGTCAAAACACCGAGTGAAGGATAAGACCATGGCCAACGACATGCCCACCGCCCTTGATCTGCCGATGGTCGATCCGCTGCCCGAAGCGACGCAGAAGTATTTCGACATCTGTCAGGAAAAGCTCGGGATGGTGCCGAATGTTCTGCGGGCCTATGCCTTTGACATCGACAAGCTGAACGCTTTTGCGGGCATGTATAACGATCTGATGCTGGGCGATAGCGCGCTCAGCAAGCTTGAGCGTGAGATGATCGCGGTGGCGGTGTCCTCGGTCAACAAATGCTACTACTGCCTTGTGGCCCATGGGGCTGCAGTACGCGAAATGTCGGGCGATCCGCAATTGGGCGAGGCGCTGGTGATGAACTACCGCGTGGCCAAGATTACGGCCAAACAACGGGCCATGCTGGATTTCGCGGTAAAGCTGACCGAGGCCAGCGCCAAGGTCGAGGAGGCCGACCGTCAGGCGCTGCGCGATGCGGGTTTCACTGACCGGGATATCTTTGACATCGCCAGTGTGGCCGGGTTCTTCAACATGACCAACCGGGTGGCCAGTGCCACCGACATGCGCCCGAACGACGATTACCACGCGCAGGCGCGATGAGCCGGGCGCGGGTTGCTGCGGCTCTGCTCGGGGTGCTGCTGGCGGCTCCCGCGGCGGCGCTTGAATTGGCGCTGCCCAGCACCGCGCGCCTGACGGCAGAGCGTAACACCGCGCCGGACCGCTATGCCGCGCCCGTGGGTGTCTATGCCGAAGGGCAGGTGGCGCGGGTCAATGTGGATGGCAGCGTGCGCCGCGCTGCGTGGCGGATGGACACGCCGGGGCTGACCGCCTTGCAGGTGATGCGCCCGCTGCGGCGGCAGCTGGGCGAGGCGGGCTTTGACGTCGTGCTCGACTGTGCTGCGCGGGAATGCGGCGGCTTTGATTTTCGCTTTGCGGTGGAGGTGCTGCCGGGGCCGAACATGTATGTGAACCTGCGGGCTTTCCACTTCATCACCGCCCTGCGCCGGGGCGAGGACGGAACGCCGACCGAGGCGATCAGCATCCTTGCCAGCACGGCGGCGACCTCGGCCTATGTGCAGATCATCCAAGCCCGCAGCGGCGACGCGCCCGAAGGGGAAAGCACCCCCATCACGCCAGAGGCGACTGCCGAGGTGCCGCTTGCCACTGCGACGGGCGATTTCGCAGAAACCCTGAAGGTCGACGGCCATCTGGTCCTCAACCGGCTGGAGTTCGAGACCGGCACCTCCGCGCTTGGCCCCGGCCCCTTTGCCACACTTGAGCGGCTAGCCGAGTTGCTCAAGGCCGAGCCGGATCTGCGCGTGGCGCTGGTGGGGCATACCGACGCGGTGGGCAGTCTGGATGCCAACACCGCCCTGTCGCGCAGACGGGCCGAGGCGGTGCGGGACCGATTGGTGCAGAGCTATGACGTAGCCCCCGGCCGGGTCGAGGCGCAGGGTGCGGGCTATCTCGCGCCGCGGGCCAGCAACCTGACCGAAGCGGGCCGCGAGCAGAACCGCCGGGTTGAGGTGGTGGTGCTCTCTGCCGAGTAGGCTATTTCGTGACCGTCATCTGGGTGGCCAGCAGCAGGTTCGTCTCGCTAGAACTCACCCCCTGAATGCGGCGGATTTGGCCCAGCACGCTGTCCAATTCTTCGACGGTCTCGGTCCCCGTTTCGACGATCAAATCCCATTTGCCATTGGTCGCATGGATCGCCTGCACGGCGGGCATGCCCGCAAGGATACGCTTGATCCGGTCGGTGCCCGCCCCTTCGATGGCCAAGAGCGTATGACCCCGGATCGGGCTGTGGCGCATGTCTTCTTTCAGGATCAGCGTAAAGCCCAAGATCGCGCCGGAACTGACCAGACGTTCGACCCGCGCGCGGACCGTCACACGCGACAGGCCCGTGGTGGCGGCCAGCGCGGAATAGGACATGCGCGCGTCGCGCCGCAGTTCTGCGATGATCTTGTTGTCGATCTCGTCCATGGGGGATCCCGTTTGCTTTGTTGAATAGGGTTTACGGCAGCGCGGGCAAGCTGGCCAGCCTTTGGGGATGCGCAATTGACGGCGGCGGGGAAACCCATAATCTGCCGCGGAAAGGATTTCCTCCATGCAAAGCCGCGCGCCCCTGTTCACACCGGTCCTGATGGTCGGTTGTATCATCATCATGGTCAGCTTCGCCGTGCGGGCCTCTTTCGGTGTCTTCCAGATTCCGATTGCCGAAGAATTCGCATGGGCGCGCAGCGAATTCTCCCTCGCCATCGCGATCCAGAACCTCGCCTGGGGCATCGGGCAGCCGATCTTTGGCGCGTTGGCCGAAAAGATCGGCGACCGAAAGGCGATCATCATCGGCGCGGTGGTCTATGCGGTGGGGCTGCTTTTGTCGGCCAATTCCGCCACTCCAATAGAGCATCAAACCTATGCTTGGCTGGTGGGGTTTGGCATCGCGGGCACGGGCTTTGGCGTGATCTTGGCCGTGGTGGGCCGCGCCGCGTCGGACGAGAACCGCTCCATGTCGCTGGCCATCGCCACGGCGGCGGGCAGTGCGGGGCAGGTCTTTGGCGCGCCGGTGGCAGAGTGGATGCTAAGCTTCATGTCGTGGCAGATGACCTTTGTCTGCTTCGCGGGCGTGATCCTTGCGATGTTGCTGACCCTGCCGATGATGCGCGCGCCTGCGATGGCCAGCCGGGCCGAGCTTGAGGAGTCGATGGGTCAGATCCTTGGCAAAGCCTTCCGCGATCCGTCCTATACGCTGATCTTTCTGGGCTTCTTCTCCTGCGGGTATCAACTCGCCTTTATCACCGCGCATTTCCCGGCCTTTGTGACCGAGATGTGCGGCCCGATTTTGGCCGGAGGTGTGCTGCATAACATCGGCATTACCACCACCTCGGCGCTTGGCGCAGTGGCGATCTCGCTCATCGGGCTCGCCAATATCGCGGGCACCTTGCTGGCGGGCTGGGCGGGCAAACGCTATTCCAAAAAGTACCTGCTGGCGGGGATTTACGTTGGGCGCACGGTGATCGCAGCGGCCTTTATCATGTTCCCGATCACCCCGGTGACGGTGATCCTATTCTCCGTCGGTATGGGCGCGCTGTGGCTGGCGACGGTGCCGCTGACCTCGGGCCTTGTCGCGCATATCTACGGGCTGCGCTATATGGGCACGCTTTATGGGATCGTCTTTTTTAGCCACCAGTTGGGCAGCTTCCTTGGCGTTTGGCTGGGTGGGCGGATGTATGACATCTATGGCAGCTATACCGGCGTTTGGTGGGTCGGCGTGGCCGTGGGGGCGTTCAGCGCCGTGGTCCATCTGCCGATCCGCGAGAAACGGTTGGAGGGGCTGGTGACCGCTTAACGCGCCCGCCAACGCTCAAGGATGTGGCGCGCGGTCATCAGGTCCAAATGCGCGCCGCCGCCGTTCTTGAACAGGGTAATTTCATCGTCGCTTTGGCGGGTGAAGACCTCAAGGTCGTAGTAATCCGCGATCAGATGGTCGCGGGTGAGGGTGCCTGCCTCAAGCGGAATGTTGATTTCGCCGATATGGCCGATCGTGGTGTCGAAGCTGTCGACAAAGACCCGCGACCGCAACAGCGCCGTGTCGTCCACCTCACGCATGTCGGGGCGGTAGGCACCGATGAGGTCGATATGCTGGCCGGGTTGCAGCCAATCGCCCTTGATCAGCGGGTCGGTCGACATGGTGGCGGAGGTGACGATATCGGCGGCGCGCACCGCCTGCTCCAAATCGGTCGCCACGTTGATCTTAAGCTCCGCGGCCATCGCCTCGGCGTTCTTCGCGGTACGGTTCCAGACCGTGATACGGGCCTGCGGGAAGGCGGCGGAATAGGCGGCGTGCAGGGCGCGGCCTTGGGTGCCCGCGCCGACGATCAGGATGTTCTCGCTGTCGGGTCGCGCCAGCCGCCGCGCGGCCAGCAGGCTGTCACCAGCGGTTTTCCATTTGGTGACGAGGTGGAAATCCACGATCGCGGCGAGCGTGCCGGTTTCGTCATCAAAGAGGGACACGCCGCCGTTGACCATCGGTACCTCGCGGTCGGGATTGCCGGGGAAGATCGTGGCGGATTTCACCGCAATGCCCAGCCCGTCGATCCATGCCGCGCGGCTGAGCAGCGTGTCCTTGCCGCGATAGAGGAAAGTGTCGCCAATCTCGGCCTTGGGCAGGTCATGGCCCGTGGCCAGCGCGTCGGTCAGGGCGATCCAATCCAGCTGCGCTTCGCCTTCGTCGAAGGAGATGTTGGGGATGTCGGTCATGCGGCCTCCTCCCGGTTTAGCACTCCGGCGGCGACAAGACGGTCGGCCCAGCCCTGCGGCCCGGTGAAATGATGCGTCTGCCAGCCGCGCGCGGCGGCGGCGGCGATGTTGTCGGCGCGGTCGTCGGTAAAGAGCAGCGCTTCGGGCGGCAGGCCGCTGCCCTGCTCCACGGCCTGATAAATCGATGGCACCGGTTTGATCATGCCCAGGTGGCCCGAGATGAAATCGCGGTCGAACTCGCGCAGGAAAGGGTAGTGCGTGGCGGCAAGATCATAGCTTTGGATGCCAAAGTTGGTGAGCGAGAAGACCGGCACGCCGCGCGCCTGAAGCGCCTTCATCAGCCGCAGGGAGTGGTCGATCACCGGCGCGGCCATGTCGATCCAGCGGTCATGCCAGAGGCGGATTTCGTCGCCCCACTCGGGCGTCGCCTCGGCCATGGCATAGATCGTGTCGCGGAAGTTTTCGCCGCTGTCGACGCGGTCGTTCATGCCGTGCAGATCGACGGCATCGAACATGGCGCGGCGGCGGTCTGCGCCGATGACGCTGTCGTAGAAGCGTTCCGGTTGCCATTCGATCAATACGTTGCCGATGTCGAAAACGACCGCCTGAGGTGTCATATCACTTGCCCTATCAATTCCTAAACGCGGGGCTAACCCCGCGTTGCCGCGCGCAATTCCCGCTCCAATGCCTCTAGGAAGCGGGAGCGGTCGGCCTTTGTAAACCCCTTGCCGCCGCCTTGGCGAAAAGGGTCGGCGGCGCGCAGGTCGGTCATCAGATCGCGGGTTGCCAGAACGTTGCCGATGTTGGCCTGCGTGAGGGCCTCGCCGTTGTGTTTCAGCACCCTTGCCCCGGCTTCCACGCATTTCGCGGCCAGCGGGATATCCCCCGTCACCACCACATCGCCTTTGCCGCAGCGGTCAGCGATCCACATGTCGGCGATGTCGGGCCCGTCAGGCACGATCACCACCTCGACCAGTGGGTTTTGCGACATGCGCAGGCCGCCGTTCGAGACGAGGAACATCTTGACCTTATGGCGGGTCGCCACCCGCTCGGCTTCGGCTTTGACGGGGCAGGCGTCGGCGTCGATGTAGAGCGCGGTCATGGCTTAACCCGCATAGAGCGCGTCGGCGTGGAAGGCGACGTGATCTTCCATAAAGCTCGCCACGAAGAAATAGCTGTGGTCATAGCCCGGCTGCATACGGAAGCTGCCTTGCTGGCGTTTGGCGGCCATGGCCTCGGCCAATGCTTCGGGTTTCAGCAGGTCGAGGAACTGGTCGCTGCCGCCTTGGTCGATCAGGATCGGTCCGTCGAAACCCTTTTCGCGCATCAGCAGGGTGCTGTCGTGTTTCGTCCAAGTGCTTTCATCCGACCCCAGATAGGCGCTGAGTTGCTTCTTGCCCCAATCGCTCGACGTCGGATGGGTGATCGGCGCGAAGGCCGAGACGGAAAGGAAGCGCCCCGGCAGGTTCATTGCCAAGGTCAGAGCGCCGTGGCCGCCCATTGAGTGCCCGGTGATGCCCTGCCGCTCCATATCGATGGCGAAGTTTTCAGCCAGCAAGCCGGGCAGTTCATCGGCCAGATAGTCCCACATCTGGTAGTGTTTGGCCCAAGGCTCCTGCGTGGCGTTCACATAGAACCCCGCGCCTTTGCCGAGATCGTAAGCGTCGTCATCTGCCACATCCTCACCGCGCGGCGAAGTGTCGGGGAAGACGACCGCGATGCCGTGCTCGGCTGCCCAAAGCTGCGCGCCCGCCTTGGTCATCGCGTTCTCATGGGTGCAGGTCAGGCCCGAGAGATACCACAGCACCGGCACCGGGCCGTCCTGCGCCTCGGCGGGGAGGAAGAGGCCGAAGGTCATGTCGCAGCCGCAGGCGTCGGAGTTGTGGGAGTAAACCCCCTGCGTGCCACTGAAACAGGCGTTTTCCGAGATGGTTTTCATGGCAGCGTTCCTTTCGAACTTGAATGTGTCACAGGGCCGAAACCCAGCCTACGACAAGGCTGACGGTCACGATACTGACAGTGGTTGAGACGAGAATGGCGGCAGAGACCCGCTGAGGTGCTACGCCATAATGTTGGGCGAGCATATAGACATTGCCCGCCACCGGCAGTGCTGCGGCGGCGATGATGACCCCGGCTTTGTAGGGATCGACGCCGAAAAGAAACAGCGCACCAAAGGCCACGAAAAGCGGGTGCAGCACGAGTTTGCAAAAGGTCAGCCAGCCCGCGATCTCGATCCGCTCGGCGGATTTGGAAGCCAGCGACGCACCGATGGCAAAGAGCGCCCCGGGGGTGGCAGCCCCGCCGAGGATGGCGAGGAATTCGTTCAGCGGCACAGGGATCGGGATGCCGAAGCCCGACCAGAGGAACCCCAAGGTGATGGCGACGATCATCGGGTTTTTCAGCAGCCCCAGTCCCACGATCTTGAGCGTCGCCAGCCGCAACTGCCCCTCGCGGGAGCCGGTGATCAGGATCACGATGAGGCTGGAAAAGATGATCATGTCGACGGTCAGCGCCAGCAGCACGGGGCCGATCGCCTCTGGCCCCAGAAGCAGCGTCAGCATCGGCACGCCCAGAAACCCTGTGTTGCCGATCACGGCGCATTGCGCCTCGATCCCGTTGGTCGCCACATCCAGCCCGCGCAGGAAGCCGACGAGGCTGGCAATGGCATAGACGAACGCCGTGCCCCAAAGATAGGCGGCGACAAGGCGGCTGTCCCAAACCTCGGCCAGTGAGAGATTGGCGGAAAAGCGGAACAGCATCGCCGAGAGGGCGAAATAGAAAACGAATTTGGTGAGATAGGCCGTCGCTTCGGCTGAGAAAAACCGCGTGCGCCCGGCCCAGTAGCCAAGGCCGATCAGCGCAAAGAACGGCAGGGTTTTCAGGAAGATCGCGACCATGGGTCAAGCATTAGCCAGCCCGCCCTTGGGGTGCAATGGGGCATGGCTCTCTGCCTTACCCTGAGCCGATCAGCACCCCGGCGGCAAAGACCAATGCGCCGCCCAGCACCACTTGGAACGCGGCGCGAAAGAAGGGTGTTTCCATGAACTTATTCTGGATCCACGCAATGGCCCAAAGCTCTACAAAGACGACGATGATCGCCACGACAGTTGCGGTCCAGAAGTCGGTGATCAGGTAGGGCAGCGCGTGGCCCAGCCCGCCCACCGTGGTCATCACGCCCGAGGCTACCCCGCGTTTGATCGGAGAGCCGCGGCCCGACAGTTCCCCATCGTCCGATGCCGCCTCGGTGAAGCCCATTGAGATGCCCGCCCCGACGCTCGCCGCAAGGCCGACGAGGAAGGTCGTCCAAGTGTTATGGGTGGCAAATGCGGTGGCGAAGATGGGGGCGAGGGTAGAGACAGACCCGTCCATCAGACCCGCCAGCCCCGGCTGGACCCATGTCAGCAAAAACTGCCGATGCGCGCGGCTGTCTTCGTCGCTGCGGCTGTCGGTGTTAAGGTGTTTCTCGGTCAAATCCTGCGCGCTGCCGTGGTGGCCTGCCTCGGCAGCGGCCAGATCGCCCAGCAGTTGCCGTGTCGCCGCGTCTGACGTGCGCGCGGCGGCGGCATGGTAGAACCGCTCGGCGTCTTGTTCCATCGCGGCGGCCTCTTGTCGGATACGCTCTAGCGACAGGTTCTCGATCAGCCAGACCGGGCGGCGCGCGTAGTAGCCCGAGACATGCTCGCGCCGGATTAGCGGGATGACATCCCCAAAACGGGCGCGGTGCAGGTCGATCAAGCGGCGGCGGTGTTCGTTCTCCTCCTCGGCCATCCCGTCAAAGACGGCGGCGCTGTCGGGGTATGCCTCGCGCAGCCTTTCGGCATAGTCGCGATAGATGCGCGCGTCATCCTCTTCAGAGGAGATGGCCAGCGCCAGCACCTCTTGTTCGCTCAGGTCTTTGAAACGTTTGCGGTTGAGGGAAAATCGCATCGAGAAGGCTCCGTGGTCTGCCCCTCACAGTAGGGCCATCGGCGGGTTCCAGCAAATGCAAAGCGCCTTGCCCTTGGCGGCGCGCGTGATGGACCTACCTGTTGCGTGATGGTCGGCCCTTGCTCCGACGCCACGCGAATAACGAGGTTTGGAACATGAGATTAGTTTTCTTGGCACCCCTATTGGTGGCGGGCTGCGCCGAAGTGGCGACAGCGCCGGTGCAAAACCCCATTCCGGCCCCGGTTGCGCCGAGGGGGCAGATTACGCCACCGGCGGCCACAACAACACCGCCCACACAGACCGCGCCACGCCCCGCACGGACAGAAGCGCGCGCCTCCACGACCAAGCCCAAGCCCCTGCCCAATTCGGTGATCGACGCGGTGAACGAGCCGTCTAGTAACTCTAGCAGTTCCAGCACGCCTACAGCGCCCACGCCCGCCAAGCCACTGGCGGAATCCTGCAAAGAAGGCAGCTGGTGGGGTCTGATTGGCCGTCCCCGCGCGGCGGCAAACATCGTGTCCGAGCCCAAGCGCGTCTATACCGAGGGCGACCCGGTGACGATGGATGCCAACCCCAACCGCACCAACATCGTGTTGGACGCGGAAGGGAAAATCGCCAAGGTCACCTGCGGCTAGGCTAGGTTTTCGGTCTAGCCCTTCGGACGCTTGTCGAGAATGCGCACGGCTTTGCCCTCTGACCGGGCAACGCCGCCTACGTCCATGACCTCGACCTTGACCGAGATGCCGACGGTTTGCTTGATTTGCGCCGAGAGCGCTTTGATCGCGGTGGCGCGGGCGTCGGGGGTCACGCTGGCATCGGCGCATTCGCAGAACACGCGCATCTGATCCATTCGGTCGGGCCGCGACAGTTCGATCTGGAAATGCGGGGCAAGCCCCGGCGTGGCCATCAGCGCTTCTTCGATCTGGGTGGGGAAGACGTTGACGCCGCGCAGGATGATCATGTCGTCGCTGCGGCCCGTCACCTTCTCCATCCGCCGCATGGAGCGCGCGGTGCCCGCCAGCAGCCGTGTCAGATCGCGGGTGCGGTAGCGGATGATCGGAAAGGCCTGTTTGGTGAGGGAGGTGAACACCAGCTCGCCCATCTCGCCGTCCTCAACCGGCGCGCCGGTTTCGGGGTTGATGATCTCGGGGTAGAAGTGATCCTCCCAGATGTGCAGCCCGTCCTTGGTCTCCACACATTCCATCGAAACGCCCGGCCCCATGACTTCGCTGAGGCCGTAGATATCGACCGCATGCATGTCGAAGGCCTGCTCGATCTCAAGCCGCATGGCATTGGTCCAAGGCTCGGCCCCAAAGATGCCCACCTCTAGTGACGATTGGCGCGGATCAATACCTTGGTTGGCGAATTCATCCAAAATCGACAGGGCGTAGGAGGGCGTCACCGTGATGCCTTTGGGCTGGAAATCTTCGATCAGCCGCACTTGGCGCGGGGTCATCCCGCCCGAGATTGGCACGGTCGACAGGCCAAGCGCATCGGCCCCAAGGTGAATGCCCAAGCCGCCAGTGAACAGCCCATAGCCATAGGCGTTGTGCAGCATATCGCCGGGACGCATCCCCGCCGCGCGCAGGGAACGGGCGACGACTTGGCCCCAGTTCGCCAGATCATCCTTGGTGTAGCCCACCACCGTCGGCTGCCCGGTGGTGCCAGATGATGCGTGAATGCGCGCCACCTGATCGCGCGGCACGGCGAACATGCCAAAGGGGTAATTGTCGCGCAGATCGGTTTTGACGGTGAAGGGAAAGCGCGAGAGATCGGAAAGCTGTTTCAGATCGTCGGGGTGCACGCCTGCATCGTCAAAGCTTTGCTTGTAGAAAGGCACGTTGTCATAGGCGTGGCGCAGGGACCATTTCAGACGGTCCAATTGCAGGGCGCTGATCTCGTCCCGGCTGGCGATCTCAATCGGGTCGAGCGTATCCTTCGCGGGGGTCAGGTCTTTCATCAGGTCGGCTCCTCCTCGGTAAATAGCTGGCCCTTGATGCTGCGGGAGAGCCCGCGAAACAGGGCCACGACACGGTCACCCTCGCCCGTGACGGTCACATCATAGATGCCCGACCGACCGCTGCGCGACACTTCGCGTGCGGTGGCGGTCAACCGCTCCTCCGGCTGGCCGGGGCTGAGATAGGTGATCTGGTTCTGCTGAGCGACAGTGGTCTGGTTGTAGCTGTTGCAGGCAAAGGCAAAGGCGCTGTCGGCCAGGGTAAAGATGAAACCACCGTGGCAAATCCCGTGACCGTTCAGCATGTCCGGGCGCACCGACATCGACAAAACCGCGCCGCCGGGGGTCACATCGTCGATGGTCATGCCCAATCCGGCAGAGGCGGAATCTTGGGCGAACATCACCTCGGCACATTTGCGGGCGCGGGCTTCTGGGGTCATTCCATCGGGCCTTTGTGTTTCATTTTTTCGATTGTTTGCACAATTTTGTAACGCTTTCAAGAAATATTGAGCGGCGCATTCGACCATGTCAGGGCTTGATTTGGCCCCCATCAGGGTCAACTGTAAAGCCATGAGCATAGAGCCCCCATCGCCGATCACGGCCTTCGAGCGCCCCGCGGAACAGGTCGCATTCCACCGCACGGAACTGTCGCTGATCCTATCGCTTTATGGCCGGATGGTCGCCGCCGGAGAGTGGCGCGATTACGGGATTTCTCATCTTAAGGACGTGGCGGTCTTTTCGGTTTTCCGACGCACGGCAGAGATACCGCTTTACCGGATTGAAAAGCGGCCAAAGCTGCGCAACCGCCAAGGGATGTATGCGGTGGTGGGCACCGGCGGGCAGGTGCTGCGCCGGGGCCAAGACCTTAAGGCCGTGCTGCGGGTGTTGGAACGCAAGCTGATCCGGTCGGTGGATTAAACGCCGGGGCGGCGATGTGCAGTCACCGGCCCGTCGCCAGCGGCTTCGATCCGGGCGATGGCATCGGTGATGTTTTCATAGCTCACGGCCATCGCGTGGGCATTGGCGTGGATCATCGTTTCGGCATCGACCACCAACGCGACATGGCCTTTCCAGAACAGCAGGTCGTTGCGTTGGTAGTCACCGTCGACCGGCGCGCCCACGGTGCGCTCCTGCTGGTCGCTGTCACTGGGGCAGGGGATGCCGCAGGCCAGCAGCGCCGCCTGCACGAGGCCCGAACAATCGATCCCCCAGCGGCTGTTGCCGCCCCAAAGGTAGGGTGTGCCGAGGAACAGCGCCGCGATCTGCGCGGGGTCGGCCTCCTGGCGATCGATGGGGGCAAGGTGGCCGCGCGGGATATGGCCCTGCGGGGTCTCGGCAAAATCCTTGGTCTCAACAATGACCGTGACGGGTGAGCCGAAACTGAGGCTCAGCAGGTCGGGCGATTTTAGATCGGCGCCAGTATAGGCATGGGTGGCAGGCACGCACACGCGATGCGTAGCCTTGCGCGGTATGCTCAGCGCGCGTTGCAGGACGTAGCCGCAATAGCCATCCTTCTCGGCCTGCACATAGGCCCAGCCCGAAGCTTCATGCAGCACGGTCAACGGCTCACCAAACAACACCTGCCGATCGCGTGGGCCGTCGGGACGGCGGAAGAGGTCTGCCACCGGCACCGCCACCTGCGCGGCGCGGCTTTGGCTCGCCAGCGCCGGGTCCGGGGTGAGGCGTGGATCGCTCATGGCTTTAGCAGGGCTGGCAGCGCAGCATAGAGCGCGCGGGTGCCTTGGCCCGCGCCGCCTTTGGGGCGGGCGGGGGCGTCGGCGGGCTGCCAGCCGTAGATGTCAAAATGGGCATATTTGCTCTCGGTCACAAAGCGGCGCAGGAAAAGCGCTGCGGTGATCGACCCGGCAAAGCCGCCCTTGGGCGCGTTGTCGAGATCGGCAATACCGGGCTCGATCAGCGCCTCGTAAGCGTCATGGAAAGGCATCCGCCAGACCGGATCGGCAGACCCCGCAGCGGCGTCTTCCAAGGCCGAGACGAAAGCGGCATCGTCGCTGTAATAGGGCGCGAGGTCAGGCCCCACGGCGACCCGCGCGGCCCCGGTGAGCGTCGCCATCGAGATGATCTGATCCGGTTTGTCCTCATCCGCCAGCGCCAGCACATCGGCCAATACCAGACGCCCTTCAGCGTCGGTATTGTTAATCTCAACCGTCAGCCCCTTGCGCGAGGTTAGGATGTCACCGGGGCGGAAGGCGTTGCCGGAGACCGAATTCTCTACCGCCGGGATCAGCACGCGCAGCTGCACGGCCATGCCGGTGGCCATGATCATATGCGCCAGACCCAGCACGGCGGCGGCGCCGCCCATGTCCTTTTTCATCAGCGCCATGGACGCACCGGGTTTCAGGTTCAGCCCGCCGGTGTCGAAACAGACGCCTTTGCCCACCAGCGTCAGCTTTGGCCCCGTGTCGCCCCATGCCAAGTCGATCAAACGCGGCGCGCGGTCGGCGGCGCGGCCAACGGTGTGGATCATTGGCAGGTTGTTCTCTAGCAGCGCATCACCGGTTGTGACTTCGATCTTCGCGCCATGCTGCTCGGCCAATTTGCGCGCGGCGGCTTCCAGATCGGGCGGCCCCATGTCAGAGGCGGGGGTGTTGATCAGGTCGCGGGTCAGCATTTCACCCGTGGCCAGCGCCGCGATCTGATCGGCGTCGATGCTTTTGGGCGCGACAAGACGGGCGGCCAGCGTGGTTTGGTCGCGGTAACGGTCGAAACGGTAGCCCGCCAGCAGCCAGCCAAGCGCCTCGTTCGCGGCTTGATCCTCTGGCAGGCCGCTTTCGATCCGGTAGTCCCCAGCAGGCAGGCGGGCGGCTGCGGCGGCAAGGTGAAAGCGGCCCCTGCGGCGCGCGGCTTCGGTGCCGTAGCCCGCCAATGCCAGCGCGGGGGTGCCTTCCTCCCCCGGCACCACAAGCGCCTGACCAAGAGCACCCGCAAAACCGCTGGCCTTGACCCATGCCTGCACCGGGCCGGGCTGATCGGCAAGCCAGCCTTCAAGCGCGGCCTCGCTCAAGACATGAAGCGGCAGGGCGGCGGCGGAGGGGGCGGCGAATTCGGCGGACATGACAAACCTTTGCAAATCTGGATTTGCGCGCAGCCTACCTTTTCCATCGCCACCCGCAAGCGGTCAGATCGTGATGTCGGGCAAGTCCCATATCGCGGTGAGCGACCGTTCCCCGCTGCGGATCAACCGCGACAGGGTGGCGGCGGTCGCGGTGTCATCCCCCGCGTCGATACAGATCACCACATCCGCCGCCACCCGTGCGACCAGCGCCATGCCGACCTGCTCTGCAATGGCGATCAGGCGGTGCACGCTTTTGCGCAGCCCGGCGCGGTCTTGGTCCTTGTGCAGCTTTTTGCAATGCGACAGGCGCAGGGCCAATTCCTCCATCGCGCGGCAGACCACATCTTCGGCGCCCACCTCCCCGAGTTGCGTGTAGAGCAGGCCAAGCCGCTCTTGATCGACATAGACCTGCTCAGTCGGGCGTATTTGCATAAGTTGCATTGGTATCATCCTTCAATCAGCCCCCACGGCCTTGAGACAATATGGCGCGGGAAGGTGTGCAAAGGGTTGCGATGGCTGTGCCTTTTCTCTCGAATTCGTATGGCATTTGCGCTATCTGCGCTAAAACCACATCACGCATTAAGGGACGTTTACACATGGACAAGGCCAAGGCTCTGCCGTCGTATCTGTTGCAACGCTATCAAGGGTGGAAGGCGACCGGCTATGCCGAGAACCAAACCTGGTACCGCCGATTGGCCGCCGAGGGGCAACGCCCGCGCGCGATGGTGATCTCCTGCTGCGACAGCCGCGTACATGTGACCTCGATCTTCGGGGCCGATCAGGGTGAGTTCTTCATCCACCGCAATATCGCCAACCTCGTCCCGCCCTATGAGCCGGATGGCAAACAGCACGGTACTTCGGCGGCGGTGGAATATGCCGTCAACGCGCTGAAGGTCGCGCATCTGATCGTGCTGGGCCATTCCAGCTGCGGCGGCGTCGCGGGCTGCATCCAGATGTGCAAAGGCAACGCGCCCGAGCTTGAGAACCAAGACAGTTTCGTGGGCCGCTGGATGGACCTGCTGCGCCCGAAATACGAGACGGTTGAAAAGGTCGAAGACCCGGCAGAGCAGCAGCTTTTGCTGGAGCGTCAGGCGGTGATGACTTCGCTTGAGAACCTGATGACCTTCCCGTGGATCAAAGAAAAGGTCGAAGATGGCACGCTGAGCTTGCATGGCCTGTGGACCGACATCGGCGAGGGAAGCTTGGAATATTACGACGCCAAGGCGCAGACCTTCGAGCCGGTTTGAGCCCATCGCAGACGCATGAGACAGAGACGAAAAAGGGGGCCGTTTGGCCCCCTTTCTTATTCCAGAACTGCGACTGAACCTCAGCCCTTTTTCAGCACTTCGCGGCCCAGCAGTTCGGCGATCTGAACGGCGTTCAGGGCGGCACCCTTGCGCAGGTTGTCGCTGACGCACCACAGGTTGATGCCGTTGTCGATGGTGCTGTCCTGACGGATGCGGCTGATGAAGGTGGCGAAGTCACCCACACATTCAACGGGCGTGACGTAGCCGCCGTCTTCGCGCTTGTCGATCACCATGAGACCCGGCGCTTCGCGCAGGATGTCGCGGGCTTCGGCTTCGTCGAGGTGGTCTTCGAATTCGATGTTGATCGATTCCGCATGGCCCACGAAGACCGGCACGCGCACGCAGGTCGCGGTGACTTTGATCGACGGGTCGACGATCTTTTTGGTCTCGGCGACCATCTTCCATTCTTCCTTGGTCGATCCGTCTTCGAGGAAGACGTCGATATGCGGAATCACGTTGAAGGCGATCTGCTTGGTGAACTTGCTGGCGGGCTTGTCATCGGTCGGGTTGTAGATGCTCTTGGTCTGATCCCAAAGCTCATCAATGCCTTCCTTGCCCGCGCCGGAAACCGACTGGTAAGTCGAGACGACGACGCGCTTGATCTTGGCGCGGTCGTGCAGCGGCTTCAGCGCCACGACCATCTGCGCGGTCGAGCAGTTGGGGTTGGCGATGATGTTTTTCTTGGAATAACCGTGCACGTCCTGCGGGTTCACCTCGGGGACGATCAGCGGCACGTCTTGGTCATAGCGGTAAAGCGACGAGTTATCGATCACCACGCAGCCCGCTTTGGCAGCGGCAGGGGCGTATTTCTTGGTCGCTTCGGAGCCCACGGCAAAAAGCGCCATGTCCCAGCCAGTGAAGTCGAAAGTGTCGAGGTCTTTGGTCTTGAGGGTCTTGTCCCCAAAGCTGATTTCCGAACCCAGCGAGCGGCGGCTGGCCAGAGCCACGATCTCGTCCACGGGGAACTGACGCTCCGCAAGGATGTTCAACATTTCACGGCCCACATTGCCTGTGGCACCGACGACGGCGACGCGATAACCCATCTGATTACTCCAGTCTGTCCAATTAAATTTGACGCCATTTAACGTGCCTGCGGGGCATTGGCTAGGGCCAGCCGCGCGCAGACCGGGCAGAGCGCCGCTCTGCCGGGGTTAAAGAACCTTGATGACGTCCTTGTTGATCGCCAGCATATAGCCGCGCCGGGCGATGTTCTTGACCAGCAGTTCCGACACCAATTGATTGCCCAAGGTGTCGCGCAAACGCTTGATCCGCGTGGCCCCGGCGGCCTCATCACAGTCGGCGGCGTTGCGGCCCGATATCATGCCTTCGATCTCGGACCCTGACAGCACGTCATCGTCCATCCGCGCTTCGGCCAAGACAGACATCGTCTCCATCGCCGCTGCGGTCAGTTTGAAACCGAGGTTGTTAAGGTAAACGGTATTCTCTTCGCGGCTGATCAGCAGGGAATTCACCTGAATGCCGGTCCGCTCAATCTGCGCCATGCGGCGGTTAAAGCCGACCAGCATGAACAAAAACACCATCGCCGCGACCAGCATGGCGCTGGCAAAGACCAGCAGCACGACGATCACGATGCGGTAACTGGCCAAAGTCTCAGAAAAGGCGGTGCCGGACTGGGCGAGGATTTCGAGAAGCTTGATCTCGGCTTGGGTGGTCAGATCGTCATTCTCGATAAAGATCCGCTCAACCCGAGCGTTAAAGACGTTCGCATCCGGCAGCGCCCAAAGCAGGACAAGCGCCCCGACCAAAAGCACGGCGACCACGGCGGCGATGCCACCGATCACGAAACGCCCGCCAAATCTGCGCATGTCAGAAGCGGAGGTAGAATGTTCCTGCACTGTCTTTCCTTTGATCCAAGCCTTCGTCACCGAAGACAGACAGCACATTCAACAATGTCCAGCCCTCCGCTGCAAGACGCGGCGTGAGTTCGGTTTCGGCGGAGGCTGGCTCGCAGGCCCCGGAAATCTGCGCCACCCCGTAATGGAGGCGCAGCGGATTGTCTTGCTTGGCCTTGTAATCGGCAAAGCATCCAGCCGTTGCCGCAGCGGGCAGGGCCAGTATGACCGCCAGCGCGGTCAGCAAGGAGAGACATGGGTTTGAGAGACATGGGTTTTTCATATGTTTTTAATGCGCTTTCGCCCGCTGTTATTCAATAACCAAGGCGTTTTGGGCGCCTTGTTATTGGATAACGCCCCCCTGTTATTGCCTGTCTTTGGCCCTCACCCCAATTTGGTGGCACCAACAGACACACGAACCGATACGCGGTCCCCGAGTTATGACCGCAGAGGATCAAGGGCGCAGCAACGCGCCGATAAACGAGAAGGGACCAGACCCATGTACCGCAAGTTCATTGCTACCATCGCCGCCGCAGCGGTTGCCATCACCGCTTTTGGTGCCCGCCCTGCCGCCGCCGATGAAAAGGAAGTGTTGCGCACCCTCGCCGCGATTGCGGGCGTCGCGATCGTGGGCAAGATGATCTACGACAACAACAAAGAGCGCAACGAGCGCGAGACGGTCACCCGCCGCCGTGCCGCCCCCGTCTATGAGGCGCCGCGCTATTACCCCACGGTTTCCAAGCGGCCGCACCAGCGCCCCTATATCGATCCGCGCCCCGAGCCGCACCGCAGCGCCCGGACCTACCCAGAGCGCGACCGCGCCACCTACCCGACGCGCGAAGTGCGCCCCCTGCCAGAGCGGGTGGACCGCAAGCTGCTGCCGCAGCAGTGCTTCCGCAGCTATGACGGCGAAGACGGCAAGGTGATGATGTTTGGCGAGCCCTGCCTTGAAAAGAATTATTCCCAAGTCGACCGACTGCCCAACTACTGCGCCAAGCGCGTGAAGACGGCAGAGGGCGCACGCTACGGCTATGATGCCCGCTGCCTGCGCGACTCGGGTTACAGCTTGGCCCGTCGGTAAATCCGACGTGCCTTGACCGAGCGGCACGTCCCTGTCGCTCGGGTGTTGAAAGGGGGGGTGTTCGGGCGCCTCCCCTTTCTCTTTTTTGTTGCACCTTTTCGGCGCATGCGGTTTCACCAGCGCCATGATACCTGACTTTGAATTTGAACGCGGCGCGGCTGCCCGCGGCTTTCGCACCATCGCCGGGGTGGACGAAGTGGGCCGTGGCCCGCTTGCCGGGCCGGTCACCGCCGCCGCCGTGGTCTTTACCGAAGGGCAGATCCCCGAGGGGCTGAACGATTCCAAAAAGCTGACCGCCCGCGCCCGTGAACGGCTCTATGATGAGATCATGTCGGTGGCCGTGGTTTGCGTGGCCCATGCCACCGTCGAAGAGATCGAAGAACACAACATCTTGCGTGCCAGCCATCTGGCGATGACCCGCGCACTCGCCGGATTGGACTGCGCGGCGGATTACGCATTGATCGATGGCAATATGCTCCCGCGCGATCTGAGCCTTCCGGCGCAACCTGTGGTGAAAGGGGACGCCCGCTGTCTGTCGATCTCAGCGGCTTCTATCGTTGCCAAAACCGTGCGCGATAGACTCATGGTGGACTTGGCGCAACAGCATCCCGGCTATGGCTGGGAAACCAATATGGGCTACGGATCGAAAAGCCACATGGCTGCCCTGCGGGATCTTGGTGTTACCCCACACCATAGACGTTTGTTCAAACCTATACACAATATCTTGTATCAAGCTAATTTGTTAACTGATTGATTCAAAAAAGAAATTGACCACGAATCTCTGATGGCCCATTTTATCCACAACCAATGAGCGCTTAAGCGCCGGGTAATGAGGCAGAGATATGAAAACGATGACAAAGGGCGCTGCGGCGCTTCCCTTGAACACTATTGTTGCGGGCGATTGCATTAAGGCAATGAACGCCCTTCCAGCAGAGTCGGTGGATCTGATCTTCGCGGATCCGCCCTACAACTTGCAGTTGCGAGGTGATTTGCATCGCCCGGACAACTCCAAGGTCGATGCAGTTGATGACGAATGGGACCAATTCGCCAGCTTTAAGGCCTATGACGATTTTACCCGCGCTTGGCTCAAAGCCGCACGGCGTTTGCTGAAACCCGATGGCGCGATCTGGGTGATCGGCAGCTATCACAACATCTTCCGCGTTGGTGCAGCGTTGCAGGATCAAGGTTTCTGGATCCTCAATGATGTGGTTTGGCGCAAGTCCAACCCGATGCCGAACTTCCGCGGGAAGCGCTTTACCAATGCCCATGAGACGATGATCTGGGCAGGCAAGAGCGAGAACAGCAAATACACCTTTAATTACGAAGCGCTGAAGGCGCTGAACGAAGGCATTCAGATGCGTAGCGATTGGGTGCTGCCGATCTGCACGGGCCATGAGCGTCTGAAGGACGATGCGGGCGACAAAGCGCATCCGACGCAAAAGCCCGAAAGCCTGTTGCACCGCATCCTCGTCGGCTCGACCAACCCAGGCGATGTGATTCTTGATCCGTTCTTTGGCACCGGCACCACCGGCGCTGTCGCCAAGATGCTGGGCCGTGATTTTATCGGCATCGAGCGCGAGGAAGCTTACCGAAAGGTGGCCGAGAAACGCATCTCGATGGTCCGCAAATTCGACAACGAAGCGCTGCAAACCACCACCTCCAAACGCGCAGAGCCGCGTGTACCTTTCGGCCAGTTGGTCGAGCGCGGCATGCTGCGCCCGGGTGAGAACCTCTATTCCATGAATGGCCGCCACAAGGCCAAGGTCCGTGCCGATGGCACCCTCATTGGCAGCGATGTCAAAGGGTCGATCCATCAGGTGGGCGCGGCCTATGAGAAAGCGCCAAGCTGCAACGGCTGGACCTATTGGTGCTACAAGAAAGACGGCAAGAATGTCCCCATCGACATTCTGCGTCAGCAGATCAGGGCCGAGATGGCCAACTGATCTACTCCGAACAATCGAACACCGCCGGCACCCGTGGCCCCTCTGCGTGAGGGGCAGCCACACGGGTGCCTACCTTGACCCCGCCCCACGGCGGGGTTTTTTTGTTGGATCGGCCTAATTCACCCACCGCTTGCGGGCCTGAAACTCACGCAGCACGGCGTCAATATAGCGGGCATCGAAATCGGATTTATTCACCACGTAGAGCACCCCGGCAGAGGCGGCTTTTTCCCACATGCCGGGGGAGGGCCAATCGCTGACCATAATCACCGGCGTCTGTGCATGGCGGTCGTCGCAGGCCAGTTCCAGCGCGAAATTCGCGCCCAACCCGTCGGGCAGGTTGTTGTCGAGCAGGATCAGCGCCTTGTCCCCCGCGCTTAGCGCCTTGCGCGCGGCGTCGATGCTGGGGGCGAACTCCACCCGCATCCCGCCATAGGCGCGGGCCAGAACGCGGCGCAGCCTCTCTCTGTCAAACTCACTGTCCTCGACGATCAGACAGGTGCCATCATACGCCGCCCCCGAGGGCGCTTGCTGTTGCTGCATCAATACCACTCCACTGGTAACAATCGCAGCCTATGTGACAGGCAAAGTTTAACTTTGCGTTGCCGCGCTCAGAGACGGGGCAGGGGATTGCTGGCTTTGTTGTAGGCTTTCCAGTCGGTGATCTCAGGGTAGTACATCTCACGCCATTTGCGCACGCGCGGGTTCATGATGCGCCGCCACAGCGGGGGGACCATCGCGGCCATCGTCATCACCGGATAGCCATAGGGCAGCTGCGGCGCGTCGCCCGTACCATAGGTTTGCAAGACCGGGAAACGCCGATCGGGTTTGTAGTGGTGATCGGAATGGCGTTGCAGGTTGATCAACAGCCAGTTCGACGCTTTATGCGCCGCGTTCCAAGAATGGCGCGGCTGGACATGTTCGTATTTGGCCCCACCCAGATGTTTGCGCGTCAGCCCGTAGTGTTCAATGTAATTGACCAGCTCCAACTGCCAGATCGCGACCCCGGCTTGGACAAGGAACAGGCCCAGACCGCTCCACCCGCCCAAGACCAGCGCCAGCAGCAAAAAGGCGGCCTGTAGCGCCCAGTATTTGAAAAACGGATTGCCCGGATCGGTCCAAGGCAGCCCCTTGCGCGCCAGCATGTTTTTTTCGGCATGAAAGGCCGAGGTCAGCGACTCGCGCAACACTCGGGGGTAGAAGCGGTGGAACCCTTCGTTATAGCGCGCCGTCACCGTGTCGCGCGGGGTGCCGACGTGGCGGTGGTGCACCAGCAGATGTTCAGAGCGGAAATGCGAATAGAGCACCATCGCCAGCAAGCTGTCCGCCAAGAGGCGTTCGGTCTTATTCCGCTGGTGCATCAACTCATGGCTATAGTTGATGCCGATGGTGCCGGTAATCACGCCAACGCCAAAGAACAGGAATATCCGCTCCGCCGTGTCCAGATGCTCGGCCCGCGTGGCATAGTAGATCAGCCCAAAGACAGTGAGAAATTGCAGCGGGGCCCAGATTAACGTGACGAGGCGGTACCAATAGAGGTCATCTTCGGTGGCCTCTAGGTCCGCATTGTCGAGGTTCAGCCCCAGCACCGCATCGAGCAGGGAAAAGAGATACCACGTCACCAGCGGCAGCAGCGCGATGGTCCAGCCGCCTTGCAGGGCACAAAACCACGCCAGCGGGATCAGCAGCAGCGACAGCCAAAACGGCAGGGCGCGACTGAGGCGGGCAAGGTCTTGTGGGGCGATGATGCGGTTCGGCATGGGGCACCTCATTGTTGTGCGCCAGATATACCGCAGATCGCCGGGGGTACAAAGCCTGACGCGGCGCTAGCGGGTCAGATCAAAAGCCTTGCGCATCACGGTGGGCAGATCGCTGGGGCTGAACTGGTTTTGGCCGATGAATTCACCGTTTTGCGGCGCGGTATCATGGCTGACACGCGCGTGCTGCACGGTCAACATCAGGTGAAAATGGGTAAAGGTATGGCGCACCTCGCTGGGCAGAGGCTGCCAATCGGCTGTTAGCGGCGGGGTCCCTTCGGGGCGCGGCTCAGACGTGTCGACCCAGTCAGAACCGGGCCAACCTAGCATCCCGCCAAGCAGTCCCTTGTCAGGGCGCGTTTCCAGCAGCCATGCGCCGTCCTCGCGCTGGGCGAGGTAGACCGTGCCGTGCCGCACGGGTTTCGGCTTTTTCGGGGCTTTTTTGGGCAAGAGCGCCGCCGTTCCTTCCGCTCGCGCGACGCAAGGGTCGCGCCAAGGGCAGATGCCGCAGGCGGGGGACTTTGGCGTACAGATCGTGGCGCCGAGATCCATCACCGCTTGGGCATAATCGCCGGGGCGGCCCTGCGGGGTCAGCGCGGCGGCCCGCGCCATCAACTCGGGCTTTGCTGCAGGTAGCGGCGTGTGAATGTTATAGACCCGCGCCATCACCCGCTCAACGTTGCCGTCAAGCACCGCATGGGGCAGATCAAAGGCGATGGAAGAGATCGCCGCTGCCGTATAGGGCCCGATTCCTGGCAGTTTCAGCAACGCATCATGATCCGCAGGGAAGCTGCCGCCATGGTCCGCCACCACCACACGCGCGCATTTCAACAGGTTGCGGGCGCGGGCGTAATAGCCAAGCCCCGCCCATTCGGCCATCACATCGGCATCTTCAGCCGCAGCAAGGGCCGCCACATCCGGCCAGCGGGCGGTGAACCGCGCGAAATAGTCCTTCACCGTGGCCACGGTGGTCTGCTGCAACATGACCTCGCTCAGCCAGATGCGGTAGGGGTCGGGCATGACCCCGGCCATCCGGTCGTGCGGCGGCACCCGCCACGGCAGGGCGCGGGCATGGGTGTCGTACCACTCTAGCAGGATCGGCGGCAGCTTGCTGACGGATGTATTCTCACGCAATGTTTAGGCCTTTCCGAGGAGCGGGGGCTGGTGACGCTGGGGCAAATGGTTATGTATGTCAGCATATTCGGGAAACAAAGCCATGCCGCCACGTCGTACGACTACAAAAGGGTTCAAACGCACCGACAGCCTGCTCTCGCAGCAGATTCGCAAGGCGAGCGAGACCCGTGGCTTCGCGCAATCGCGTCTGTTGACCCATTGGACCGAAATCGTGGGCGAGGCGACCGCCGCCATCTCACGCCCGGTTGAGGTAAGCTATGGCCGCAAGGAGGGTATCGGCGCCACGCTGACCCTGCTGACCACCGGGGCCAATGCGCCCATGCTGGAGATGCAGAAAGAGCAACTGCGCGCGCGGGTCAACGCGGTCTATGGCTATAACGCGATCGCGCGGGTGCGCATCACCCAGACGGCGGCGACCGGCTTTGCCGAAGGGCAGGTGGCGTTTGACCATAAGCCCAAGGCCGAAAAGGCCGCTCCGAGCCCTGCATTGCAACGCAAAGCAGCCGAAGCCGCTCAGCCCGTGGCCGACGAAGGGCTGCGCGAAGCCCTTGCACGTCTGGGCGAGAACATATTGAACAAGAACCAAAGCTGACCACCTAAAGCTGACGTAACAGACAAAGGAACATCTCATGAATCGCAGAAACGTAATCCTTGGCGGTCTCGCCACACTCGGCGTCGGTGGCTGGTTTGCCGCAAGCAGCTTCGGCTCTTCCCCCCTCGGCAGCACCGCGCTGACACCTTTCGTTGGGGCCGCGAATGCCCAGACGACTGAAGGCGATATGGATACCTCCGGCATCACCGAGATGGTCATGGGCGACGAAAACGCGCCGGTCACGATGATCGAATACGCCTCCTTCACCTGCCCGCATTGTGCGACCTTCCACAACGACACCTTCAAAAAGCTGAAGGCTGATTACATCGACAGCGGCAAAGTGAAATTCATCTACCGCGAAGTCTATTTCGACCGCTACGGCCTCTGGGCCTCCATGGTGGCGCGCTGCGGCGGGCAAGAGAAATTCTTTGGCATCGCTGACCTGATCTACAAATCGCAAAGTGAGTGGACCCGCGCGGGCGAGCCTGCGGCCATCGTCGACGAGCTACGCAAGATTGGCCGTCTGGCTGGCCTTGATAACGAGACGTTGGACGAATGCCTGAAAGACGGCGCCAAAGCCGAGGCGCTGGTGGCATGGTACACCGAGAACTCCAAAGAGGATGATATCTCTAGCACGCCGAGCTTCGTCATCGACGGCAAGAAACACTCGAACATGTCCTATGCCGACATGAAAGAACTCCTCGACGACGCGCTGGCGGGCTAATGACCGCCCCGCTTGCAGGACTGAAAGTCGTCGAATTGGCGCGTGTTCTGGCCGGCCCTTGGGCCGGTCAGACACTCTCGGACCTCGGGTGCGAGGTGATCAAAGTGGAAAGCCCGGCGGGGGATGACACCCGCCAATGGGGCCCGCCCTTCGTCACCCGCGACGAGGACGTCACCGCTTCCTATTTCCATTCGACGAACCGGGGCAAAGCCTCTGTCACCGTGGATTTCCGGACCGAGGAAGGTCAGGCGCAGGTCAAGGAACTTTTGGCCGACGCGGATATCCTGATTGAGAATTTCAAGACTGGCGGATTGGCGAAATACGGGTTGGACTATGCCAGCATGTCTGCGCAGTTCCCCAAGCTGATCTATTGCTCGATTACGGGTTTCGGCCAAACCGGTCCTTACGCCCACCGCGCGGGCTATGATTTCATCATCCAAGGCATGTCCGGACTGATGTCGATCACCGGCGAACCGGACGGCCTCCCGCAGAAATCCGGCATGGCGATCACCGATATTTTCACGGGGGTCTATGCCAGCACCGCGATTTTGGCCGCTGTGCACCAGCGTCACCAAACCGGCGTGGGGCAACATATCGACATGGCGCTGCTGGACTGTGCCGTGGCGATCACTGGCAATCAGGCGATGAACTACCTCACCACCGGCAAGGCGCCGACACGGATGGGCAACGCGCATCCCAACCTAACGCCCTATGAGGTGTTTGAGTGTTCCGACGGGCATCTCATCATCGCCACGGGCAATGACGGGCAATATCAGCGCCTGTGTCAATTGCTGGGGCTGGATGATATGGCCACCGCGCCGGAATACCTCAAGAACGCCGACCGGGTCGCCAACCGGCCCGAGATGATCCGCCGCCTAACCGGGGCGACCCGTCTGCGCAGCCGCGATGATCTGCTGGCCGCCTGTGAGGCGCATGGCGTGCCTGCTGGGCCGATCAACGATATGTCCGATGTCATGGCCGATCCGCAGGTCGTGGCGCGGGGCATGCAGATCGAGCTTGATGGCGTGCCGGGGCTGCGGTCGCCCTTCACCTTTTCGGGGGCCGAGCTTTCGTTGCACCGGCCCGCACCGAAATTGGGCGAAGACAACAAAGGCTAGGGCCCTGAAAGACTGGGGCCATGAAAGACTAGGGCCGTGGCAGCCTGTCCAGCGCGGCGTGCAGCGCATTGCCTTCGGGCAGGGACAGGCGCACCGGCAGGGTCAGCACCTTGGCGCGGAACTCCATCGGCAGGCGCACGGCGTCTTTCTCGGTGGTGACAAGCTGGGCGCCGCGCATCGCGGCTTCGGTCTCTAGCCGGAGCATCAGCCGTGGCGTCAGCGGCTGGTGATCCTCCAGCGCTTCGGCATGGAGGATCGTAGCCCCCAGCCCGCGCAGCGTGGCGAAAAACTTCTCAGGGTGGCCGATGCCTGCAAAGGCGAGCACTTGGGAATCCGACCAATCCATCCCGGTCTGCAGGGGCGCGAGTTCGGCGCGTGCATGGGGCAGATCGGTGTTCGGTAGCCCTGCCGCGAAACGGGTCTGCGCCGCTTCATCCCCGATGGAAAGCAGCAGGTCAGCCCGCGCCAGCCCCGCCGCGACAGGCTCGCGCAGCGGCCCGGCGGGCAGGCACAGGCCGTTGCCGAAACCTTTGACCGCGTCCACCACGACGATGCTCAGATCCTGCGCCAAGGCGGGGTTCTGAAAGCCGTCATCCAGCACCACGACAGTGGCGCCCGAAGCCTCTGCCGCCTGCGCACCCGCGGCACGATCGCGGGCGACCCAGACATCCGAGAATGCGGCCAGTAGCAGTGGTTCATCCCCCACCTCGCCCGCGCTGTGCTGCGCTGGATCCACCCGCACCGGGCCTTCCAGCGTGCCGCCATAGCCGCGTGAGACGACATGGGGGCGGTGGCCGCGCTCTAGCAGATATTTCAGCACCGCCATCACTGTGGGCGTCTTGCCGGTGCCGCCTGCATTGATGTTGCCGACGCAGATCACCGGAATACCCAAGCGCAGCGGCGTACCTGTGGCCAGCCGCCGCGCGGTGGCAGCGGCATAAAGCACGCCCAGTGGTTGCAGCAACCGTGCACGCCAATCGGGTCGGGGCTGATGCCAGAAATCAGGCGCGCGCATTTGAGGCTCCCGCATGGTCGTCGAGGCTGTCTTGGATCAATTCGATCACCCTGTCGGCCAGTTCGGCCCCCTCGCTGATCACGTCCCAGCCCGCGTGGGCCATGGTCGCCGCCTGATCCGGTGCGATCAACCGCGAGACCGCATTGCCAAGCGCACCCGCATCGTTGACGATCCGCGCCGCCCCCGCCGTGGCAAGCCGCCCGTAGGACGGCAGAAAGTTCCGCACCTTGGGGCCATAGAGCACCGCAGACCCAAGCGCTGACGCCTCGAAGGGATCGCAGCCGCCATGGCCCGACACCAGCGAAGAGCCAAGGAACGACACGGGTGCGACGCGGAAAAACAGCCCCCGGTCGCCGGGGTCATCGGCCACCATGACTTGAGTGGTTTCATCGGGGTAGGGATCATCCCCCCACCGCATCGCGGTGAATCCCCGCGCGCGGGCGCGTTCATAGGCGATATCGGCGGTAGGGTAGTCATGGGTGTGCAGGATCAGCAGCAACCGGTGCGACAGACGCAGCGCTTGGCGGTGAGCGGTCAGCACGACGGGTATCTCTTCGGGCAGGATTTGTGTCGCATACCAGACCGGGCGACCGACAAGGCAGGCCGACATATCCGCCAGATCCGTTTCCGCGCAGCGCAGCGCTTGGCCGCCCGTCAGCAGTGGCGAAGTCACCTCTCCCTTGCTGCGCGGCAGGCCCAGTTGCACCAGACGGCGCAGCACGGCCGGAGAGCGGGTGAGCACCTGATCGAAGGCGGACAACAACTGTCGGGTCACATCGGGCATCCAGCGGTCCCGGCGACCATCGAAACCAGCGCTGTCGGCGTCGATCATTATCATCGGGCAGCCGCGCGCCGCGGTTTCCAACACCAGATTGGGCCTCAGCCCACCCCATGTCCACAGGCAAAAGCCGGGGCGCCAATGGTCAAGGAACCGCGCCACATTCTCGGGATGTTCACTGGGGGCGGGAAGGATGAAAAGATCGCGGGTGTCGGTCGGCGGGAGGTCTTGGGTGGCCGCGCTCTCCGAAAGGGTCACCAGCACCGCGACGCGGTCGCGCATCGCCATCAGACGTTTGGCAAGGTCGAGCACGGCCAAGACATTGCCCGCCTCGGCGGCATGCATCCAGACCAGCTCACCCTCGGGGCGCGTGGCATAGGGCGCTGCGTCTTCGGCCCCGCCCCGGCGCACAAGGGCGCGATAGGCTGCAAGCCCCAGCGACCGCGCCGCCATGGTGGTTTATTCCAGCTCTTCGGTGGGCGAGGCCGAGGTTTCCTCGTCGCGCAGGCGGTGCAGATGCGCGATGAAATAGCGCATATGGGCGTTATCCACGGTCCGGTGCGCTTCGGATTTCCATGCGTCATAGGCGCTGGCGTAGTTGGGGAAGATCCCGACGATATGGATGTTGTCGACGTTCTTGAAAGCGTTCTTGGTCGGATCGACAAGTTCGCCACCGAAAACAAGGTGCAGGCGTTGGGTCATGGAGCTGTCCTTTGATCTGTCAAAGCTGCGGTGCTGCGCATAGTGCCTAGCAGATGGGGCCGGTCACGCAAGGGCGTCGATCAGCGCGCGCTGCACCATTGGGCCGCCCGCGACGATGCCATCCACGCGCGGGTCGGGGTTGTTGAACCTGAGCGGCGCGCCGGTGGCGGTGGCGCAGGTGCCGCCCGCCTCGGCCACGATCAAGGTGCCTGCGGCGATGTCCCATTCCCACGTGCGGCGCAGGGTGATCATCGCGTCAAACGATGCATCCGCCACCAGTGCCATGCGGTATGCGAGCGAGGGACGGTAGCTGCGTTTGAACACAGGCGGTGCGCCGCCGTGCCAGCGTTCTGCCACCAGCGCGGGCCGCGCGGCAAGGACGGTCGCGTCGGCCAGATCGCCGATCTCTGAGGTGCGGATCGGCGTGCCGTTCAGCGTGGCCCCACCGCCCCGGCTGGCAGCGTAGAGCATGTCGCGCATTGGCAGGTAGACCACCGCCGCCGTAACCTCGCCCGCCTCGGCCACCGCCAGTGAATGCGCCCATGTGTCAGAGCCTTCGACAAAGCTGCGGGTGCCGTCGATCGGATCGATGATAAAGACCCGTTCATGCCCCAGTCGGTCGGTATTGTCCTCAGTCTCCTCAGAGAGCCAGCCATAGCCGGGCCGTGCGCCGCGCAGTTCCGCGAGCAACAGATCGTTCACCGCCAGATCGGCCTCGGTCACCGGGCCTGCGTTGTCGGGCTTGTCCCAGCGTTTGGCCGTGGCCCCGACAAAGCCGCGCGCAACCGCACCTGCCTTAAGGGCGGCGTCGATCAAGAGGGCAAGGTCGTCCTTAGGCACCGGCAAGGGTCATCCCCGGCACCAGCAGAGAGGGCACAACACGGCTGAGATGTCTGCGGGCATCATTGGCGGGGATCATCGCCCGCAGCATGTCGCGCAGATTGCCCGCGATGGTGCATTCGTTGATTGCATGGGTGATCTCACCATTCTCGACCCAAAGGCCCGAAGCTCCGCGCGAATAGTCGCCCGTATTGGGGTTGATCGTGCTGCCGATCATCGAGGTCACCAAAAGCCCGGTGCCCATCTCAGCGATCAGATCGTCGCGGCTGGCCTCACCTTGGGTCAGCGCGATGTTCCAGTTCGAGGGCTGCGGGCCAGAGCCGGGGCCCCGCGCGGCGTTGCCGGTGGGGGTAAGCTCCAGCTTGCGGGCCGTGGCAAGGTCGAGCGTCCAGCCTTGCAGGATGCCTTTTTCAACGATGGCGCGTTGCTGGGTCGGCAACCCTTCGGCATCGAAAGGACGTGAGCCGGTGGCACGGATGCGGGACGGGTCTTCGATCAGGGACAAACCTTCGGGCAGCACCTGTTCACCCATCGCATCGCGCAGGAAGGACGCCCCGCGCGAAATCGCCTGACCGTTGATCGCGCCCAGCAGATGCCCGATCAGCGACGCGGCGATGCGTTCGTCAAACAGCACCGGATAGCTGCCGGTGGGCGGCTTGCGGGCATCGAGCCGCGCCAGCGCGCGTTCGCCCGCGCGGGTGCCGATCTCTTGCGCGTCGCGCAGGTCGGCCTGAAAGATGCGGCTGTCGCCGTCGTAGTCCCGCTCCATCCCCGTGCCGCTGCCCGCAATGGCAACGCAGGACAGCCCGCGTTCACTGCGGGCATAGCCGCCCTCAAACCCGTTGGTCGCCGCGAGATGGATTTTCTGTGCGCCATAGCCAGCGCCTGCGGATTGCACTTGGCTCACCCCTTTGACGGCCAGCGCGGCGGCTTCGGCGCGGGCAGCGTCATCTTGCAGGGCTTCGGGGGAAGGCTCTGGCGCGGGGTCGCAAAGCTCTAGCCCTTCCGCATCGCGGCGGGCAGAGAGTTGAGCGGGATCGGCCAGCCCCGCATAGGGGTCTTCGGGTGCTTCGCGGGCCATGGCGACGGCGCGTTCGGCCATCTCTTCAATCGTGCGCGCGGAGGTATCGGAGGCCGAGACATTGGCCGAGCGTTGCCCGACAAAAACCCGCAGCCCGATGTCCGTTCCTTCAGAGCGTTCGGCCTGTTCCAGCGCCCCGCCGCGCACTTCGATCGAGACGGAGCTTGCCGTGATCGCCATGGCATCGGCTGCATCCGCCCCGGCCTTGGTGGCCGCCTGAAGGAGGGACTTGGTCAATGCATCAAGGGCGTCTGGCATGGTCTGGCTCCTTTTGGGGTTGGAAAAGGGGTAATCCCCCGCCCCGAGAGGGGCAAGGGCCGCGCTGTATTTTCCCACGCGGAAAGGGCGCGGACCAAGGCCGCGCCGGTTGTTATTTGATCTGCTGACCGTTGGCGAGGATGCCGCCCTCTTCGGTGAACTCGATTCTGGAGGTCAGGGAATCTTCGCCTTCGCCCGGGACGGTAAAGAGCCCCATCATCATCCGCGCGCCCAGTGCCTGCTCCTGTGGGATCAGCCCCATGGTCACCAATTTGTCGAGCAAGGCCACGCCGCCGATCAACGACAGGTCCAGCGCGCCGACGGGCTTTGGCATGCCGGGCACGGTTTGCATGTCTTCGTTGTCAAAGGTGATCGCCCCCGTGGCATCGAACTCGGCCCCTGCTACGTCAAGCGTGACTTCGTTTACGTTCAATTCGTGAATTTCGCCCGGTGCCTCATCGCCCATGGTGGCGGTGACTTCGGGGTCCATCAGTTCAAACAGCAGCTTGGCCTTGCCCGACAGGTCCACGACCAAAGTTGCCGGGTCGCGAGGCAATTGGCCGGTGGGGTCAAAGATGCCCCAGATCATGTCCGACATCTTGAAGCTGTCGAGCTTGACGCCAAAGGCAAAGTCCTGCGGCTCTTCGGACTTCATCACCGGCATTTTCAGATTAAACGCACTTTCCGCCATGCTGAACTGGATCGGGAAGGGCATGTCGGCGGCGGTGACGCTGACTTCGATGTTCTGCTGGCCACCGTCATAGGAGAGCCCTTCGGGCCCCATCGCCACGCCCAGCTTCGCCCCGGTTGAGCTTGAGGCCAGCTGAAACTCTCCATTTTCGGGGTCAGAGACTTGCATGTCGGTGCGGCCTGCGCCAGCGGTAAAGCTGCCGCCAAAGGTCAGACCTTCGCGCATCATCGCGGCCACGTCGGCGCCTGCGTCGATCATCGGCAGCGCGCCGCTGCCATCAAAGACCACCTGATCCACGCCGCCCTTCACGGCGACACGGGCAGGGTCCTCGGGGGTTTTCATCACCACGTCATATTGCAGGCTGTCGATGCGGCCCGACTGGTCGTAGCGGCGCGTATCGGTCCCGGTCATTTCGGTCCGGCTGCTGACGCCGCTGCCGGTCAGGGTGAACTTGGCTTCTTCTTCGGTATAGCTTTCTTCGCCGACCTTGAGCCCCGCAAGCGTGAGCGAGATGCTGTCGGCGGCATAGTCATACTGCAGCGCCTCAGCGCTGCCGCTGGCGCGCATCACCGGGGCGGTCTGGGCGTAGTTCAACACCATCGACACCGGTTCATCCTCGGGCGTTTCGGGCGCGACGTTGATCGTCATCGGCATGACATTGGGCATGCGGATATTGACCGCGCCGTCACCTTCCGGCTCGAAACGCAGCGTGCCGAGCGACAGGGAAAAATCGCCACCCTCTTCAGCCATGTCCATCTTCAGGGTCACATCGCTGACGGTTAGGTCCGCACCGTTAAAGGCTTCGCTCGCCTCAACCTGATAGCCCATGCTCTGCATATACTGGCGCCAATCGCCCCAGACTTCGGCAGGGGTCAGGTCGGCCCAGAGGGGCGTCGAGGCCAGCGTGACCGGCAGGGCGAGAAGCAGCGACGCTGTGGGGATGCGAGACATCGGAAATTCCTTTTCGGCAATGAGTTGTGCATAGGGTCTGCCAATCCCCGCGCAGGGTCAAGCGACGCGAGGCTGGACCCGGGTTGATCGGCAGATTACCACAGCCTCCAAGTAATGTACAAAATTAGCGGAAGGATCACCCCATGGACATGACAGGCAAGACGATCATGATTACCGGTGCCAGCCGGGGCATCGGCGCCGCCGCCGCGCGGGTTTTCGCCGAGGCAGGCGCCAATGTCGCCCTGTTGGCGCGCAGTCAGGATGCCATCGCCGAATTGGCCGGAGAGTTGGGCAATCGCGCCATCGCCATCCCCTGCGATGTGACCCGCTATAACGAGATGACCTCTGCGGTTGAGACAACGCGCCGGGCGTTTGGCGGGCTGGATGTGCTGATCAACAATGCAGGCGTGATTGATCCGATCTCGCTCATGGCAGAGGCCGATCCGTCGGATTGGGCCAAGGCGATCAACATCAACGTGACTGGCGTCTTTCACGGCATGCGCGCGGCTCTGCCACTGATGAAGGAAACCGGCGGCGGCACGGTGCTGACGATCTCTTCGGGGGCCGCGCACAACCCGGTGGAGGCATGGAGCCACTACTGCGCCTCCAAGGCGGCGGCGAATATGCTGACCCAGTGTTTGCACCACGAGGAGGGCGGCAACGGCATCCGCGCCATCGGTCTGTCGCCGGGCACCGTGGCCACCGACATGCAGCGCGACATCAAAGACAGCGGCGTGAACCCGGTCAGCCAGCTTGACTGGGACGTGCATATCCCCGCCGATTGGCCCGCGCGCACGCTGCTGTGGATGTGCGGCCCCGAGGCGGATCGTTTCCTCGGCGATGAGATTTCCCTGCGGGATGAGGGCATCCGCAAGGCGGTGGGCCTCATATGATCGAGCTTGACCGCGCGGGCGACATCTGGACCGTCACGATCAACCGCCCCGACAAGGCCAATTCCCTGACCCATGCCATGCTGGTCGAACTCGCCGATATCATGGAGGAGGCACAGGCCGCCCGCGCGGTGATCCTGACCGGTCGCGGCAAGGTGTTCAGCGCGGGGGCCGATCTTGACGAAGCCCGCGCGGGACTGGCGAAATCGGATGTTTGGGAGCGTCTGTCGGGCGCAGTGGCTGCCCTGCCGGGGCTGAGCATTGCCGCGCTCAATGGCACGCTGGCGGGCGGTGCGATGGGCATGGCGCTGGCCTGCGATCTGCGCATCGCGGGGCCGGGGGCGAAATTCTTCTATCCGGTGATGAAGCTCGGGTTTTTGCCGCAGCCCTCGGACCCGGCGCGGATGGCGGCGCTGATCGGCCCTGCGCGGACCAAGCTTTTGCTGATGGGCGGGCAGAGGATCACGGCGGAGGAGGCGCTGACCTTTGGCCTGATCGACCGCCTTGTCGAGGCGGAAGAACTGCAGGATCACGCGCTGGCGCTGGCCGTCGATACGCTGGCTGCGCGGCCCGAAATCGCGCAGGAAATCAAACGGATGTGCAGCCCCGCCTAACGCTTGCGCGTGCCACCCGGCACTTTGGAACGAAAACCGGGCGGGCGTTTCGCCACCCATGCGGCGAATTTGGCCAGCCTCGGATGGCCACGCAGCGCTTCAGGCGTGTTGTAGTGCCGCGCCAACTCAGTCTCGGTCAGAGCGGCGTGCACCTCGCGGTGGCAAATGTGGTGCATCAGCACCGTCGGCCCCCCCTTGCCGCCGCGCAGCTTGGGGATGAGATGATGCAGGCTCTGTGGCACATCCCGAGGAATGGGCCGGTGGCAGAGCGGGCAATCTGGCAAGTCCTCGCCTTCGGTCACGGTCCTCCCTTTCGCTTGCATTGCAGGGCCACGGCAGGCAAGAGGATGTGTCAAATCCTCCCCAAGGCAAGGACAGGCCGATGGCTTCCCCGTCAGAAAATCAGACCGAAGGGCGCGCCGCGTGACCCGCGCCTTGGTCATCGGGGGCGGCCCCGCAGGGCTGATGGCGGCCGAGGCCATGGCAAAGGCGGGGCTGTCGGTCACGCTTTGTGAGACGAAGCCCTCGGTCGGGCGCAAGTTCTTGATGGCGGGCAAATCCGGGTTGAACCTGACCAAGTCCGAACCGTTCGCGCCCTTTCTCGCCGCCTATGAAGAGGCGCAGACTGCCTTGCGCCCGATGCTGGAAGCCTTCGATACCCAAGCGGTGCAGGACTGGGCCGAAGGATTGGGGCAAGAGGTCTTTACCGGCTCGACGGGGCGGGTTTTCCCTCGTGCGATGAAAGCCTCTCCGCTGCTGCGGGCTTGGCTTGCGCGGCTGGCGGAATGCGGGGTGACGATCAACACCCGCTGGCAGTGGCAGGGCTGGGACGGGGATGCCTTTGTTTTCGATACGCCCGGCGGGCGGGAAGTGGTCGAGGCCGATGTGACGGTACTGGCCCTTGGCGGTGCAAGTTGGCGGCGGCTTGGCGCGACGGGGGCATGGGCGCCCCTGCTGGCCGAGCGCGGCGTGGCCCTGCGCGATTTCGCCCCGGCCAACGTCGGGCTGCTGGTCGATTGGTCGCCGCATATGACCCGACATTTCGGCGCGGCGCTCAAGGGTGTGGCATGGCGCGCTGGCCCCTACACCTCACGTGGGGAGGCGGTGATCTCGGCCCGTGGGCTGGAGGGCGGGGGCATTTACAGCGTCTCGCGCGGGCTGCGCGAAGGGCAGGGGCTGTCGCTTGATCTGCTGCCGGACTTGCAGGTCCGCGATGTCGCGGCACGTTTGGCGAAGCCGCGCGGTAAGGACAGTCAGGCCAATCATCTGCGCAAGCGGCTGAAACTGACCCCCGCCCAGATCGCGCTGCTGCAAGAGATGGCGCGCCCGCTGCCGCAGGAGGCCGAGGCGCTGGCCGCCTTGCTGAAAGACCTGCCCATCGCCCACGCCGGGCTGCGTCCGATGGATGAGGCGATTTCGACGGCGGGGGGGATAGCGCTCGACGCGCTGGATGCGGGGCTGATGCTGCGCGAGGTGCCGGGCGTCTTTGCCGCCGGGGAAATGCTGGATTGGGAAGCGCCCACGGGCGGCTATCTGATCAACGGTTGTCTGGCGACCGGCCATTGGGCGGGCCGCCATGCTGTGGAATGGGCGCGGCGTTAACCGTTTTCCTTGGCCATCGCGGCGACGAAGGCAGGGCGTTCGCGCAGGGATTTGGCCCAGAGGTTCAGCTTATCATCCACGCGCGGGAATTTCGCGCCGATGGACCAGTTGATGCAATGCACCGCCAGCAGGTCGGGGACGGTGATCTGATCGCCCATCAGAAACGGCCCCTCCAGGCGGTCAGACAGGTTTTTGGCCGCACGTTCGAACTCGGCCTTGAGGCTGTCTTTGATCGCGGGCACGCGCGCTTCTTCGGGGAAAATGAAACTGTGTTTTGCCGCCGCCCAGAGGATCGCGTCGAACTCGTCAATCAGCCAAAAGGTCAATGCGTCCTGCCGCGCGCGTTCGGGCGTGCCTGCGGGGGCGGTCAGCGCGCCGTGCTTGTCGGCCAGATAGGTCATGATCGCGAGGGAATCGGTCAGTACCTCATCGCCGTCCACAAGGGCGGGGATCTTGCCCGAAGGGTTGTATTTGCGCGCCTCTTCCGAGCGCGGCGCGGCGGGGTTCAGCGCGTAGGGTTGGCCCAATTCTTCGAGCATCCACATGACGCGAAAAGCGCGGGATTTGGTGCCGCCGATGACAGTATACATTGAATTTCCTCTCCCAAAATCAACGTTGTGCGCCCAGCATCGCCAGACGGATAAAGGCCCGCTCGACCAAAGCCAGCGCCGGGGCGTGCTGCCCGGCAGAGCGCAGCTTGAGGTCGGTTTCGGTCAGCACCGCAAGCGCAGTTTCCAGCTTCACCGCGCCCCAGTTGCGCGCCTGCCGCATGGCGCGGTCGCGGTCACGCACGCCGTAGATCGGCGCGCCGGGGTTGGCGGCGATGCGGTAGAGGGTGCGGAAATGCCGGGTCGCCATGATCGTCAGCGTTACCGGGTTCACGCCTTGGCCTTGCAGCTTGCTCATCACCGGGCCGATTTCGGCGGCGCGGGTCTCGGCGACCACATGCAGGATGTCGTCGACCTCGGCCTCGGTCGAGGTGGGGGCGCAGGCGGCGATGTCTTCCAGCCCGATGGGGCTGCTGTCACCCAGTTTGTAGAGCGTGATCTTTTCTAGCGTTTGGCGGAAATCACCCGGATCAAGGGTGCGGGCCAGATCGCTGAGCGCGGCCATGGCGTCGGCCTCGGGGGTGAGGCCCGCATCCTTTAGCATCTGCTCAATCTCGGCCCGGTCGGGCGGGTTATCATAGATCGCGGTGGCATAGGCGTTGGGGTGGCTCTCAAAGGCTTTGAGCACCTTGGAGGTTTTTTTTAGATCGCCCGCCGTGACGATGATCTGCGCGTCGCCCGGCTGCCAGTCTTTCAGCGCGTCGAGCAGGATTTTGGCGATATTGTCATTTGCCTCTTCCACCAGCGCCGCTCGGGGGCCGGGGAAGAACCCGACGGCCTTGATCGCGTCCATCAGCATCGCCGGATCGCGGCGCAATTCGCCTGCGGGCATCCGGCCCAGGCGCATTTCCTCTTCGGCATTGGCGCCAAGCAGGTTTTTCAGAAATTCCTGCCGTTTCAGCGCAACGCGCATGGCATCGCTGCCGTAGATCAAAAGCCCCGTCCGCGCGGGATCAGGCCGCGCGAAATAGGGCTTTGCGTCGCGCGGGGTGAGCTTCATTGCGGCAAGTCAGCTGCGTAAAGACGGCTCACGACGAGGTCAGCCAGAATCACCATTAGGCGCTCTTGCGCGTCCAACTCGGCGGCACGGGTGGCGACGGTGGTGCCGGTGGCGGAATAGCCGGTAAAGCTTTCGACCTTGCCCGAGGTCACGATTTGTCCGCTGTCGAGATCGCGCAGCGCGTAAGAGGTGGTGCCAAGCAGGTTATAGCGCCGGGTGTTGCCTTCGCTGTCGATGGCCAGCCCGTCTTCGGTTGTGGTGGTGGTCAGCGCCAGCCCCCAGCGGGGGGTGGCGGCACGGCCCAAGCGGGTTTCCACCTCGCGCACCAGAAAATAGCCAAAGCGGTCTTCGGGCGCATCGACCAGCACGCGGTTTTGCAGGGCCGTGCCCGCGCCGCCGGGGCCATAGACCGGCTCGAACCCGCAGGCGGCGAGCGCCAGCAGGGGCAGAGCCAACAGGAAGCGGCGGCGCATATGGGTGGGCTTAGGCAACGACATTCACAATCCGTCCGGGCACGACGATGACCTTTTTCGGTGTGGCCCCGTCCAGCGTTCGAATGACAGCTTCATGCGCCAGCGCGATTTTTTCAACCTCTTCCTTCGGCATGTCGGCGGGCACCTGAATTTCCGCCCGGCGTTTGCCGTTGATCTGAATCGGCAGGGTCACGGTGTCATCGACCAGCATCTTCTCGTCGGCCTTGGGCCATGGGGCCTTGGTGATCAGCCCTTCGCCGCCTTGATGCGCCCAGATGTCTTCCGACAGGTGCGGGGTCATCGGCGACATCAACTGCGCCAGCGTCATGATCGCTTCACGCTGCGCGGCATAGCCTGCTTTGGATTTTTGCAGTGTCGCTGTGAAAGCATAGAGCTTGGCAATCGCCGCGTTGAAGCCAAAGGATTCGACGCCCATCGTTACGTCATGGATCGTTTTATGCATGGCACGCAGCAGATCATCATCGCCGGTGCCAGCGGCATCACGGTCCATCTCGCCGACGCGGTCGCAGATGTTCCAGACGCGGGAGAGGTGCTTGTAAGACGCCTCGGCGCCGCTGGCGGTCCATTCCACATCGCGCTCGGGGGGCGAATCGCTGAGCACGAACCAACGCGCGGTGTCGGCGCCGTAGTTCGAGATGATGTGCAGCGGGTCGACGACGTTCTTCTTGGACTTCGACATCTTGGCGGAGGGAATGATCTCAACCTCGGTGCCGTCGCTGAGTTTGCCCTCGGTCACCTCCTCGGGCAGGTGATAGACCGGGCGGCCATTATCGTCGCGGGTCTGGTAGATCTCATGCGTCACCATGCCTTGGGTAAAGAGCGCGTCGAAGGGCTCAACAGCGCTTTCGGGCAGGTGGCCGGTGATCTGCATCGCACGGGCAAAGAAGCGCGAGTAGAGCAGGTGCAGGATCGCGTGTTCGATGCCGCCGATATATTGATCGACGTTCATCCAATATTGCGCGTCTTCCATGACGGTGGGCGTGTCCGCGCGCGGCGCGGTGAAACGGGCGAAATACCACGAACTGTCGACGAAGGTGTCCATCGTGTCGGTCTCGCGCAGGGCGTCCTTGCCGCAGGCGGGGCAGGCGCAGTTGCGCCATGTCGGGTGGCGGTCAAGCGGGTTGCCGGGGGTGTCAAAAGTGACGTCGTAGGGCAGCTCGATCGGCAGGTTCTCTTTCTTTTCAGGCACCACGCCGCAGTCGTCGCAATGGGCAACCGGGATCGGGCAGCCCCAGTAGCGCTGGCGGCTCAGCCCCCAGTCGCGCAGGCGGTATTTGGTGACGCCTTGGCCGATGCCGTTTTCTTCACAAAAGGCGATGGCGGCATCAACAGCCTCTTCGCCGGTTTGCCACTGGTCGCCGGCAAAGCCACGGTTGTAGAACACCTTTTCCGACTTCTGCGGCACGAAGGCTTCGTCGAGCTTGGGCGAGGCATCTTCCGACGGCAGGAAGGTCGAGATGATCGGCAACTCGTACTTCGTTGCAAAGTCGAAATCGCGCTGGTCGTGGCCTGGGCAGCCAAAGATTGCGCCGGTGCCGTAGTCCATCAAGATGAAGTTGGCGATATAGACGGGCAGTTCATGCGCCGTGTCAAAGGGATGGCGCACGCGGATGCCGGTGTCATAGCCCAGCTTCTCGGCGGTCTCGATCGCCTCTTCGGTGGTGCCGCCCTTGCGGCATTCGGCGCAGAAGGCGGCGACGGCTTCATCGTCCCGCTCCAGCGTCTTGGCCAGCGGGTGATCGGGGGAAATGCCGACAAAAGACGCGCCCAGCAGCGTGTCGGGGCGAGTGGTGTAGACTTCGATGCGGTCGAAACCTTCAGGCGCTTCGATGGTCGAGAAGGCAAACTGCAGCCCGCGCGATTTGCCGATCCAGTTCGCCTGCATCAGCTTTACCTTCGCGGGCCAGTTGTCGAGGCTGTCGAGCGCCGAGAGCAACTCTTCGGAGTGGTCCGAAATCTTGAAGAACCACTGCGTCAACTCGCGCCGCTCTACCGGCGCGCCAGAGCGCCAGCCGCAGCCGTTTTCGACCTGCTCGTTGGCCAGCACGGTCATATCGACCGGGTCCCAGTTCACCACGGCGTTTTTGCGGTAGACCAGCCCCTCTTTGAGGAAGTCCAAAAACAGCGCCTGCTGCTGGCCGTAGTAACCGGGGTGGCAGGTGGCGATCTCGCGCGACCAGTCAATCGACAGGCCGAGCGGCTTCATCTGCTTTTTCATCTCGGCGATGTTGTCATAGGTCCAATCCGCCGGGTGGCCGCCGATGGCCATGGCGGCGTTTTCGGCGGGCATGCCAAAGGCGTCCCAGCCCATCGGGTGCAGCACGTTATGCCCGGTGGCGGTCTTGTAGCGCGCGATCACGTCGCCCATCGTGTAGTTGCGCACATGGCCCATGTGGATGCGGCCCGACGGGTAGGGGAACATCTCAAGCACATAGTATTTCGGCTTGTCAGCGTTGCGGACGGCCTGAAAGACGCCATCCTTTTCCCAGGCTTGCTGCCAGCGGGCTTCGATCTCGGCGGGGGTATAGCGGGGCATGACGGGGACCTTATGACATGAAAAACGCCGGGCTGCTGCTCTCACAAGGCCCGGCGTTGGAAACGTGTTGAGTTAAGCGGGCTCAGAATCTGCTGTCGGACACGCGCATCTCCCGCGCCCGGCTGAGGATCGCATCCTCTACCGCGCGGGTTGTCGCCCGTGCCACCGGCTGGCCGCCCGAGGATTGCAGCGCCACGTTGAGCGAGCGGGCATCCAGTGCCGGGTCGTCGATCAGCACGGTCGCGCGATAGGCACGGCCACCGCCCGGAGGGGTGCCGTAGCCCGTGACGATAACCCCGGTGAAAGGATCGACCGATTGCACCGGCAGGAAGTTCAACACTTCCAGCGAGGCCGACCAGAGGTACTTGTTCACTGAAACGCTGGAATCCGTGTTCTTGCGATTGAAGATCGACCAGATCGTATTGTCTGGATTGGTCTCAATGTTATTGGGATTGTTCGGGTTGGTGTATTGATCCGGCCGTTCCGTGGCTGGGCTGCCAAAGCCCCCACCACAGGCGGCAAGCGCGCTGAGCGCCAGAACGGAGATCGCCATCTTGCAAGCGGTACGAAGGGCCATTGCAGCTTTCCTTTGCCTGTTTGCGCTCCGGTCTATCCAAGCAGGCCCTTATCGGCAAGGTCTATGTCATAGGTGCCTGTTCGGGCGCTCTGCCCCTGCGCCAAAGGCAGTAACGGGCAGGCGGGGCAGGCCCGGGCGGCGAAACTGTGGCATAGCTGCACCAGCGTCAGCGACATTGAGGGCGGGGGGCGCGCGAACCTTGCCAAGTGCGGGGCATTGGGGGCAAACACCCTTCATACCCTTACCGGATTCCCCGGTCTGGGCATATGAATTCAAACCGAGGGAAAACTCATGAAAAAAGTTCTCTTCGCTACAACAGCCCTGGTTGCGACCGCCGGTGTAGCAGCAGCAGACGTAACATTCGGCGGCTACGGCCGTTTTGGTATCCTGTACAACGACACAGCAGCAGGCGACTCCACAGACGTCACCAGCCGTTTCCGTCTGCAGATCGACGCGACAGCTGAGTCCGACGCTGGCGTTGTTGTTGGTGCCCGTGCACGTATCCAGCAGAACAACTCCGATGAGCAGCAGTCGATCAACGCTGGTCCCGACAACATTCTCGGCACAGCTGACGACTTCGCAGAAAATGCTGGTCCCGCAGGCACAGGCATCAACGGCGTTCGTTTCTTCGCTCGTTCCGGTGGCTTTGAAGTCGGCGTTGGCAACATCTTCGGTGCTCTGGAATCCATGCCGGGTCAGTACCCGATCGACCTCGGCCTGACCGGCCTGGGCTATGACTACACCGCCTACGCCGGCAACGGCGACGCATACTCCTCCGGTGGTAACGGCGCAGCTGGCTCCAACGGCGTTGAAGTCATGTACTCCGCTGGCGATCTGTCGGTTCACGTGTCTGCTTCCGACACCAACGACCGCGTTGCTGGTTACGTTGCTTACACATGGAGCGGCTGGACCTTCGCAGTTGGTGGTCAAGACTCCGACGACGCAGGCGACACCGAGTTCACAGCAACAGCTGGCGGTTCCTTCGGCATCGCCGACGTGACACTGGCGTTTGCTGACAACGGCACCAACGGTGACCGCGTTGTTCTGGCCGGTCGTTTCGACGTTGGCGCAGCGACAGACGTAGAAGTCTATGTTGCTGACCAAGACGGCGCAGGCAACGACACCGGCTACGGTGTTGACTTCAACCACGACCTGGGCGGCGGTGTCTCCCTGCGTGGTGGTGTTGCTCACCGCTTCAACGGCGACGACCGCGCCGACATGGGTGTTCGCTTCAACTTCTAAGTTGAACGACATACTCTGAATATTGGGGCAGGCCTTTCGGTCTGCCCCTTTTCTTTTACTCAAGGCTGTTGTTTTCTGCGCGCCTGAAATGGAGGGCCGAAAATGAGTCTGAGCGACATCCAAAACCGCATCACGAAAGCCGAAGCCGATGCAGGCCGCGCGGCGGGGTCGGTCACCTTGATCGCCGTCAGCAAGGTTCAGCCCGACGCGCGTGTGCGTGCGGTCTTGGAAGAGGGACACTGCTCTTTCGGCGAGAACCGCGTGCAAGAGGCGGCGGGCAAATGGCCCGGCTTCCGCGAAGAATTCGACGGCATCGACCTGCACATCATCGGCCCCTTGCAAAGCAACAAAGTCCGTCAGGCGATGGAACTGGCAGAGGCGATCCACACGGTCGACCGGCCCAAACTGGCCAAGACCATCGCGCGTCTGGCGCAGGAAATGGGCCGCTGTCCCGATCTGTTCATTCAGGTCAACACCGGCGAAGAAGATCAGAAGGCCGGGGTGATGCCCCGTGAGGCGGATGATTTCATTGCCGAATGCCGCGCGCTGGATCTGCCCATCAAGGGGCTGATGTGCATCCCCCCGGTGGATGAGGCCCCATCGCTGCATTTCGCCCTGCTGGCCAAGATTGCCGCGCGCAACGATCTAAGCGGCCTGTCGATGGGCATGAGCGGTGACTTTGAGCAGGCCATCGCGCTTGGTGCTACCCATGTGCGCGTCGGCTCTGCCATCTTTGGCGAGCGGGTTAGCGAATAATCAGCCGCGTCGCCGGGCCGACACGGGCCGCGATCTCATGAAGATCGTCCCGCGCAAAGGCGATGCAGCCCTCGGTCGGGTAGCCGGGCCGCCGCCACTGGTGAATAAAGATCGCGGAGCCGCGCCCGGCCTCGGCCTCTGGCCAGTTCCAATCGGTCAGGATCACCAGATCATAGAGCGGATCAGCGCGGCGCAGCGCCTCATGGCTATGGCCATAGGGCGCGTGGACGCGGTGGTTGTAGTCTGGCTGACCACTGGCGTCCGACCACAGGTCACCCGGGCGGATCGGCTGCGCCCAGGCGCTCGGAGCAGGGATACGGTCAGGCCGGTAGAGAATCCCCACCAAACGGTGCACCCCGCGCGGCGTCGCCCCATCGCCTTCGCGCTTGTCACGGGTCAGACCGCCCTTGCCGATGCTGCAGGCATAGCGCCGCCCCTGAAACCGCAGCCCCGTCGGGGTCAAAACCATGTCATTAGGTGTCACAGGAAATGGCCCGATTTTGCGGCCTTGGTGGCCAGATAGGCGCTGTTATGGCGGTTTTCGCCCACGGCGAGCGGGACACGTTCGGTCACCGCAACGCCGCTTTGCTCCATCATGCCGACCTTGCGGGGGTTGTTGGTCAGCAGACGCACGGCGGAAAAACCCATCGACCGCAGGATGTCCGCGCCAAGGCGAAAGTCGCGCTCATCATCCTCAAACCCCAGTCGGTGATTGGCCTCCACGGTATCAAAGCCTTGATCCTGAAGGGAATAGGCGCGCATCTTATTGGCAAGGCCGATGCCGCGCCCCTCCTGGTTAAGATAGAGCAGGATACCGTTGCCCTCACCGCCCATTTGCGCCAGCGCCGCACGAAGCTGCGGGCCGCAGTCGCATTTCAGACTGCCCATAAGATCGCCGGTAAAGCAGGCCGAGTGTAGACGGCAGAGAACGGGTGTGTTGCGGGCAGGGCGGCCAATCTCGATGGCATAGTGTTCTTCGCCGCCGTCCTCGGGGCGGAAGATATGCAAGCGACCGGCCTCGGACACCTCCATCGGCAGGCGGGCATTGACCACTGGGTGCAGCGCGCTGCGGCGCGCAAGAACGGGGGCGGCGGCTGTAAGATCAATCATGGTCAACCCATGCAGTTGCGCGAAGTCAGCGCCCTGCGGCAGGTCCAGCATCAGCGCTGCGGGCAGCATTCGCGCGGCTTTCACCAAATCCAACGCGGCACTGTGCGCGGCAGTATCGCCACCCCGCGCGGTTTTGAGCGGGCCTTTCATCGGGGCGCGCAGATCATCCGCCGGATCAGCGATGCTTTGCACCCAAGCGGGCGTTGCACCGGGAGGCAGCAGTACGCGGGCGAGATTGCCGTCATAGGCGCGGGCCTTTAACGTCTCCGCCCGCCGCGCCGTGATCGCCAACACCGGCGCGCCGCCCAAGGCCAACACATCCGCAAGACGCTGCGCGGTGAGCGTTTCAGCCGCCAGTACGAGAGAGGCCTGTGCACCCTCGGCCAAAACCACGGGCACGCCCATGCGTAGATCGGCCCGCGCACGCGCCAGTTGTTCGGTGATGTCCGGGGCGAAACTCATGGTTTGTTGCAACTCCGCAAAGGCTTCAGCGTTTATCTAAGTTATTTCCCAAGGAATTGAAACATTTCACGCTTTGTTGACACGAGGCTGTGAGACAGAGGTCACATCCCTTGTCGGACCCCATGTCGAAGCGCATGTATAAGACAACAGACGGAGAGATAGATGGCCCAGCTTAAGAAAATCCTGCTCGTTGACGATGACGATGACCTGCGCGAAGCGCTGAGCGAACAGCTTATCATGACCGAGGATTTCGATGTGTTCGAGGCCGCCAACGGCACCGAGGCGATGACCAAGGCGAAAGAGGCGCTCTATGATCTTATCATCCTCGACGTGGGCCTGCCCGATACCGATGGCCGTGAGCTTTGCCGTCTGATGCGCAAACAGGGGGTGAAAAGCCCAATCCTGATGCTGACCGGCCATGACACCGATGCCGATACCATCCTCGGCCTTGATGCGGGGGCGAATGACTATGTCACCAAACCGTTCAAATTCCCCGTCCTTCTGGCCCGTATCCGTGCGCAACTCCGCCAGCACGAGCAGTCCGAAGATGCGGTGTTCCAGCTTGGACCCTATACGTTCAAACCCGCGATGAAGGTTCTGACCACGGAGGACGACCGCAAGGTGCGTCTGACCGAGAAAGAGACCAATATCCTCAAGTTCCTCTACCGCTCCAACGATGGTGTGGTGCCGCGCGATGTGTTGCTGCATGAGGTCTGGGGTTACAACGCGGGCGTCACGACCCACACGCTTGAAACCCATATTTACCGCCTGCGGCAGAAGATCGAGCCTGACCCTTCGAATGCCCGCTTGCTGGTGACTGAATCCGGTGGTTATCGCCTGATGGCATAAAAACCGGGAACCATTTCCAACCTCGTTTGGTTGGAAACCCTGAGAGGCGGGGTTTTCATGACCCGCCACTCGGTTTGAAGCCCGACTTTTGTACCCGGGTAAAGGTACATACCTCCCTGTTGGACTGGCCGGGCCATAGTGCCCGGCCTTTTTTTGTCCGGGGCGGGGTTGAGATCGTCACTCCGGCCCGGAGACACGCCGCAGGCGCCGGGCCATCGCCTGCCCGCCCGTCACGTCAAAGGCGTGCCGTATCATTCTGAGCGCACCTCCGGTGCGACCGGATAGGCGATTTAGAGAGGCTGGGCGCGACCTTCAGAACCCACATCAAGGCCGCACCATAAAGTGGCAACAAGCGGCCTTGGGTCGCCGACTCGCGGGCAGGCGATGGCCCTTACCGCAAGGAACCCCATTTCCGCATGGCACCGCCGCGCCACCCGCGTTATTGTGCCGACCTACCCCCAGACCGGAGCCTGCCCCCATGTCCTTTTCTCTCGCCACTTGGAACATCAACTCTGTCCGTCTGCGCGAGCCTTTGGTGTTGAAGCTGCTGGCCGAACACGGGCCGGATGTGCTCTGCCTTCAAGAATGCAAAAGCCCGGTCGACAAGATCCCGGTCGAGGCGTTCAAGGTGGCGGGATACACGCATATGGTTGCGCGTGGGCAGAAGGGCTACAACGGTGTGGCGATCCTGTCGAAGCTGCCCTTGGTGGATGCGGGCGATCAGGATTTCGCCATGTTGGGCCACGCCCGCCATGTGGCGGCCAAGCTGGAAAACGGCACCACGATCCACAATTTCTACGTCCCCGCAGGCGGCGACAAACCCAACCGCGAGATCAATGAGAAGTTTGGCCAGAAACTCGATTACCTCTCGGAAATGCGCGACTGGTTCCACGGCGACAAACCCGAGAAGTCGATCCTTGTGGGCGACCTGAACATCGCCCCGCGTGAGGATGATGTCTGGGACCATAAAAAGCTGTTGAAGATCGTCAGCCACACGCCTGTCGAGGTCGAAGCGCTTGGCGCGGTGCAGGATGCGGGCAATTGGGTCGATATCACCCGCCAAGATGTGCCCGCGGGCAATCTCTATAGCTGGTGGTCCTACCGCGCTGCCGATTGGGATGCCGCCGACAAGGGTCGCAGGCTCGATCATATCTGGGCCACATCGGATATCGCGCAGGCCGGGCACTCCAGCCATATCGTCCGCGATGCGCGCGGTTGGGAGAAACCCAGCGACCACGCGCCGGTTTTTGCCAGTTTTGACCTTTGAATCGCGTCCCCGCACGTCCATATAAGGCCAAACGCGATTAGCGAGGATAACAGCATGACCGACCTGAACCTTTCCACCGCCGCCCCTGCGGATGCCGACCTGATCAAGGACACGACCGAGGCGACCTTCATGGCTGACGTGGTCGATGCCTCGCAAACGGTGCCGGTCATCGTTGATTTCTGGGCGCCGTGGTGCGGCCCCTGCAAGACGCTTGGCCCGATGTTGGAGGACGCCGTGCGCGCGGCCAAGGGCGCGGTGAAGATGGTGAAGGTCAATGTCGATGAGGCCCAGAACATCGCGGGCCAATTGCAGATCCAATCGATCCCCACGGTCTATGCCTTTTTCAAAGGCCAGCCGGTCGACGGTTTCCAAGGCGCGCTGCCGCAGTCCGAGATCAAGGCTTTCGTCGACCGCGTGGTAAAGGCGGGGGGCGGCGAAGCCCCCGGTGATACGCTGGCCGATGCCGTCGCCGCAGCCGAAGAGATGCTGGCCGAGGGGGCCGCCACGGATGCGGCGCAGACCTTTGCCGCAATTCTGGAAGAAGACCCGATGAACGCGCCCGCCTATGGCGGCATGGTCCGGTCCCATATCGCCATGGGCGCTTTGGATCAGGCCGAAGCCCTGCTCAACGGTGCGCCGATTGAGATCTCCAAGGCCCCCGAACTTGAAGCCGCCCATGCCCAATTGCAACTGGCGCATCAGGCCGCCGATGCCGGCCCCGTGGCCGAGTTGACCGAGAAGGTAGAGGCGAACCCCGACGATCATCAGGCGCGGTTCGATCTGGCCCAAGCGCTTTACGCCCATGACGATGCCGAGGCCGCTGTCGATCATCTGCTGGAGCTTTTCCGCCGCGACAAAGAGTGGAACGAGGGCGCCGCCAAGACGCAGCTTTTCACCATTTTTGAGGCGCTTAAACCCAATGATCCGGTGGTGCTGAATGGCCGTCGCAAACTGTCGTCAATGATATTTGCCTGAGGAGACGGGCGCACTAAGTCCTTTGTCATGATCAAGCCCGCAGAATTGCCCAAGACTATTGCGATCTTTCCGTTGGCAGGGGCACTGCTGCTGCCCCGCTCGCGCCTGCCGCTGCATATCTTCGAACCGCGCTACCTTCAAATGATCGAAGACGCGCTCAAGACCGATACGCGGCTGATCGGCATGGTCCAGCCCAACGAAATACCCGGCCGCGACGGCAACGGGCTGCACCAGATCGGCTGCGCGGGCCGCATCACCCAGTTTTCCGAGACCGAGGATGGCCGCTATATGGTGACCCTTGGCGGCGTCTCGCGCTTTCGCGTGGTGGAAGAGATCGAAGGCTTTTCCCCCTATCGCCGCTGCGATGTGAACTGGGCGGGCTTTGACCGTGACTTGGGCGAGGATGAGGTCGACGACAGTTTCGACCGGGTGCGGTTTCTTGATCTCTTGGGGCGGTATTTCGACACCCGCGGCCTCTCGGCTGATTGGGACACGTTGAAAGATGCCGAGGATGAGCTGCTGATAAACTCCCTGTCGATGATGTTGGAGTTTGAAGCCGAGGACAAACAGGCGTTGCTAGAGGCGCCTTCGCTGGAAACCCGGCGCGAGACATTGGTGACATTGATCGAATTCGCGATGCGCGGCGGTCAGGAAGAGGGCTTGATGCAATGACGGATGCCACCGTTCAATTCGACCGCCGGATGCTGGAGGCATTGATCTGCCCGCGCACCCAGACCACGCTGACCTATGACGCGGAAAAGCAAGAGCTGGTGTCGAAAGCTGCCGGGCTGGCCTATCCGATCCGCAATGGCATTCCGGTGATGCTGCCGGACGAAGCGCGGACGCTGTAACTGGACCCCGCTAAAGGGGCTTTCCACGCATCAATCGGGGCAAGTCGCCCGTCAGCCCCGCCGCTTCGCGGATGAAGGTCCGGCGCAGGCCGGGCAGGGCGTTGATCGCGGCCATGCCCATGTCGCGGGCCAAGCGCAAAAGCGCATTGTCGTTCGAAAACAGCCGGTTAAAGCTGTCTGTCGCCAGCGCGAGGCTGGCATTGTCGAAGCGCCGCCATTCCTGATAACGCGCCAGTACCGCGTCGTTTCCGGGGTCTTCGCCCCGTCGCACCGCATCGGCAATCACCTCGGCCAAGGCCGCCACATCGCGCAGGCCCGCGTTCAGCCCCTGACCCGCGATGGGGTGCACGCCATGGGCCGCGTCGCCCAGAAGCGCCACGCGCGGCGCGGTCATGGAATGCGCCAGCGACAGGCCCAGCGGATAGCTGTAGCGCGGGCCGGTCAGAGAAATCTCACCCAGAAAGCTGCCGAAGCGCGGGCGCAGCACGTCAAGGTATTGCGCCTCGGGCAGGGCATTGATGGCGGCGGCATTGGCGCTGGCTTCGCTCCAGACGATCAGCGAGCGGTTGCCGGTTAGCGGTAAGATCGCCAGCGGGCCGGGGGGCATGAAGAACTGATGCGCGATGCCGTGGTGGGGTTTCTCGTGGTTGACCACACAGACCAATGCGGTTTGTGCATAGGACCATGCGATGCGCTTGATCCCGGCGCGTTCGGCGGTGCCGCTGCCGCGCCCATCGGCCCCGACTGCCAGTCGCGCGCGCAGGGTCTTGCCACCCTCCAGCGTCAGGGTGATGCCTGTCGGCTCTACCGTTTGATCGGTGACGCGGGTGTCGTTCAACAGGGTGATCGCCGGATCGGCCGCAACGGCCTTTAGCAAGGCGCGGCGCAGGTGGCGGTCTTCGACCATGTGGCCCATTGGGCCTTCTTCGATCTCGGCATGGTCGAAATGCATGAACATGGGCGAGGGGCCGGTTCCGGCGCGCCCATCGGTGACTTTGATCTCCAGCATCGGCTGGGCGTCGCCGGCGATCTCGGGCCAGATGCCGATGCCTTCCATCAACCTGACCGAGGTCAGCGCCAGCGCATAGGCGCGGCCATCGAAGTCGGCATTCTCAAAGGTCTGCGCGGGCAGGGCGTCAATCACCGCCACGCGCAAACCCGCGCGGCTGAGGGCCAGAGCAAGGGCAGGGCCGTTCAGCCCGCCGCCGATGATCGCGATATCGTGGTCAAAATCCATGGCCCTAGATATGACCTGCGCGCAGGGATTGTCCATGCGCCGAACGGTCGCTAGGTTCGCCACGAACATCGGCAAGGGGTACGACATGCACGAATTGTTGGAAATGACGGCAGCGGATCTGGGGCGCGGAATCGCGGCGGGCGATATCGACCCCGTGGCGCTTTGCGATACCTTTCTTGATGCCATCGACGCGCATCCGATGCGCGACCGTATCTATGCCCGCGTCACCCCCGAGCGCGCCCGCGCCGAAGCGGCGGCGGCGGCAGAGCGCGCCCGCGACGGCCAGCGCCTGTCGCCCCTCGATGGTGTGCCGATCTCTTGGAAAGACCTTTTTGACACCGCAGGCACGGCGACGGAGGCGGGGACCAAGCTGCTCGAAGGCCGCGTGCCGGAAAGCGACGCCGAAGTCCTCGCCAATGCCACGGCCATGGGGCTGGTCTGTTTGGGTAAGACCCATATGAGCGAATTGGCTTTTTCGGGCCTTGGTCATAACCCCAGCACTGCGACACCGCCTTGTGTCAACGAGCCTGACAGTGTGTCGGGCGGGTCGTCCTCCGGGGCGGCGGCTTCGGTTGCCTTTGGCCTGGCGGCGGCGGCGATTGGCTCCGATACGGGCGGGTCAGTGCGTATCCCGGCGGCGTGGAACGATCTGGTGGGGCTGAAAACCACAGCGGGCCGTGTCTCTCTGGCCGGGACGGTGCCGCTGGCGGCGAAGTTTGATACGGTCGGCCCGCTTTGCCGATCTGTCGAAGATGCAGCGCTGCTGCTGAGCGTTTTAGAAGGTGCCAAATCTCCCGATTTGCACGAAAGCGATCTCGAAGGTTGTCGTTTTGCGGTGTTGACCAACGTTGTGATGGAAGAGCTTTCCGAAGAGCCAAAGGCGGCTTTCAACGCGGCAGTGGAGCGGTTGCGAGACGCAGGTGCTACTGTCGATGAAATCGCCGTGCCCGAGGTCGAAGAGGCGATGCCGCTGAGTTCTTGTCTCTACACCACCGAAGCCTACGGGTTGTGGCGGGATGTGATCGAGGCGAACCCAGAGGCGATGTTCAGCGAAATTCTTGAGCGTTTTCGGTTGGGTAAGGGGTTCTCTGGCCCTGATTACGTCGCCGCTTGGGCCAAGCTTGATCTGGCGCGGGCGGGCTATGACCGGGCCGTGGCGGGCTATGACGCGGTGCTGGTGCCGACCGCGCCGATGCTGCCGCCGAACATCGAGCGGCTGAACAGCGATCACGACTATTACCTCGCGCAGAATCTCCTTTCGCTGCGCAACACGCGAGTCGCGAATCTCATGGGGCTCTGCGCGCTTACGTTGCCAACCGGAGCGCCGTCCTGCGGCATCTCTTTGATGGCGGCTTCCAATGCCGAAGAGCAGCTTTTGCGCCTTGGTGCAGCGGCTGAAGCGGCCCTGCGCGAGGCATAACAGCGCACGACCGAAAAGCCACAAGGGCGGCAAATCTCCCGGTTTTTCTGGACGGGAGAGGCGGCCTTGGGTACCTTGGGGCAAACGGGGCGCAAATGATCCCGATCCGAGGCAGTTTTGATGATGTATTCCGAGCGGTTTTCGAACCTTCCGGCCCACGTGTGGCCGCGCCTGCGTGCCTTGCTTGATGGGCATGAGGGCGGCGGTACGCCTATCCATATGACCATTGGCGAGCCGAAACATGCTTTCCCGGCTTGGGTCACGGATGAGATCACGAAACACGCCGAAGGTTTCAACAGATACCCGCCAAACGACGGCTCGCCCGAGTTGCGCGCCGCCATCGCCGCATGGATCGCGCGGCGCTACGGTGTCGAAATGGACCCCGAGACCGAAGTCATGGCCCTCAACGGCACCCGCGAGGGGCTATATAATGCCGTCATCGCGCTTTGCCCCGCGACGAAGAATGGGGAGAAATCGGCCATCCTGATGCCGAACCCCTTCTACCAAGTCTATATGATCGGCGCGATTTCCGGTGAGGCAGAGCCAATCATGGTGCCCGCCACCGCCGAAACCGGTCATTTGCCGGACTATGCCAGCCTGCCAGAAGACGTGCTGCGCCGCACCACGGCGGCCTATCTTTGCTCGCCCGCCAACCCGCAGGGCGTTGTCGCCTCGCGTGACTATTGGGCCGATCTGATCGCGCTGGCCGAGAAATATGATTTCCTGATCTTCGCCGATGAATGCTATTCCGAGATCTACCGCGACACGCCCCCCACCGGCGCGCTGGAGGTGGTTAAGGAACTCGGCACCGACCGCAACCGGGTGGTGATCTTTCACTCGCTGTCGAAACGCTCCAACCTGCCGGGGCTGCGTTCGGGCTTTGCCGCCAGCGGGGCAGAGACGATGCGCGAGATCAAGCAGCTGCGCAACTACGCGGGCGCGCCATTGCCGCTGCCCTTGCAACAGGCCGCTGCCGCTGTTTGGGCGGATGAGGCGCATGTGGAAGAGAACCGCGCGCTCTACCAAGAGAAATACGCCATCGCCGACCGGATCTTTGGCAATGTGCCGGGCTATGCGAGCCCCGAGGCGGGGTTCTTCTTGTGGCTCCCGGTCGAGGATGACGAGGCCGCAGCGCTGAAACTGTGGCGCGAGACAGGCGTGCGGGTGCTGCCCGGCAGCTATCTGGCGCAGAACGTAGACGGGGTTAATCCCGGTCAGAATTACATTCGGGTCGCCTTGGTGGCCCCAAAAGACGAAACGACGCGCGGGTTGGAAGCGATCCGCGACTGTCTGTATTCGACATAAGCGAGGGACGACATGGCATATCAGACACGGGGACGCGATCCATTGCTAGACAGCAACATGGCCGAGGCAATCGAAAAGCGCGGTCGTGAACTGCTGGGGCTGGCGCTGATCATGCTGGGCATTATGGCCGCCATGATGATCGGCAGCTATACGCCCGACGATCCCAACTGGATGGTCTCGACGGATGCGCCGGTGCAGAACTGGATGGGCCGGATCGGTGCCTCCATCGCTGCACCGTTGTTCATGATCGTTGGCTGGGGCGCTTGGGGCATTGCCATTGTCCTGCTGTTCTGGGGCGGGCGTTTCGCGCTGCATCAAGGCGATGACCGCGCCCTCGGGCGTCTGATCTTTGCTCCCATCGCCGTGGCGCTTGGGGCCATCTATGCCGCCACACTGGCCCCCGGTCAGGAATGGCTGTTGACCCATAGCTTCGGTCTGGGCGGGCTTTTTGGCGATACCGTCATGGGCGCGCTGCTGACGATCCTGCCCATCGGCTCGACCCTGACGGTCAAGCTGATGTCGCTTTTGATGGGCGTGGCAATCGTGGCTCTTGGTGCCTTTGTACTGGGTTTCACCAAGGCTGAGTTGTTGCGCATCGCGCGGTTCCTGCTGGTCGGTCTGATCATGGCCTATGCCGGGTTGATGACCCTTCTGGGCCGTGGCGCCAGCGGTGCCGTTGTGGCCGCGCAGAACCTGTCGGCCCGTCAGGCCGAACGCCGTGAGCGTCGCCGTCAGGAGGCTGAGGAAGCCGAGACTTGGGTCGCACAGGATGCTGGTCAGGATTATTACGCGCAGCAAGCCCCTATGCCTGAGCCGGAAGCAGAGCCGCGCAGCCTGTTTGGCCGCATGCCCGGTCTTATCAAACGCCCCGAAGCGGACGATATGCCCGAGCCGGAACTGATCGAGACCTACAGCGACGCCATCGTGGATGAGACACCGGGCGAGGAGCGCATCAAGAGCAAGATCGCCGATGTCATCAAGAACCGCGTCCGCAATGCCAATGCGATCCACACGCCCACAACCGCCCCGCTGACCAAAGGCCGGGGCCGTGGACCGGACCCGCTGTTGCTGAACACCAGCCAGCCCGCCACCCTGCGCGCCGAGCCGCCTTTGACCGCAGGCGCTGTCACCTTGCGCCCTGAGCCGCTGCTGCGCAGGCCGCAGGTTCAGCCTGAGCACGCACCGGAGCCGATGGTCGAAGACCCGATGATGCAAGACCCAATGGTTGAGCGCTACGAGGATACCGTCACCTCCGAAAGCCTGCCTTTGCAGCAAGCGCCTGCACCCGAAACGATGAAAATCCCCGTGGCCGAGCCGCGCAAAGTGGTGCATCAGCCAACCCGCAAGCCCGTGCAGCCCTCCAAGCAGGCACAGGTCGAAGCGCAGCCTGCTTTGACCTTCGACGACACGCATCCCGGATTTGAGCTGCCACCGCTGAGCCTTTTGGAAAGCCCCGAAGGCGTGCAGCGTTTGCACCTGAGCGATGAGGCGTTGGAAGAAAACGCGCGCATGTTGGAAACCGTGCTCGATGATTACGGCGTCAAGGGCGAGATTGTCGCCGTGCGCCCCGGCCCCGTCGTCACCATGTATGAGCTTGAGCCTGCGCCGGGTCTCAAGGCCAGCCGCGTCATCGGTCTTGCGGATGACATCGCGCGCTCCATGGCCGCGCTGTCGGCGCGTGTCTCGACCGTACCGGGCCGCAGCGTGATCGGGATCGAACTGCCGAATGAACACCGCGAGAAGGTGATCCTGCGCGAAATCCTGTCGAGTCGTGATTTCGGCGACGGCAACCAGCGCCTGCCGCTGGCGCTTGGTAAGGACATCGGCGGTGATCCGGTTGTCGCCAACCTTGCGAAAATGCCGCACCTGTTGATCGCGGGGACCACCGGTTCGGGTAAATCGGTGGCGATCAACACGATGATCCTGTCGCTGCTGTACAAGCTGACGCCGCAAGAATGCCGGATGATCATGATCGACCCCAAGATGCTGGAACTCAGCGTCTATGACGGCATTCCGCATCTGCTGTCCCCAGTTGTGACCGACCCGAAAAAGGCCGTTGTCGCGCTGAAATGGACCGTCGGAGAGATGGAAGAGCGCTATCGCAAGATGTCCAAAATGGGCGTGCGGAACATCGAAGGGTACAACGGTCGCGTCCGCGAAGCGCTGGCCAAGGGCGAGATGTTCTCTCGTACCGTGCAAACCGGCTTTGACGAAGATACCGGCGAGCCGATCTTTGAGACTGAGGAAAACACCCCCGAGGCGCTGCCCTATATTGTTGTCATCGTCGACGAGATGGCCGACCTGATGATGGTCGCGGGCAAGGAAATCGAAGCCTGCATTCAGCGTCTGGCGCAGATGGCGCGGGCATCGGGTATCCACCTGATCATGGCGACGCAGCGCCCCTCGGTCGATGTTATCACCGGCACGATCAAGGCGAACTTCCCGACGCGGATTTCCTTCCAAGTGACCTCGAAAATCGACAGTCGCACGATCTTGGGTGAAATGGGTGCCGAGCAGCTGCTGGGCATGGGCGACATGCTCTATATGGCGGGCGGGGCCAAGATCACCCGTTGCCACGGCCCCTTCGTCAGCGACGAAGAGGTCGAAGAGATCGTTAACCACCTCAAGCAGTTCGGTGAGCCCGACTATGTCGGTGGTGTGGTTGAAGGGCCGTCCGAGGATAAAGAAAGCAACATCGACGCGGTGCTGGGCCTTGGCGGCAATACCGATGGTGAAGACGCGCTTTATGACACCGCCGTTCAGGTGGTCATCAAAGACCGCAAATGCTCGACTTCTTACATCCAGCGCAAACTGGCGATCGGCTATAACAAGGCCGCGCGTTTGGTGGAGCAGATGGAGGAAGAGGGGCTCGTGTCTCCGGCCAACCATGTTGGCAAGCGCGAGATTCTGGTGCCGGAACAGGCATAGGCTACGCGCCCCCTCCCCTCTCGGGGGCGGTCATAAAGAAAAACACCGCCGGGCCTCCCTCCCGGCGGTGTTTTTTTATGGGGCAGAGGCTGCGATAGCGAAAAACCGCCCCCTGATATCGAATATCACGCCCACCCGCCCTATGTCAGAACGTGAGGCAACACAGGACGAACAACATGCGTAAACTTACTTCTGCTATTCTGGCGGTTGGTCTGGCCATATCGGCCCCCCTCGCGGCGGCGGCGCAGCAGCTGTCGCTGAACGAGATCTCGGGCTATCTGAACCAGCTTCGCACCGCCAAGGGCGACTTTACCCAGATCAACGATGATGGGTCGATCAGCACGGGCACGATCTATATCAAACGCCCCGGTAAGGTACGTTTCGAATATAACGCCCCTGATTCCGGTCTGGTCGTTGCGGGTGCCAATACGGTTGTGATCTATGACAAGAAATCCAACCAGCCGGCCGAGACCTATCCGCTGGCACGCACCCCGCTGTCGATCATCTTGGCGGATAACGTCAATCTGGGCCGGGCGAAAATGGTGACCGGTCACAGCTATGACGGCACCGCCACCACGGTCACGGCCCAAGACCCCGCCAACCCGCAATATGGCAACATCCAGATGAAGTTCACCGGCAACCCGGTGCAGCTGCGTCAGTGGATCATCAACGACGGCAATGGCAGTGCCACGACCGTTGTGCTGGGTGACATGCAGGTGGGGGGCAATATCTCCAACAGCCTGTTTGACACCGCAGGCGCACGGGCAGGCAGCAAACGCTAAGCGGCCCTGCTGAACAAAAAAAACGCCCCGGCTGATCCAGCCGGGGCGTTTTGCATTGGATTAGATCGTTTTTACCAGCGGCCCAAACGGCAGCCGGCGATCTGTCTTTCATACAGTTTGGCGCGGGAATCGACCTTGCCCGCGACCCCGACCAGCCAAGCCTTGCTGTTGTAGCTCTGCCGGGAAAAACCCGTGTGCCCCTCGTGATAGGCGAGGTATTGGTTCCGGGCGTCGTGCAGGGAAATGCCGTTCCGGTCGCGCGTCAGGTTCATGTACCAACCCATGAAATCGCTCGCGTCGCGGATCTCATCGCGTTTCGCACGCCAGCGGCCTTCGGATTCCAGATATTCATCCCATGTCGCGTCCAAGGCCTGTGAATAGCCAAAGGCGCTGGACTGGCGGCCCATCGGGATCACGCCCAGCACGTATTTGAACGGCGTCCGCGCGTCAGCCACGAATTTGCTTTCTTGATGGATGGTGGCCATCTGCACGTGGATCGGTACACCCCATTTGCGCTCGGTCGCGCGGAATGCCCTCAGATAGTCGGGGTGCTCTTTCAGGATCGTGCAGGCGTTATCCAGATCACGCGGGGCCGTTTGAGGCCCGCCGCCGCAGGATGCCACCAGCAGTACGATCATCATTGCGCAAAAATGCTTGCTCATCTGCCTCTCGCCTCTCGTTTTTTGTTAGGGGACGTTTTTTCAAAAGACTTTAACCGATTCACCCCCTTCATCACATCACTAAATTGGGAAATTACGCGCCGCGTTGCGCGATATTGCGCTGACCGCGCAGCCCTGCGCAGGCGGTATTCCGCGAAATCCCGACAAACCTGTTGATCGCCCGCCCGGAGTGCTGCCGGAAACCCACTGTCGGTGCTGCGTTCACAGTCTGTTTCCCCGCGCGGAGCCGCCTTGATTGGACAAAAGCCCCTTGAAAGGGCTACCGTCGAGGGGTAGGGGCAGCATGTTATGATACGTACGCGCGCAAAATATCACCTCGGGCAAATCGTCCGTCACAAGAAGCATCCCTTTCGGGGTGTGATTTTTGACGTCGACCCGGAATTCGCAAATACCGAAGAATGGTATGAGGCGATTCCCGAAGAGAACCGTCCGGTGAAAGACCAGCCGTTCTATCATCTCTTGGCCGAGAATGATCAGAGCTACTATGTGGCCTATGTGTCCGAGCAGAACCTCGTGGCTGATTATTCGGGGGAGCCTGTGGACCACCCCGATATCCCCGATCTTTTCGGCCCCTTCACCGACGGTGCCTATCCGCTGCATTTCCAGATGAACTGAGCCCGGCGGGCCGTCGCTTGCCCGCCGGACATTTCATCAATACCCCAAGGCACAGCCGTCCTTGCGCGGGTCGCTCGCGCCTTCCAGCACGCCATCTTCGCGGATGCGGATCGCCTGTGCGCCGCCGATTGCCGTTTCAGGCACCTCAACCTTATGGCCCAGATCGCTCAAGGTTTGGCGGACGTCGTCGCCAAAGCCGCGTTCGACCTTCATCACTTGCCCATCGGCAAAGGCGCGCGGCGCGTCGATGGCGCTTTGCACGTCCATGCCGAAATCGGTGAGGTTCGAGGCAAAGCACGCGTGGCCGCAGGGCTGATAGGCCCCGCCCATCACGCCAAAGGGCATGGTCACGCGACCGTTTTCGCGGATCATGCCGGGAATGATCGTATGCATCGGGCGTTTGCCGCCTTTCAGCTCATTCGGGTGGCCTTGTTCCAGCGTGAAGCCCGCGCCACGGTTTTGCAGCAGGATGCCGAACTTATCCGACGCGATGCCAGCGCCGAAGCCATGGAAGATCGAATAGATCAGCGAGACCGACATCCCGTCCCCATCCACCACGGTGATATAGATCGTGTCTTTGTGCACCGCCTCGCTGATCGGCGCGGCGGCGGCCATGGCGCGTTTGGGATCGATCAGCGCTGCAAGGGCGCGGGCGGTCTCAGCCGCCAACATATGCTCCAACCGCGTGGTGTGATCCGGGTCCGCCAGAAACCGGTTGCGCGCGTCATAGGCCAGTTTGGTGGCCTCGGCCTCAATATGCAGCCGCTCGGCTCCCAGTGGGTCCATTCCGGCGATGTCGAAGTGATCTAGGATATTCATCAGAAGCAGGGCGGTCGCCCCTTGGCCATTGGGCGGATGTTCGACCACTTCGAGGTCTTTGTAGTGGCCCGACACGGGCGTCGAGACCTCGGCGCGGGCGCTGGCGAAATCCTCGGCGCTATGGCTGCCACCTGCGGCTTGCAGGGTGGCGATCATGTCTTCGGCGATCTCTCCGGTGTAGAAGGCATCGCGCCCTTTCGCGGCCACGCGGCGCAGCACTTCGGCCTGTCCCGGCGCGCGGAAAATATCACCGACGCGGGGCGTTTTACCTTTGATGAGGAAGTGGTCCCGCGCGCGCCCCTGAAGGGTGCCGCCGTCCGTGGCCCAATCAAAAGCCACGCGCGGGGCGATGGGTACCCCGGCGTCGGCATAGTGGATCGCAGGGGCCAGCAACGCGTCCAGCCCCAGCTTGCCGAGGCTGTCGGACAGGTGGCAAAAGGCATCTATGGCGGTGGGAATGGTCACCGCATCGGCTGAGCGCAGCGGCACCGTCTTCTCGCCCTTGTCGCGCAGCTTGGCGGCGTCCAGCGCTGCGGGTGCGCGGCCTGAGCCGTTTAGCGCATGGACTTCTTCGCTCCCCGCCGGAGAGTAGAGCACGAAGCAATCGCCGCCAATCCCGGTCATCTGTGGCTCGCAAATGCCCAGCAGGACCGCCCCGGCAATGGCCGCGTCCATGGCGTTGCCCCCGCGCGCAAGGATATCGACCGCCGCCCGCGCGGCGAGCGGGTGCGACGTGGCGCAGATGCCATTGGTGGCCAAGACCGGTGACCGGCCGGGAAAGTGAAAATCGCGCATGTGCTGTCCCTCGCTGATATATCAGCGTGACCCTAGACGGTCATTTCGGTTCTGCCAATGCGGGGAAAGATCCTCGGCACCGCGTACTGGGTGGGGGCTATTAAACACGGTGCCGAGGGAAGCTATTTGCAGCTACAGGCACTCTTTTGCCCTACAACCAAGGCGCAATTGTGATCCGAGCGGGGCCGTTTTGCGAAATCTGCCTGCTGCACTGCCGCAGGGGTTAACGCGGCGGCAACCCGACCGGGAGCCGCAGGTCGATCCGGTTTTTTTGGGCCAGGCGGCGATAACTTAAGTCCTTTGCCAGATCGCGGATCAGAAACCAGCCAAAGCCCCCTTCGGGAAGATCGCAGACCGGGCGGTCGATCTCTTGCGGCAGGCCCAAGGGCGCTTGCAAATCGGGCATCGGCAGCCCCTCGTCCGACACGGCAAGGTGCAGGCCATCGGGCGCATGATGACAAGCAATATGGATGGGGCCGGGAAGGTCGGCATCCGAATAGGCATGTTCGACGATATTGTTGAGCATTTCGGCGACGACCAATCGCACCACGCAGACCTCTTTGGCCTCAAGCGCGAGGCAAGTGAGACCGTCCAGCAAAAGCGTCAGAGCCTCCCGCGCGGCGTGGGGGCCGCTGTGAACGGTGATCTCAAACGGGCAAAGCGCAGAGCGCGCGGCGGGCTGCCGCATGGCACTATCCCCGGTGCGCGCTGAGGGCGGCGTCCAGCGTGTGAAAAATGCCAAAGACCGTGTCCATCCGGGTAAGGGTAAAGACCTTTTCCACCGCCGGAGTTAGCCCGGCCAGCACCAAGGCCCGCTGCGGTGCCAGATGTTTCATCGCCGCCACGATCGCGCCCAGCCCGCTGGAATCGATGAAGTTGACCCGGTGCAGGTCAAGGATCACCACCGATGGCGCTTGGGTGGTGGCGCGGCGCACCGCGTCCTTGAACTCCAGCGCGGCGGCGGCGTCGATCCGTTCGTGCAGCACGCTGACCACGCAAAAGCGGTCTTCTGTTTTGGCGGAAACTTCCATAAACATGCCTCGAGACTTTGAAGTTCGAGACGTGATTAACCGTAAAACCTTACCAACTGGTGTGCGGTGCAACTCTAGGAGAACGTGATGCGCAATGTCGTGATAACCGGTGCAGCCAGAACCCCGATGGGCGGTTTTCAAGGGGCTTTCCAAGGGCTGACAGCCGCGGAATTGGGCGGCAGTGCGATCAAGGCGGCGTTGGGAACGACGGATCCCGCCGAGGTGCAGGAGCTGCTGATGGGCTGTGTTTTGCCCGCAGGGCAGGGCCAAGCGCCCGCGCGTCAGGCCGGGTTCAAGGCAGGTCTGGGCGAAGAAGTGCCCGCCACTACGCTTAACAAAATGTGCGGCTCTGGCATGAAAGCGGCGATGATGGCCTTTGACCAAATCGCGCTTGGCCATACCGATGTGATGGTCGCGGGCGGCATGGAGAGCATGACCAACGCGCCCTATGTGCTGCCGAAAATGCGCGGCGGGGCGCGGTTGGGCCATGGGCAGGTGATCGACCATATGTTCCTTGATGGCTTGGAAGACGCCTATGACAAAGGCCGTCTGATGGGCACCTTTGCCGAAGATTGCGCCGAGCGGTTTCAGTTTACCCGTGAGACCCAAGACAACTATGCACTGGCGTCGCTGTCGCGGGCGATTGAGGCCCAAGAGGGCGGTGCCTTTGCCGATGAAATCGCCCCGGTTGAGGTGACATCGCGCAAGGGCAGCACCACGGTCGGCGCGGATGAGCAGCCTGCCAGCGCCCGGCCCGAGAAGATCCCTCAGTTAAAACCAGCCTTCCGTGAGGGGGGTACGGTGACGGCGGCGAATTCCTCGTCGATCTCCGACGGGGCGGCGGCGCTGGTGCTGGCGGATGAGGAGACAGCCAAGACCCGCGGCCAGACCATCCGCGCTCGGATCGTCGGCCATGCCAGCCACGCCCAAGCGCCGGGGCTTTTCACCACCGCACCCGTGCCCGCAGCGCAGAAACTGCTGGAGCGGATCGGCTGGAAAAAAGAAGACGTGGACCTGTGGGAGGTCAATGAAGCCTTCGCCGTGGTGCCGCTGGCCTTCATGCATGAAATGGACCTCTCGCATGACATCGTGAACGTCAACGGCGGCGCCTGTGCGCTTGGCCATCCCATCGGTGCCTCAGGCGCGCGGATCATGGTGACCCTGTTGAACGCACTGGAAAAGCGCGGGTTGAAGCGCGGTGTCGCGGCGATCTGCATCGGCGGCGGCGAAGGCACGGCCATCGCGATTGAACGCCCCTGATCCCACGGCTTTTTGACGTATCCAAAGGGGGGCGGGCTGCCTCCCTTTCTCTATCTGCAATATGAGTTTTTCCATGACAGTCGACTACCAAACCCTATCGAAAACCATTGCCGCTCTGACGGAGGGCGAAGACGATGCCGTGGCGCTGATGGCCACCATCGCCTGCGAGGTACATCACGCAGATGACCGGTTCGACTGGACCGGGTTCTACCGTGTCACCGCGCCTGAGTTGCTTAAGATCGGGCCCTATCAAGGCGGACACGGCTGTTTGGTGATCCCGTTTTCGCGCGGGGTCTGCGGGGCTGCGGCCCGCACGGGCGAGGTGCAATTGGTGGAAGATGTCGATGCCTTCCCGGGCCATATCGCCTGCGCCTCGTCGACGCGGTCGGAATTGGTGCTGCCGGTCTGGAACGGCGCGGGGGAATTGCTGGGGGTCTTTGATATCGACAGCGACCAGCCCAATGCATTCACCCAAGCGGATGCCGTTGCATTGGCCGCGATCCTCAAAGACAGTTTCGCTGCGGTCGCCTGACCGCCACGCGCCGCTTGATCCGCGGGGCGGCATCTGCGAGGGGGAACCATGGATAGCGAATATAACCCGCCGCAGGACCCGCTGGTCATTCTGCATGAAGACGCCGAAGTTTTGCTGGTCGATAAGCCCTCCGGTTTGCTGAGCGTGCCCGGCAAAGGCGAGCATCTGGCTGATTGCCTGATCGCGCGGGTGCAGGCGGTCTTTCCCGAGGCGTTGCTGGTGCATCGGTTGGATCGGGACACCTCGGGCGTGATGATCTTTGCGATGACACCCCATGCACAGCGCCATCTTGGGCTGCAGTTTGAAAAACGCATGACGCGAAAAACCTATGTTGCTCGGGTCTGGGGTGTGCCGGAAGAGAAGTCCGGCACGGTCGATCTGCCGCTGATCGTTGATTGGCCCAATCGTCCGCTGCAGATGGTGTGTCATGAGACCGGCAAGCCCGCGCAGACCGACTGGAAAAAGATCAAGTCCGATGGCGAGACCGCGCGCATGCGCCTGTTCCCCAAAACAGGACGCAGCCACCAGCTGCGCGTGCATATGCTGGCGCTTGGGCATCCTATTCTGGGCGATCCGTTCTATGCCACCGGGCCTGCGCGAGATTTTCCTCGGTTGATGCTGCACAGTGAAGAGTTGCGGTTTAACCATCCGCAGGGCGGGGCATCGACCAAGGTCCGGGCGAAGGCGCCGTTCTGAAGGGCGCTCCGTGCCCAGCCTTTCGATGTGAGGCGGGGCGGGATCGGTATTTAAGAAAGGATGAAGGAGAAGGGGGCCGTGGCGCTGCGGTGAAGTTTTGCTTTGTGGCAATCGGGGGGTGAAAATGGCGGGGTTTGCGATTACCTCTAGCCTATCTGTTCACAGATTGACCCGGAGGATATCATGGGCTTGCGTATCAACGACACTATTCCCGACCTTACCGTCGAAACCGATCAGGGCAGTTTTTCGCTGCATGAGTTCGTCGGTGACAGCTGGGCGATCCTGTTCTCGCATCCGAAGGATTTCACCCCCGTTTGCACGACCGAATTCGGCGCCGTGGCGCGGCTCTCCGATGAGTGGGAAAAGCGCGGCACCAAGGTGATCGGCGTGAGTGTTGACGGGGTGGAAGAGCATAAAAAGTGGAAGGGCGATATTGAGAAGGTTGCGGGCACAAAGGCCGGTTTCCCGATTATCGCTGACGCAGGGCTCGAGGTGTCGAAGGCTTTTGATATGCTGCCCGCCGAAGCCTATATGCCTGATGGTCGCACGCCCAATGACAGTGCCACTGTACGCTCGGTCTTTATCATTTCGCCGGATAAGCAGTTGAAGCTGAGCATGACCTACCCGATGAACGTGGGCCGCAACTTTGCCGAGGTCCTGCGGGCGCTGGATGGGTTGCAGACTGCCGGCAAGAATGGCGTCGCAACGCCGGCGGATTGGCAGGTGGGCGAGGATGTGATCATTCCCGCGACCGTGTCAGACGAGGACGCCAAGGCGAAGTTCGGGGCGTTTGAGACTGTGTTGCCCTATCTGCGTAAGGCCAAGCTGCCGGGTTGATGCGCTGTTAGCGATGGCCGAGCTTATGCGCGAAGGCCATCGCTTTTTCATGCAGCAAGCGGCGCTGTTTGCGCAGGCCATAGAGCGGCGATCGGCGGAACTGACCTCGGTTTCCGCCTGAACGGGCGGAAATGTCACTGTCGAACCGCCCAGCGGTCACGAGGCTTTGGGCGGTTGCCAGCCCCATGTCGGAACGTGTGAGGACTTGTCTTAACATATTGTCTGCGGGGCAGAAAATAGGCTCGGAGGCGGCAAGGAAGGCATTGGCTCCGGCGCGGTTCCAGATCAGCGCATGGGCGAGCATGGGGAAATAGTGGGCGCGGAGCACCTCAATGCCTGCGACCTTGGCCATGGGACTGGTGATCTTCAAGCGCGTTGCGCCTAAGTTGACGCAGTGCCAATCGTCGCGGGCGCGGAGCCATTTTATCAGTTGCGGCACGGCAGTTTTGAAATCAGGCTGCAGGGCGATATCATCTTCGAAAACGAAGCCGATCTCATCGCCGCTTTCTAGAAAGGCCGTGGCGGCGCGCTGGTGGGAGACGTAGCATCCGACCTCACCTTGGGTCATCGAGCGGCCCATGAACCGTCGGGCTTTGCTATCATCATAGGGCGCGAACTGCGCGAGGTCGATTTCACGCCCGTCAAATGCGTCTACGCGGATCGGGTCGACTTGCGCCCCGTCCAGTTCGGCCTTCGCGCTGTCCAGCCGTTGGGGGGAGGCGGCGAGATTGATGACGAATCCCTTGGGGCGCTGCGGCATGGATTTGACCTCATCCCTGTCGGCCCGGGGGACGGCAACAGGTTCTTACGGGTTAAACTTTGGGGGTGGGTCGACCGCGCAGCCAGTTTTTGAATCGTTTGAAGGCGGAAGGCGGTTTGTGGGCGACGCTGACAAACCCGATGTGCTGGCAAGCGCCGGGTTTCAGAAAGGCCGTAAATTTACCCTGTTTGCGCAGGTGACGCGAAATATGGCTTTCACGTTTGAAACCGCTGAAGCCGCCAACCTCTTTCCAGAGGGAGAGGGGGGCAAGATGCGGGTTGAACGTATAGCCATACCATTTAGGGCTGAGAGCATCCATGCGCGCGTAGGAGACGCCTGCACAGTCCTCCTTGACGATCTGGGCGCGGGCCGCGTCTTCGATGAAGAAGTTATCGGTGTCGCGGAAACAGACCGAGGAAATATCGGGATGTGCCTCTAGCAGGCGCAGGGCGTCATCTAAAAAATCGTGGCGGGTGAATTCCCAGTCGTCTTCCATGTGAAAGACATAAGGCGTGCGCACCTTGGCATACATGGCGTCAACGGCGGGGTGGTGTCCGACCTGTTTGCCCAGATCAATGCGTTGGCCGTGGGGGCAGAGACGGTCGAAGACCGCGCTTGTTTCGGCATCGCCAAAGTCGTTGATGCCAATGATGGGGAGCTTACGCAGTTCCGGGCCGAGGCTTTCGAGCGTTTGTTGCAGGACATCGGGGCGCAGCCCCATGGTGATGCAAATCGTGACCAGATTCTCTGCGCTCATGTCTTGTACTGCCCTGCGGGAAAAACTGCGGACCCTGGTGAGGGTCCGCAGCAGGTTTTAATCAACCTTCTGCCGGTTCTTTCTTCTCGGCAGCGACTTCTTCACCAGTTTCCTGATCGACGACTTTCATCGACAGGCGCACCTTGCCGCGATCGTCAAAGCCCAGAAGCTTCACTTTCACTTCCTGACCTTCCTTCAGAACGTCCGAAGGGTGGTTCAGGCGGCGGTTTTCGATCTGAGACACGTGTACCAGACCGTCGCGCTTGCCAAAGAAGTTCACGAAGGCGCCGAAATCGACGATCTTCACGACGGTGCCGGTGTAGACCGCGCCCTCTTCGGGCTCTGCCACGATCGAATAGATCATGTCGTAGGCCTTTTTGATGGCGTCGCCATTGGCGCTGGCGATCTTGATGATGCCTTCGTCGTTGATGTCGACCTTGGCGCCAGAGACTTCGACGATCTCGCGGATCACCTTGCCGCCGGACCCGATCACTTCACGGATCTTGTCGGTGGGGATCTGCATGGTCTCGATGCGCGGTGCGTGCACGGAGAAGTCCGCTGCGCCGGAGATCGCTTTGTTCATCTCGCCAAGGATGTGGATACGGCCTTCTTTGGCCTGAGCCAAGGCTTTTTCCATGATCTCGGGCGTGATGCCTGCGACCTTGATGTCCATCTGCAGCGAGGTGATGCCCGCTTCGGTACCGGCCACTTTGAAGTCCATGTCGCCGAGGTGGTCTTCGTCACCCAGGATGTCCGACAGGATCGCGTAGGAGCCGTCATCTTCGAGGATCAGGCCCATCGCCACACCGGCCACAGCCGATTTCAGCGGCACGCCTGCGTCCATCATGGACAGCGAACCACCGCAGACCGATGCCATCGACGAGGAGCCGTTGGATTCGGTGATCTCGGACACGAGACGGATGGTGTAGGGGAAGTCTGTGGCTGCGGGCAGAACCGCCTGCAAGGCACGCCAAGCGAGCTTACCGTGGCCAACTTCACGACGGCCGGGAGGGCCCACGCGACCAACTTCACCAACCGAGTAGGGGGGGAAGTTATAGTGCAGCAGGAAGTTCGATTTGAAGTTGCCGTGCAGCGCGTCGATGAACTGCTCATCGTCGCCGGTGCCGAGCGTGGTCACGACGAGACCTTGCGTTTCACCACGGGTGAAGAGCGCCGAGCCGTGGGTCCGCGGCAGGATGCCGGTTTCTGCCACGATATCGCGGATTTCGTCGGTGCGACGACCGTCGATACGCTTGCCGGTTTTCACCACGTCGCCGCGCAGGATGCTGGCCTCAAGGCCCTTCATCGCGGAGCCGAGGTTCTTGTCCTCCAGCTGCTCTTCGCTGAGCTTGCCTTTGATCGTCTCGCGGGCGGCGGCAACAGCGGCGGTGCGCTCTTGCTTGTCGGCGATGGCGAATGCGGCACGCATTTCGTCTTCACCGGCAGCTTTTACAGCGGCGGACAGATCAGAGTAGTCGTCGGGCTGGAAGTCAAACGGCTCTTTCGCGGCGTCTTCGGCCAGATCGATGATCAGGTCGATCACCGGCTGGATCTGCTCATGGGCGAACTTAACGGCGCCCAGCATTTCCTCTTCCGACAGCTCATAGGCTTCGGATTCGACCATCATCACGGCGTCTTTGGTGCCGGCGACAACCAGATCGAGGCGCTGCTCGGGGTTCAGGCGCAGGTCCTGCATGTCGTCGATTGTTGGGTTCAGGATGTAATCGCCATCCTCATAGCCCACGCGGCAGCCAGCGATCGGGCCACGGAACGGCGCGCCGGAGATCGTCAGCGCGGCGGAAGCGGCGATCATGGCGACCATATCGGGGTCGTTGACCAGATCGTGGCTCAGCACGGTGCACATCACCAGAACTTCGTTTTTGAAGCCGGGGACAAAGAGCGGGCGGATCGGACGGTCGATCAGACGCGCGGTCAGGGTCTCTTTCTCGGTGGGGCGGGCCTCACGCTTGAAGAAGCCACCCGGTACTTTACCGGCGGCATAATATTTCTCTTGGTAGTGCACGGTCAGGGGGAAGAAGTCCTGGCCCGGCTTTTGCTGACGTGCGTACGTCACGTTGGCCATAACGCTGGTTTCCCCCAGCGTGGCAATCACCGACCCGTCCGCCTGACGGGCAACCTTACCGGTTTCCAGTGTCAGCGTCTCTTCGCCCCACTGGATCGATTTTTTCGTTACATTAAACATCTACGTTTCCTTTTTGGCCCATTGGCCATTGCATAGGGGCCGTATTGCCCCTGACTCCGGTATCTTCTTTTTCAGGCGCAGGAGTCCGCGCGCCGGATTTCAGATTGCGCGGACATACAGGTTTTCAAGGCAAATGGGAAGCGTTCTATCGTGGCAGAGCTATAAGCGGCGGGTTCTTTCCGCTGCGCTATCGTGCAGGCTGCGCGCACAAAAAAACCTCCCGGCGCGGGCCGGGAGGTTTTATCAGTTCTGTCACCGGGTAACCCGGTGGCGTGCGCTTAGCGGCGCAGGCCCAGACGCTTGATGAGGTCCTGATAACGGGACTCATCTTTGGCCTTAACGTAATCCAGCAGCTTGCGGCGCGTCGCGACCATTTTCAAAAGACCACGGCGGCCGTGGTTGTCTTTTTTGTGGGTCTTGAAGTGCTCGGTCAGCGTGACGATGCGCGAGGTCAGAATGGCAACCTGTACTTCGGGCGAACCTGTGTCGCCTTCTTTGGTGCCGAAATCTTTCATGACTTTTGCTTTTTCTTCAGCAGTAATCGACATCGGGGTCTCCTTTCGAAAAGAGTTTAAATGGATGGCGCAGGCCGGGATGTCGTCCAGCTCAGGCCCATGGAGATATCACCCGCTGACGGAATCAGCAGGCGATGGGGGCGTATAGGGCGAATTTGCGCCTTTGGCAAAGGGTGATTTGTGCGGCGGCGGTTGCATGCGTCACGCGGCAGGAACAAGTGCAAGGGCCGCGCTGAGCGGGATCAGAGCAATATCTTCCAGCGCGACACTATCTCCGGCGACCCGCGCGACGATGATGTCATCCAGCAGGACGAGCGTCTGGTTCGGTTGGTCGGGATCGGGAAGGATGGAAAGGGGCGGCTCTGACCCGGTGGCGGTGCTGTCATCCCAGACAAACAAAAGCGAATCATTCTGTGCGTGATAGTCCATGATCTGTGCCGCGCCCTGCTCGGTAATCCAATCCCCCAAAACAATTTGATCCGTACCTTCGCCTGACGTCACAACGTCCTGCGCGCCTGCGACAATCAGGTCATCCCCGCCGCCGCCATTAAGGTAGTCGCGGCTCTGCTCGTCATCCGCCCCGGTAAGCGTGTCATCCCCCCAGCCGCCAAAAAGCGTATCTTCGTCGTTGCCACCCCGCAGCGCATCATCGCCAAGCCCGCCTTGGAGTGCGTCGTTTCCTGCGTCGCCATTCAGCAGGTCATCACCCGCAGAGCCTTGCAGCGCGTCATCACACGCGCCGCCATAGAGAAAGTCATCGCCATTGTGGCCAAAAAGGCTGTCGTTGCCCGCGCCGCCGAAAAGGTCATCATCACCGTCATTGCCGTGCAGGCTGTCGTTACCTTCGTCGCCGTGCAGCGTGTCATTGCCGTCATGGCCGTGCAGATCATCATTGCCAGCAGCACCATTCAGCAGATCATTCCCGCCGTAGCCGCCAAGTTGGTCCTCGCCGCTACCGCCCTGCACCGCCTCACCGGCATCGCTGCCGGTAAGGATGTCCCCCAAAGTAGCGCTGCCGCCGCGCGGGGTGTCGGCTTCAGGCGTATCATCCTCTGACGGTGTTTCGATTTCCACAAATGTGACAGCGCCAACCGCCATTAATCCCATCATTCCAGCCAGCCACAGCATCCGCAGTTCCACCGTTCATTGCCTAGTGCCCGACACATCATCCCACCCTTAAAAGGCCATGGCGCGGCTTTAAAATCAAAGGAATAGACGGAGAATGGTTAACGCGTGGTTGCTAGCGCAGTGCGCTAGGGCTGCCACAAAACCGGCTCCTGGGTATAGGGCAGGTAAAGCGGATGGCGCGGGTGGCCAGCTTTGGAGAGACCAAGGTGGTAAAGCGGTTTATCCCCCCGCGCCAACCGAGCGGCGACGGCCAAACCCCGGTCCAGATGTGCGCCATGCACGCCCCAAGCGGCGATGATCCGGTCAGCCCAACCGGCCCCCTCGATAAGCGTGGCGTCATTCTCGGGGCCGATGGGATCAACCGCCGCGCGCATGTCGCGCGGATCGGTGGCGCGGAAGGCAAAGATATTGGTCACCCGGAAACCGCCAAAGCCCAGCACCCGCGCCCGGCGCTCGCAACGCTCGACGGTGGGATCGTTCTGCACCTCGGTCGCGGTGGAGGGGTTCAGCATCACAAACATCACCCGCGGCGCGGCGCTGTCCCAGACCCGTGTGAGGCTGTAGCGATACAGCTCACAGGGGGAGTAGACGGCGGTTGAGGGCGCATCGCCCTTGGTATGGCTGCGGGTGATGAGGGCCATTCAGCCCTCGTTGGTGTCCGAAGATAGGTTGAACACCCGGCTGGGGTGCAACTCGCCTGCCTTGAAGCGGCCCACGGCGACGGGCTGGCCATCCAGCGAGGCCCAGCATTCATCGCCATATTCCACGTCATGGGCGATCACCATGCCGGGGTTGCCATTGCGCAGACGCGTCGCGCCTTCGGGAGTGGCTTTGACCTCGGGCAGTTCCGTCAAGCCTTCGGCCAGCGGCAGCAGATGCGTGTCGAGTTCTGGCGTGCGGGCGATCTCGTCGATCTGTGCCAGTGTCAGGGCATTCGCGGCCTCAAACGGGCCAGACCAGGTACGGCGCAGCTCGCGGACGTGGCCGAGGCAGCCAAGCTTCTGCCCCAGATCGCGGGCGATGGAGCGGACATAGCCACCCTTGCCGCAGACCATCTCAAGCGTGACGTGATCGGCATCAGGCCGATCAAGCAGCAGCAGGCTTTCCACCCAGAGCGCGCGCGCGGCGATGTCCATCTCTTCGCCGTCGCGGGCGCGTTTGTAGGCGCGCTGGCCATCGATTTTCACGGCGGAGAACTGCGGCGGGACTTGTTGGATATCCCCGATGAAATCGCTCAGCACATCCTTAATCGCCGCATCGTCAGGGCGCAGATCGGAAGTGCCGATGACCTCGCCCTCGGCGTCGTCGGTGTTAGTGGAAATCCCCAAACGCACAGTGAACTCATAGGCTTTAAGCGCGTCGATAATGTAGGGCACGGTCTTGGTCGCTTCGCCCAAGGCGATGGCCAGAACACCTGTGGCTTCGGGGTCCAGCGTGCCCGCGTGGCCCGCCTTTTTGGCCTCCAGCGCCCAGCGGACCTTGTTGACCACGGCGGTCGATGTCGGCCCGGCGGGTTTGTCCACCACCAGCCAGCCTGAAATATCGCGACCCTTGCGTTTGCGTGCCATGTCTTGCCCCTTCGCCTTTGTGGTGCTGCCCTCTAACGGAGCCATGCCGCGCTGCCCAGCCCCCAAGCGGGGAAAAGGTCACTTTGCAGGCGTGACGATGCCGACGATCGGCCCCAGCGTGGTGAACCCCGCCCCGGTGCGGCGCAATCCCGGCGCCCGCAGGCGCGAGATATTGCCGTCGAAATACAGCGCGTTAGGCAGGTCCAGCTCATCCCGGTAGAGCCGGGCAAACTCATGAAAGGTGACCACGTCATTGGAAATCGCAAAGACCGCGCGTTTGCCATCGGTGCTGGTACCAACCCCATTGCGGATATAGCGCGAGGTGCTGTCGGGCAAAAACCGCGGATGCAAAGCGCCATCGATTACCAACATCGGGCCGGATTGCGTGGCAAAGCGGCAGGCGGGCCTGTTCCTAAGATAGCGCTTGGTCTCGATCACATCGGCGCGGCCATCGCGCAGGCAGAAGACGCCATTGGGCAGCAAACCAAAGTTGCCGGGCCCTGCGCTGTCGATCACGCCGCGCGCCTCGACACCCTCTTCGATGTAATGTCCGACCGGAGAGCGATCCTCGTGGTACATGCCCGCGTTCATGGCAAAGCCGAGCCGGAGGCCTTGCGCTTTCAGCGCTTCATCAAGCGAGCCGAAGAACCCATAGGGCGCGCCTGCGTCATCGTTGAGAAAGAGCCGCAGATCGTCACGCTCCAGATCGACCTCGCAAACGGTGTAGGAGCTGCCGTCGAACGTGATGTTGCGGCATTCAGCAGCGTCCGAAGGCGTGCCTTTCAGCGCGATCAGCGCCATTGCGATCAGACCGGCGCGGATCACTGATCCGGCGCGCTGTCTGCAGCGTCATCGTCTGGCGCGTCCGCATCGCGGCGCACCACATCTTGGTTCAGCATCCGGCGCGTGTCGTCCATCCGGTCGAATGTCCGATCCAATTGGAACCGCAGATCAGGAGAGAACTTGAGCGTGAGTTTCTTAGCCACTTGCCGGCGCAATTCGTTCTTATTGCGCGCCAGCAGTTTGAGCACCTCATCCTGACCTTCACCGCCCAGCGGCAGCACATAGGCCGTTGCGATCTTGAGATCAGGAGAGATGCGCACCTCGCCCACGGTGATCGACAGCCGGTTGAGATCGGTGTCATGCACGTCCCCACGTGCGAGAACATCAGACAAGGCGCGGCGGACGGTTTCGCCCACGCGGAGTTGTCGTTGCGACGGGCCTGCGCCCTCATGAAACTTGTTCTTTGCCATGAACCCCATCTAAGGCTTCGGTTGCACTTTGCCAAGCGCTCGCCGACGGGCTAAACCAGCCGAGCCATTCATGCCCCCGAACCGCAGGAGTTACCTCATGACACAGACCCCCGGCATCGCCGTTACAGGCGCCTCTGGCCGCATGGGCCAAATGTTGATCCGTGAGATCACCGCCAGCGACAAGATGCATCTGGCCGCAGCGGTAGAGCGGACGGGTCATGATTGGGTGGGGCGCGATGTGGGCGAGGCGATGGGTGGTGCGGCGCTGGGCGTCACCGTGACCGATGATGCCGCTGAGGCGTTTGCCAAGGTGCAGGCCGTGATCGACTTCACCGCGCCCCAAGCCACGATCGCCTTTGCCGCTGCGGCTGCGAAGGCCGGGATCGTGCATGTCATCGGCACCACCGGGATGACCGATGAGGAAATCGCGCAGCTTGCCCCAGCCGCCGAACAGGGGGCCATTATCATCCGTGCAGGCAATATGAGCCTTGGCGTGAACCTGCTGACACAGCTCACCCGTCAGGTCGCCGCTGCACTGGACGTGGATTACGACATTGAGATCATCGAATCGCACCACAACCAGAAAGTCGATGCCCCCTCTGGCACGGCTCTGATGCTGGGCGAAGCCGCCGCCGAAGGGCGCGGCGTAAAGCTGGCTGATGTGTCAGACCGGGGCCGCGATGGGATCACCGGCGCGCGGCAGCAGGGCGATATCGGTTTCACCGCGATCCGGGGCGGTGACATCGTGGGGGAGCATGACGTGATGTTCGCCGCCGCCGGGGAGCGGATCATCCTGCGCCACATCGCTTCCGACCGGGCGCTCTTTGCGCGGGGCGCGCTGAAGGCCGCGCTTTGGGGGCAGGGGCAGACGCCGGGCGAATATGACATGCTTGATGTGCTGGGCCTGAAACGCTGAACCAGATGCAGATTATCTGAAACTTTACCTCTTTTGCTTACGTGAATGCTAAAGGCAATTCACCAAGGGAGGTTTCGATGAGGATTACCTTTGCACTCGCCGCGACTGCGGTGCTGGCGCTAAGCGGCCTGCCCGCGGCGGCGGAGTATGCCCGTATTCAGAGCAAGTCAGATTTTGTCGCGGCAGTGAATGGCAAAAGGCTGACCCGTCCGCTCGTCAATCTGCAGGTGACCCCCGGCGGGGCCATCGCTGGCAAGGGGGCCGCTTGGCAGATCACCGGCAGTTGGTCGTGGAAAGACGGCTATTTCTGCCGCACGCTGGTTTGGGGCGGCAAGGATTTGGGCTATAATTGCCAAGTCGTGATGCGCGATGGCGCGAAACTCCGCTTCACCTCTGACAAGGGTGCGGGCGAGTCGGCGGTGCTGACCCTGCGCTAAGGCCGCTTAGAAATCGACGGCGATGCCTTTTTTCTCCCAATCGCCATAGCGCACCGGCTCCGGCCCATCGCGCCCGCCCAGTTCAGCGGGCAGGTCCAGCGCGGCTGCGGTCTTGCGGCGCGCGGCGGCCTCGGCCAGCGCGCGCTGTGCGGCGGCAGGCAGATCGGGGCCGGGCTGCGGCGTCGGGTCATGCGGCGTGTCGGGGATCGGCTTTGGCCCCGGTTTGGGCTGCGGTGGCAGGTCCGGCGCGGGGCTAGGGGTTGGGTCAGGGCCGGGTTTGCTGTCGGGAATGGGGCGTTGATCGGGCATCATGGTCCTCTTGAGCCAAGTTCTCCCTTGATATACGTCGCGCGCTGGCCCAGACAACCCGGCAACCCCTCAAGCGAGACCCAGATAGGACATGACCATGGCAGACACAGGCGTTCAGGCCCGCAGAAGCGCGGTATATCTGCTGGATCAGATTTTGGGCGAAGAGCCGCGACTGATGTCGGAACTGCTCGCCTCCGGCGCGTTGGACAAGCTGCCCCCCGATGACCGGGCGCGGGCACAACGTCTGGCACAGGACACGCTACGCGGGTTGGAGCGTGCCGACCGGCTGTTGCAAAAACATCTGCAAAAGGCCCCGCCGTTGACCGTGCGCAACGTGCTGCGCGTCGGCACGATTGAGCTGTGTCAGGGCGGCGCGGCGCATGGGGTCGTGAACACGATGGTCAATCTCGTGTCGCAGCATCGCACGCTGAGCCATCTCAAGGGGCTGACCAACGCCGTGCTGCGCAAGATCGCCGCACAGGGGCCTGAGGCTTGGGGCGCCCTGCGCGCACCGCGCTTGCCCAAATGGCTGCGCGGTCCACTGGCCGAGGCTTGGGGCACCGACGCCATCGCCAAGATGGAAGAGGCGCATTTCGCGGGCGCACCGCTGGATCTGACCGCCAAGGGTGATCCGGCCGCCTTGGCCGAGGCCGTGGGCGGCACGCTCTTGCCGACAGGATCGGTGCGCGTAATGAACGCAGGGCAGGTCTCCACCATGCCCGGCTTTGCCGAAGGTGACTGGTGGGTGCAGGATGCCGCCGCTGCGATCCCGGTGCGGGTGCTGGCCCCGACGGAAGGTGAAACCGTGCTCGACCTCTGCGCCGCGCCGGGGGGCAAGACCATGCAGCTTGCCGCTGCGGGGGCCGTTGTCACTGCCGTTGACCAATCGCATCCACGGATGCAGCGGGTGAAGGAAAACCTTGCCCGCGTGGGGCTTAAGGCCAAGACGCTCACCAGGGACGCCCGTGCCGTAGAGGGCGCGTTCGACGCGATCCTGCTCGACGCGCCCTGTTCCGCCACCGGCACCATCCGTCGCCACCCCGATCTGCCCCATGCCAAGGATGGCTCGGAATTCGGGGACCTGATTGAACTGCAATCCGAGTTGATCGACCACGCATGGACCCTGCTGAAACCCGGCGGGCGGCTGGTGTTCTGTACCTGTAGCCTGCTGCCCGACGAGGGCGAAGTGCAGGTCGATGAGGCGTTGGAACGGCACGGCGACATGACGGTCGACCGCGCTGCGCTGGAGTTGCCGGGGGTCGCGGCTGAGTGGGTCACCGAAGAGGGCGGGTTGCGTCTGCGTCCTGACTTTTGGGCTGACAAAGGCGGGATGGACGGTTTCTATATCGCGTGTCTGCGGAAGGGCTGACCCTCACGCCCCGTCGGGTGGGGAGGGCACAGCGAGGTATGCGGATTTCGGTATCTCGACCAGGCCGCGCAGGCCCAGCGTCGCGGCATCCTCGGGCGTAAGCCCGGCGATGGCATCGAGGACCGCTGCAAATGTGGCTTCGCGATCGGTATCTGCCGCCGCGATATAGGGCAGGCCGGGCGTCGGCGTCGTGGTTTCCAGCACCCGCAAGCCACCCGCGAAAGCGTCATACCGCTGGATCAGCCGCCACGACACCCCGTCCAGCGCCGCAATATCCGCCCGCCCCTCGGCCACGGTTTTGGCGGAGTTCCGGTGCCCGTGGCTTTGACTGCGATCTGCAAACCAGAAACCCTCTGCGCTGCAATGCGCGTAGGCGGCGGCGTAGCCTGACTGCGAAAACGTCTGGTTGTAGGTGAACCGCGCCGCGCGAAAGTCGGAAATTGTTTCACGGGGATCATTGGCGCGGACCACGAAGACGCTGTTGTAATAGCCCTGCGGGCAGCCCTCAACGGCAAAGTCTGGTGTCCCGATCAGCGTAACATGGTCGTGCAGCCACAGGCGGTAGGGCATCCCGCAGGTTTGCGAAAGGGTCAGGTCGCGGGCTTTCCCGACCGCGAATTCCTCTCGCGCATTGTCCAACTCTTCCGGGGCCACAACGCCTCGCGCGCGCAGCCCGTCGCGGATCAACGCCCAGTAGCGGGCCGTGGCCGCGGCGGTTTCTGGCCGTAGGTACATCATCAGGCTGGCGATCATCGGTGCGCTCCGGTTGCGGTGCCCTTGTTTAGGCGGCACCCCTGCGGGCTGGCAACCGTCCGTTCCCCGCCGATCCCCCGGCGCGCGGGGAAAATCCGGTGACTCATTGCAGGGCCGCGGTTATGCTGCCGCCAAACGCCATCAGAGCGTCAGGGGCAGCTTGATATGATTAATCTTTCCAGCGTCATGGCCCGAAGGGTGCGGTTTTTGAACCGCTGGCACGCTTGGCGTGCGACCCGGGGCCGGGGGCGGGTGGCGGGTTTCACCGCGTCGCCCGAGCCGCGCACCATCGGCTCTTTCGCGCGGGGGCGGCAGTTGATGGCGGGCAATTACCTTTTTGCCGGCAGCCTGCTGACCGCGCCGCAGACCGCGATGTGGGATCTGACCCCGCCTGACCCTGCCTTTGCGGCGGAACTGCACGGTTTTGCATGGCTGGATGATCTTGCCGCCGTGGGGGATGCACGGGCGCGGGCGTCAGCGCAGGATTGGCTTTGGGGCTGGATCGACCGTTTCGGGCGCGGGCAGGGGCCGGGCTGGACCCCGGCGCTGACCGGTCGGCGGCTGATCCGCTGGATCAACCACGCACTTTTCATGCTGCGCGGGACGGACACCGCGCAGAGCGATGCCTTCTACCGGTCCCTCGAACAGCAGACCCGTTTCCTGTCAAAACGCTGGCGCGCCTCTGCGCCGGGCCTGCCGCGTTTCGAAGCGCTGACCGGGTTGATTTACGCGGGCCTGTCGCTGGAGGGGCTAGAGGAACTGGCCGATCCCGCCATCAAGGCATTAGCACGCGAATGTGCCAGCCAGATCGACGCCGAGGGCGGTCTGCCGACCCGAAACCCCGAAGAACTGCTCGCCGTTTTTACCCTGCTTACATGGGCCGCAGCGGCGCTCAGCGATGCAGGCCGCAGCACGCCCAAAGAGCACCTTACCGCGATTGAGCGTATCGCGCCGACCCTGCGCAGCCTGCGTCATGCCGATGGCGCCTTGGCGCGGTTTCATGGCGGCGGGCGCGGTATGGAGGGCTGGCTGGACCACGCGCTGGCGGCGGCCAAGGTCAAGACGCGGCAGCCTGATGGGCTGGCCATGGGCTATGCAAGGCTGTCGGCAGGGCGCACCAGCGTGATCGTCGATGCGGCGGCTCCGCCGGGCGGCGCGGCGTCGGGCAATGCCCATGCCTCGACACTGGCGTTCGAGCTGACCTCGGGGCGGCGGCCCTTGGTGGTGAACTGCGGCTCAGGCGCGTCTTTCGGGCTGGAATGGCGGCGGGCGGGGCGGGCCACGCCGTCGCATTCGGCCCTGTCGCTTGTCGGCCATTCCAGCGCCCGCCTGGCGGAGCCCGACCCCCACAGCGGGACAGAGGCGCTCATCGCGGGTCCGCGCCAAGTGCCAGTGGAGATCGGAGAGGCGGCGGATGGGCTGCGTTTTGAGGGCGGCCATGACGCCTATCTGCGCAGCCACGGGCTGACCCATGCGCGGCGGCTCGAACTCACCTCGGACGGGCGCGGGCTGACGGGGGAGGATATGCTGCTGGCGATAGAGGGGGCAGAGAAGCGGCGCTTTGATAAGGTGTTGAGCGCCACGCAACTGAAGGGCGTGCCTTTCGACATCCGTTTTCACCTGCATCCGGATGTCGATGCCACGGTCGACCTTGGCGGGGCTGCAATATCCATGGCGCTGAAAAGCGGTGAAATTTGGGTGTTTCGCCATGACGGTACGCATAATCTGTCTTTGGAACCGGGGGTTTACCTTGAGACGACCCGGCTGAAGCCACGTGCTGCGCAGCAGATCGTGCTGACCGGATATGCCATGAACTATGCCACGCGGGTGCGCTGGTCGTTGTCAAAAGCGCAGGAAACTGCGATTGGCGTGCGAGATTTGTCGATCGACGATCCCTATGCTGATGAAGACTGACCAAGGAACCAGCCCCATGCCCGACCTCTATCCCATCAAACGCGCGCTTCTTTCCGTATCCGACAAGACCGGTCTTTTGGACCTTGGCCGCGCGCTGGCTGCGCGGGGCGTTGAGTTGCTCAGCACTGGCGGCACCGCTAAAGCGCTGCGCGAGGCGGGGCTTGAGGTGCTGGATGTGGCCGATGTGACGGGCTTTCCCGAGATGATGGACGGGCGCGTGAAAACGCTGCACCCGGTGGTCCACGGCGGTCTGCTGGCCCTGCGCGACAACGATGAGCACGTCGGCGCGATGACCGAACATAACATCGGCGCGATCGATCTGGTGGTGGTGAACCTTTATCCGTTTGAGGAAACCGTCGCCAAGGGCGCGGAATACGGCGAGGTGATCGAGAACATCGACATCGGCGGCCCGGCGATGATCCGTTCGGCGGCCAAGAACCACGGCTTCGTCAATGTCGTGGTCGATGTTGAGGACTACGCCGAAGTCATCGCTGAGATGGAGGCCAACGACGGCCAGACCACCTATGCCCTGCGCCAGCGCTTGGCCCAAACCGCCTATGCCCGCACCGCGGCCTATGACACCGCTGTCAGCACATGGATGGCCGAGCAGGTCGCAGGCACCCCGCGCCGCCGGACCTTTGGCGGCACGCTGGCGCAAACCCTGCGCTATGGTGAGAACCCGCACCAGCAGGCGGCTTTCTACACCGATGGCTCCACCGCCCCCGGTCTGGCGAACGCCGTGCAGCATCAGGGCAAGGAACTGTCCTACAACAACATCAACGACACCGACGCCGCCTTTGCGCTGGTCAGCGAATTTGACCCTAAAGACGGCCCCGCCTGCGCGATCATCAAACACGCCAACCCCTGCGGCGTGGCACGGGGTGAGACGATGCTCGACGCCTACAAACGCGCCTTTGACTGTGACCGTACCTCGGCCTTTGGTGGCATCATCGCGCTGAACCAGCCGCTCGACGGCCCGACTGCCGAAGCCATTGCTGCGATCTTTACTGAAGTCGTCATCGCCCCCGGCGCGGATGAGGATGCCAAACGCATCTTTGCCGCCAAGAAGAACCTGCGTCTGCTGACCACCGAAGGTCTGGCCGATCCGGCAAGCGCGGCACTGGCCGTGCGCCAAGTCTCCGGCGGGTTTCTGGTGCAAGACAAAGACGTGGGCCGGGTTAGCCGCGACGATCTGAAAGTGGTGACCAAGCGCAAGCCGTCGGATCAAGAACTCGACGACATGCTGTTTGCTTGGACCGTGGCGAAACACGTCAAATCCAACGCCATCATCTATGTCAAAGACGGTGCCACCGTCGGCGTCGGCGCAGGCCAGATGAGCCGGGTGGACAGCACCCGCATCGCCGCGCGCAAGGCCCAAGACATGGCCGAGGTGATGGACATCGACGCACCCCTGACCCAGGGCTCGGTCGTGGCATCCGATGCGTTCTTCCCCTTCGCCGACGGTCTGATCACAGCGGCAGAAGCTGGTGCCACGGCACTGATCCAGCCCGGCGGCTCCATGCGCGACGACGAGGTGATCGCCGCAGCGGATGAAGCGGGCCTTGCCATGGTCTTCACCAACATGCGCCACTTCCGGCACTAAGCGAAGGGCAGCACTATGCGGACATTCGGCATCGCGGCCTTCGTGGCCTTTCTCATCGACCAGATCAGCAAATATGTGGTCATTCACATGATGGAACTGGCACGTATCCGCTCCATCGAAGTGCTGCCTCCGGTGCTGAATTTCCGCTATGGCGAAAACCGGGGCATCAACTTTGGCCTCGGGGGTGACATGAGCCAATGGGTGCTGGTCGTGGTGGCGCTGGTGATCTGCGCGGGCGTCACTCTGTGGCTCTGGCGCAGCCCGCATGGGCGGTGGGCACAGCTGAGCGGCGGCCTGTTGGTCGGCGGGGCGCTGGCGAATGTGGCGGACCGGCTGATCTATGGCTATGTGCTGGATTTCCTGAACAACTCTTGCTGTGGCATCAACAACCCTTTCGTCTACAACTTGGCGGATGTCTTTATCTTCGCAGGTGCCTTGGGGCTGATCCTCTTTACCGGAGAGCCAAAAAGCGCGCCCAAGCGCCGGGGCAAAAAAGGTCAGTGACATTGCCCGCTTGCCTGCGATATTGAACAAGCAGACCCCGAAAGGAGACACCATGCGTCGCATTGCCCTCATCAGCTTGATCCCGCTGGCCCTCGCCGCCTGCAGCAATCAGGGCCTTCGCGATTTGCAGCCTGTTTCTGATGGGCCGGATGAATTCCTGATCCAGCCGGTCAAGCCATTGGAGCGGCCCGACAATCTGAACGCGCTGCCCGCCCCCGCGCCGGGGCAGGCGAACCTGACAGATCGGTCGGCGGTGGCCGAAGGTGTGGCCGCATTTGGCGGACGTTTGGACACTTCTACCGCCATCCCCGCAGGGGACGCCGCACTGGTGCAGCACGCAGGCCGGATGGGTGTACAGCCCGGTATTCGGGCCGACTTGGCCCAGTCTGATGCGGAGTTCCGCAAGGGCAGAGGGCGCTTCACCCAGTTCCGCATCGTGCCGGTGGACCGCTACAGCCAAGCCTATAAGCGCCAAACCCTTGACGCCCATACTGAGGCGGAACGCTGGCGCAATGCGGGCGGGCGCACGCCGTCTTACCCTCCGCAAGACACACGTTTTCGCTAGGCTTCTTGAAAGTAGCGCCAGACCGCGTAGGTAATGCGGGAGGCGATATATTTCGAGGTAAGCAATGATCCGACTGCCGATGATGGCGGCCCTGGTGGCGACGCTCTTCACAGCCCCCTCCGCGCAGGCGCGCGATAACGAGAATGAGGCGGTAACCCATTTCACCCTCGATAACGGCATGGAGGTTGTGGTCGTCGAAGATCACCGCGCCCCGGTCGTGCAGCAGATGGTCTGGTACCGCGCGGGCTCTGCGGATGAGCCCAAAGGGTCATCCGGCGTGGCGCATTTTCTTGAACACCTGCTGTTCAAAGCCACCGATAAGCTGGAGTCGGGCGAGTTTTCGGCCACCGTCGCGGCCAACGGCGGGCGCGACAATGCCTTTACCAGCTACGATTACACCGCCTATTTCCAGCGCGTCGCCGCCGACCGCCTCGGCCTGATGATGGAAATGGAGGCTGACCGGATGAAGAACATCCGACTGACCCCCGAAAACATCGAAACCGAACGCGATGTGATCTTGGAAGAGCGCAATCAGCGGACCGAGAACAACCCCGCCGCCCTCTTCAGCGAACAACTCAACGCCGCGCAATTTCTCAACCACCGCTACGGCGTGCCGATCATCGGATGGAAACATGAGATGGAGGAGTTGGACCTTGAAGATGCGCTGTCGTTCTATGAGCTCTACTATTCGCCCAACAACGCCATCCTCGTCGTCTCCGGCGATGTGACGCCAGAGGACGTGCGCGAACTGGCCGAAGCCACCTATGGCCAAATCCCCGCCAACCCTGACCTGCCAGAGCGTCTGCGCACCGAGGAGCCGCCGCAGATTGCCGAGCGCCGTTTGATCTACAAAGACGCCCGCGTGGCGCAGCCCTATGTGCGCCGCTCCTACCTTGCCCAAGAGCGTGACAGCGGTGCGCAGGAAGAGGCGGCGGCGCTCTTTCTTCTCAGCGAATTGCTGGGCGGCGGCACGACCTCCTACCTCGCTGAAAAGCTGCAATTCGACGAACAGATCGCCAATTACACCGGCGCCTTCTACAAAGCCGATACGCTGGACGACACAACCTTTGACGTCGTCGTGCTGCCCGTGCCGGGTGTCAGTCTTCAACAGGCCGAAGAGGCGCTGGACGAGGTATTGGTGCAGTTCATGGAAGCCGGGGTGGACCCAGAACACCTTGAGCGCCTTAAATCACAGTTGCGCGCCGATCAGATTTACGCCCGCGACGATGCAGATCGCGTTGCAAATCGCTACGGCTCGGCCCTTGCCATCGGCCTGACCGTCGAAGACGTGCAAGACTGGCCCGACGTGCTGCAAGCCGTCACCGCAGATGACATCATGCAGGCGGCCCGCACCCTGTTCGACAAACGCGCATCGGTCACCGGTTGGCTGATGAAGGAGGACGCGCAATGAAACTGTTCTACGCCCTGATCCTAACGGTTTTCGCCGCACTCCCCGCCCGTGCCGAAGTCGACATCCAGCCCGTTACCAGCCCCGGCGGTATCGACGCTTGGCTGGTCGAAGAACATTCGATCCCCTTTGTTGCCTTGGAAATCCGTTTCCGGGGCGGCGCTTCACTGGACGCCCCCGGCAAACGCGGCGCGATCAACCTGATGACCGGCCTGTTGGAAGAGGGCGCAGGCGACATGGACGCGCGCGCCTTTAGCCGCGAGACCGAAGCGCTGGCAACCAACCTCAGCTTTGACGTGTCGGACGATTCGCTTTCCGTCTCGGCCCGTTTCCTGACCGAAAATCGCGAAGCCTCCATCGAGCTTCTGCGCGCCGCATTGTTAGAGCCGCGTTTTGACGAAGACGCGGTAGAGCGGGTGCGCGGTCAGGTGATCTCGAACATCCAGTCGAACCAGAAAGACCCGAACGACATCGCCCGCCAGACCTTCGACAAGATCGCGTTCGGCGACCACCCCTACGGCAGTTCGCTGAACGGCACGCTTGAGACGGTGGCCGGGTTGACCCGCGAGGACCTGATTGGGGCGCATAAGGCCGTGCTGGCCCGTGATCGCATCTATGTCGGCGCGGTAGGCGACATCACCCCCGAAGAACTGGGCGAGTTGCTCGATACGCTGTTGGGCGATCTGCCCGCCAAGGGCGCGCCGATGCCCCCGACTGCAGATGTTGATATCCCCGCGGGCACGACAGTGGTCGATTTCGCCACACCGCAATCCGTTGCGATCTTCGGCCAGCCCGGCCTCGCGCAGGATGATCCCGATTGGTTCACGGCAACGGTGCTGAACCATGTCCTCGGCGGTGGCGGTTTCGAATCCCGCCTGATGACCGAGGTACGTGAGAAGCGCGGTCTGACCTATGGCGTCTATTCCTACCTCGCCCCGCGCGATCTGGCTGAGACCTACCTCGGCTCCGTCAGTTCAGCCAACGACCGCATCGGTGAGGCTATTGAGGTGATCCGCGCCGAATGGGCCAAAGCCGCGACCGAAGGCATCACCCAAGAGGAACTGGAGGCCGCCAAGACCTATATCACCGGCGCCTATCCGCTGCGGTTTGACGGCAACAGCCCGATTGCCAATATCCTCGTCGGGATGCAGATGCTCGGCCTGCCGACCGACTATATCGCGACCCGCAACGACAAGGTCGAAGCGGTCACGCTGGACGACGTCAAGCGCGTCGCGGCGGATTTGCTGGACCCCGAAAACCTGCATTTCGTGGTGGTTGGCCAACCTGAAGGGCTTGAGGCTTCTACCCCACCACAAGAATGAAAAAAGCGCCGCTCCCACGGGGGCGGCGCTTTCAACTTGTCTCTGGTGACAGGGCTTATTCGCCGTAAGGCACCCAGATATTCTTAACCTCTGTCGCGGCTTGCAGGAATTCGCGCCCCGTGCCATCGGTCCCGAACCAATCGCGCGCCATACCGTGGTTTACCCAGGTACGCTTGATATTGCTCGCCGCCCCTTTCTCAACCACGGCCGAGAGTTCCGCCGCGCCAAAGCTCCATACGGCATCAATGTCCATATGCCGCGCCATCGGGTCGGCCAGATCGGCCTGCGACCCGGTCAGGATATTCACCACACCCGCAGGCACGTCGGAAGTCTCCAAAACCTGCACGAAATCGGTCGCCGCCAGCGGGAAGGGTTCGCTCGCCGAAAGGATCACGCGGTTGCCCATGGCAATAGCGGGCGCCATGCAAGAGATCAGGCCCAAAAGCGGTGCCTCTGCCGGGCAAAGTGCCCCGATCACGCCCACAGGTTCCTTCATCGCCAAGGCCACGCCCCGGATCGGCACGCCGTGAACCTGACCATCGTATTTGTCGGCCCAGGCGGCATAGGTGAACAGCCGGTCAATAGCGGCATCGACCTCTTTGCGACCATTCTTTGTCCCTTGCATCGCATCCAGCCGCGCGGCGAATTCATCGCCCCGCGCCGAGAGGTTTTCGGCAATGTAGTAGAGGATCTGCGCCCGCAGATGGCCGGTGGTTTTCGACCACCCCTTCGCCGCATGCGCTGCTTCAACCGCGTTGCGGACATCCTTGCGACTGGCAAGGCTCACATGGCCCAACAGCCCACCAGACTTGCCCCAGACCGGCGCGGAATATCCCCCATCGGGCCGCGCTTGCTTGCCCCCGATATAAAGCTTTGCGGTGCGGTCGATCCCGTCTTCCGGGCCACCTTCACCGCTGAATGCTTCGATCTCTTTCAACGGCTTCTGAGCGGTCTTCGGCTTCGTATAGCCCGCCAGACCTTCCCAGCCGCCCTCACGGCCAAAGCCACTCTCGCGCTTGCCGCCAAACCCGGCCGCCGCATCCATCATATTGGTGCCGTTGACCCAAACGATCCCGGTCTCCAACTGTGGCGCAATATCAAGGGCGAGGTTCACATTATCGGTCCAGACCGTCGCCGCCAGCCCATAGCGCGTGTTATTAGCAAGCTGCACCGCCTCGCCAGGCGTACGGAAAGTGGTCGAGACCAACACCGGCCCGAAAATCTCTTCCTGCATCAGCGTATCGGCCGGGTTCAGCCCGGTGATCAGCGTCGGCGGATAGAAACATCCCTGCTCAGGCATGTCGCCCGGCGTAACAAAACGCTCGCCCGCGGTGTTTGCCTCCACCATCTCGCTCACGCGCTTGTATTGCACCGGGTCCACCAGCGCGCCCACGTCAATGCTCTTGTCCAGCGGATCACCGATACGCAGCTTCTCCATCCGCGTGCGCAGCTTGGCATAGAAGCGATCCGCAACAGGCTCATGCACCAACAACCGCGAGCCTGCACAGCAGACCTGCCCCTGATTGAACCAAATCGCGTCAACCAGCCCTTCGACCGCGCTATCCAGATCGGCGTCATCAAACACGATGTAAGGCGACTTGCCGCCCAACTCCAAAGTCAGCGCCTTGCCCGAGCCTGCCGTCGCCTCACGAATGCGGCGCCCCACGGCGGTGGAGCCGGTAAAGGCGATCTTGTCGATATCCTCATGGGTAACAATCATCTCGCCCACAGCGCCATCACCGGTGACAATGTTAACCACACCCTTCGGCAATCCAGCCTGACGGCAAATGTCAGCAAAAAGCAGCGCCGTCAGCGAAGTATACTCCGCAGGCTTCAACACCACCGTGTTGCCCATCGCCAGCGCAGGCGCGATTTTCCACGCCAGCATCAGCAGCGGGAAGTTCCACGGAATGATCTGTCCACACACCCCAAGCGCCTGCGCATCGGGCAGCTCACTCTCCATCAGTTGCGCCATGCCGGCGTGGTAATAGAAATGCCGCTGCGCCAAAGGCACATCGATATCACGCGCCTCACGGATCGGCTTGCCGTTGTCCAATACCTCCAGCACGGCAAAGAGCCGCGCGTGTTTCTGCAGCAACCGCGCCAGCGCATAGATTTGCCGCGCCCGGCCATGGCCGCCCAGCTTCTCCCACTTCGGCTGCGCCTTGCGCGCGGCTTTTACCGCACTATCCACATCGCCCTGTGTCGCCTGCGTCAGGCTGGCCAGAGCCTCTCCCGTCGCCGGGTTGGTGCTGTCGAAACCTGCCCCCGGCGAGGTGAACGCCCCATCAATGAAATGACCAAAACGCCCGCCTTGATCCACGATCCAAGCCAGCGCATCTGCCGCCGATTCCGGGGCTGGCCCGTATTCCATGCTCTCAAAAATCTCGGACACGCTCATGCCTTCATCCTTTTCCAAATACCGTCCCGCAGCCTGCAACAGGCTCAGGAGGTCGCGTGGCGGTAAGCCGCCGAATAGTTGCCGGTCACATGATGTTCCAACTGCCGCTCGATATCGCCCAAGAGCGAGGACGCGCCGAAGCGGAAGAGATCAGGCTGCAACCAACGGTCGCCCAGCTCTTCCTTCATCAAGGCCAGATAGGTGATCGCATCCTTGGCCTTGGAAATACCGCCCGCAGGTTTGTAGCCCACCCGCACCCCGGTGCGCTCATAATACTCACGGATTGCCCGGATCATCACGAGGCTGACGGGCAGGGTGGCATTAACGCTCTCCTTACCTGTCGACGTCTTAATGAAATCGGCCCCGGCCATCATGCAGACCAGCGACGCACGCGCCACATTGCGCAGCGATCCCAATTCGCCCGTCGCAAGGATCGCTTTCACATGGGCCTCGCCACAGGCCTCGCGGAAGGCGCGCATCTCATCATAAAGCGCCTGCCAGTCGCCCGAAAGCACATGGCGGCGCGAGATCACGATGTCGATCTCTGTCGCCCCTTCTTCCACACTCATCTCGATCTCGCGGATCCGCAGTTCCAGCGGCGACAGGCCCGCCGGGAAACCGGTGGAGACGGCAGCGATCGGGATATTGGTCCCTTCCAGCGCCTTGCGCGCGGCGGGGATCATCTCGTGGTACACACAGACCGCACCGGTGGTGATCGGGGCCATGCCAAGGGCATCAAGCAGATCGGGCGCAATCGGTTGGCGCGCCTTGGCGCAGAGCCGCTCAACCCGGCGCGCGGTATCGTCGCCCGAGAGGGTCGTCAGGTCGATACAGGTCACGGCGCGCAGCAGCCACGCGGCCTGATGTGCTTTTTTCAGCGAACGGCGGGCGGGCAGGGCGGCGGCGCGGCGCTCGATCGCTGAGGTGTTCGCCTGCATAGAGCGCAGCCAATCCATATCAAGCGGCATAGGCTCGACACGCTGTTCGGTCACCTGCGGCAGATGCCCGGTCGCGCCGGTTTCCGTCGTGCTTTCCTGCGGGGTCGTCTGGGTGGCCATCGGGTCTCTCCGGTTTGGTCAGGCGCGCAAAATGACATGGGGCCCGGGGCAAGGCAAGCGACGCTAACCCCGCGTCACGAAGGGAATGCCTGAAAAACAGGCAAAATGCCGCAATTGTTAATGAGAACCATTCGCAACTGTTGACTTACATGAGAATCGTTCTCATTAATAACCCATGAAACATGCATCTGACCCTTTTCGCCCGTCCCGCCGCTCCGCTCTGATCGGTGGTATGAGCGCCTTTGCCCTTCTGGGGGCTGCGCCCGCCGCCTTTGCTGCGCAAAAGCTTAACGTTGTCGCCACGACAGGTATGATTGCCGACGCCGCCCGCCGCGTGGGGGGCGACTTGGTCGAGGTCCGCTCGCTGATGGGCTCAGGGGTCGATCCGCACAGCTACCGCCAGACCCGCAGTGACATCGTGGCGCTGACCCGGGCCGATCTGGTGCTCTGGCATGGTCTCTACCTTGAGGCGCAGATGGAACGGTTTTTCGAAGATCTGGGCCGCAAGCGAGCCGTGGTTGCCGTGGCCGATGCGCTACCCAAGGATGATCTGCTCAGCCACCCGGATTACGAGGGGCGCTATGACCCCCACGTCTGGATGGACCCGAAAACTTGGATCGCCGTGGTTGATGAGGTGACCCGCGCCCTGACCGAGGCCCATCCCGCAGGAGCCGAGACTTTCGCCCAGAACGCGGCCACCTACCGCGCCGAGCTGGAACAATTGGCCACCTATGCCGCCGAGACCGTGGCACAGGTGCCAGAAAGCCAGCGCGTGCTGGTCACGGCCCATGACGCTTTCAGCTATTTCGGGCGCGCCTTTGGGTTCGAGGTGATTGGTATTCAGGGCATCTCGACCAACAGCGAGGCCGGGCTGAACCGTATCTCTGGGTTGGTCGATGAACTGGTCGACCGCGAAATCGGTGCCGTCTTTGTCGAAACGTCGGTTTCCGACCGCAACATGCGCGCGCTGGTCGAAGGCGCTGCGGCGCGCGGTCATGAGGTCGTGATCGGCGGATCGCTCTATAGCGACGCCATGGGGGAACCGGGCAGCTATGAGGGCACTTATATCGGTATGATCGATCACAATGTCACCACCATCGCCCGCGCGCTCGGCGCGCCGGTGGCTGCGGGCGGGATGACCGGCAAGCTGGCACAGGGAAGCTGATCCATGACACTTGAACTCGCCAGCAGTCGTGAGACCGCGCTGACATCGCGTGCCGACAGCCCGCTCGCCGTGCGCGGCATGACCGTCTCCTACGGGCAGAAACCTGCGGTTTTTTCGGTCGATATGACCGTTGCGCCGGGCAAGATGACCGCGATCATCGGCCCGAATGGCGCGGGCAAGTCGACTTTGCTCAAGGCTGCTTTGGGCATTCTGACCCCGCTGGCGGGCACCGCCACCGTCTATGGCAAGCCGGTGGCCGAACAACGCCACCGCATCGCCTATGTGCCGCAGCGCGCCAGCGTGGATTGGGATTTCCCGACCCGCGTGATCGACGTGGTGCTGATGGGGCTCTATCCGCAACTGGGCCTGCTGGGCCGCATCCGCCCTGTGCACCGCGCCCGCGCCACCGATTGTCTGGCCCGCGTCGGCATGGAAGATTTCGCCACCCGTCAGATCGGCCAGCTGTCGGGCGGCCAGCAACAGCGGGTGTTTCTTGCCCGTGCCTTGGCGCAAGAGGCGGACCTCTACTTGTTGGACGAACCCTTTGCCGGGGTCGATGCGGCGACAGAGAAGGCGATCATCGCCGTGCTGAAATCCCTGCGGGACGCAGGTAAAACGGTTGTGGCCGTGCACCATGACCTGTCGACCGTGGCCGAATATTTCGACAATGTGTTCTTGATCAATACCCACCGCGTCGCAGAAGGCAGCGTCGAAGAGGTATTCCAAGCCAACCACCTGCAAGACGCCTATGGTGGGCGCTTGGCCGGCGCGCAGATGGAAGCGTTGCAACTGTCATGATCTGGGACGCGCTGACGCTGCAACTGGGCTATAACGCCACGCTGGTAACACTTGGGGCGACGCTGCTGGGCATGGCTGCGGGCGTTGGCGGCACCTTTCTATTCCTGCGCAAACGGGCGCTGGTCAGCGACGCGATTTCCCATGCGACGCTGCCCGGTGTGGCGCTGGCTTTCATGGTGATGGTCGCGTTTGGCGGGGACGGCCGCAACCTGATCGGCCTGCTGCTAGGCGCGGCCTTGTCTGCGGCGGCGGGGCTGCTTTTGGTCTCATGGCTCAGCAACCGCACACGTCTGGCCGAAGATGCGGCGATTGGCTCGGTCCTGTCGGTTTTCTTTGGGCTTGGCATCGTCTTACTCACGGTGATCCAAACCATGAGCGCCGGACGACAAGCAGGGCTGGAGGATTTCCTTCTGGGGTCCACCGCCGGGATGCTGCGCAACGACGCTCTGATCATTGCGGTGGCCGCGGCGCTGACGCTGGCGCTGGTGCTGCTGCTTCGGCGTCCGCTGACGCTCGCCTCGTTCGATCCTGAATATGGCACCGCCATCGGCCAGAACGTCCCGCGCACGGATCTGGCGATGATGGGGCTGGTGCTGGCGGTGACCGTGGTGGGCCTTAAAATCGTTGGGCTGATCCTGATTGTCGCGCTCTTGATCATCCCGCCCGTCACCGCCCGGTTTTGGAGCGAGCGCACCGATCACGTGGTGCTGATCTCCGGTGCGCTTGGCGGTATCGCGGCCTATGTCGGCGCAGCGCTGTCTGCGGCCCAGCCGAACCTGCCGACGGGGCCGATCATTGTGCTGGTGGGCTTTGCGCTCTTTGCGCTGTCGCTGCTGTTGGCACCGGGGCGCGGCGCGCTTTCGGCTCTGCTGCGCCACCGCCGGTATCAGCGCCGGGTGCATCTGCGACAGGGGCTGCTGGCGCTTGCCCATGGACAACCGATCTACGAACAACTGACCCTGCGCCTGCTGCGTGCCGAAGGCTATGCGCTGCCCGATGGGGTCGCCACCAAAGCGGGCCGGGGCCGCGCCGCCAAGGCGCTGCGGGACGAAACCCGCTGGCAGTTGATCCGCCGCGATCCAGCTTACGAGGCGGCGGCCCAGCAATATGACGGTCTGACCCCCATCGAGACGGTGCTGACCGCCGACCAAATCCGCGAAATTGACAGCCGCATCGACATGCGCGGCGGGGTGATGGCATGAACGGTTCTGAATTTGTGCCCCTGTCGTTGGTGCCGATGCTGACCGGCATCTTCGTCGCCGTGGCCTGTGCCCTGCCGGGGAATTTCCTCGTCCTGCGCCGCCAAGCGCTGATCGGAGATGCGATCAGCCATGTGGTGTTGCCGGGGATCGTGGTGGCGTTTCTGCTGACCGGCGTGGTCAGCACCTGGCCGATGCTACTGGGCGCTGCGGGGGCGGCGTTGGTCGCCGTGCTGGTCATCGAAGGCGTGCGCCGCTTGGGCAAGATCGAATCCGGTGCGGCGATGGGCGTGGTCTTTACCGCGATGTTCGCGGGCGGGGTGTTGTTGCTTGAGCAATCGGACACCAGCAATGTGCATCTCGACGTGGAACATGCGCTTTATGGCAACCTTGAAAGCCTGATTTGGTTAGATGCAACTGGCTGGGGCTCTTTGCTTGACCCCGAAGCGCTGGCGACCATCCCGGTGGAACTGCCGCGTATGGCGGTGACGCTGCTTTTTGCGGCACTTTTCACGGCGATCTTCTGGCGGCCCTTGAAAATCAGCACCTTCGACGAAGGATTTGCTCGTACCATCGGCATGAAGACCGGGCCACTGGGGCTTGGTCTGGTCATCGTTGCGGCGATTGCCGCTGTGGCGGCCTTTGACGCGGTGGGCAGTATCATTGTCATCGCCATGTTCATCTGCCCCCCCGCCGCCGCGCGGATGATGACCAACCGATTGGAGTTTCAGATTGCGTGGTCGGTCCTTTTTGCCACTTTGGCCGCTGTGCTGGGCTATGTGTTTGCCGGATACGGGCCGCTTTGGATCGGCATGCGGGATTCGGTGTCAGCGGCGGGGATGATCGCCACGGTTTCGGGTGTTATCCTTGGGTTTGCGGCACTTATGGGGCCGCATCGGCAAAGAGGCGCCGCTGCCCCCGCCGCTTAATCGAATCGCAACGATTCGTTTTCTGGGCAACCGATTCGATTTTGCTTTGACCTGTGATTCGTCCTGCGTCTATACAGGGTGCAAGCTCCGCCGGAGACGACTTGTACCCGGGTCGCCCGCCGCTCTGATAAGACCGGAATAACAAAAGCACCAGTGCGCCGAGTAGCCGACCCAGAAGCGGATCGCCCCAGTCTTGGCGGCGGTCCGCTGACTCTGTCTTCCCCCTCTGATAGACGCAATCCGATCTGGCAGAATCGGAATGGCCCATGCTAGGTCTTGCGGTATGCCAAGCCCGACCCCCAATATAAGCGAAAACCGCCCCGTCATCCGCCAGTTGGACGATTCCGCGATCAACCGCATCGCTGCGGGCGAGGTGGTCGAGCGCCCCGCCTCCGCCGTGAAGGAACTGGTCGAAAACGCCATCGACGCGGGCGCGCGGCGCATCACCGTGGAATATGCCGACGGCGGCAAGACGATGATCCGCGTGACCGACGATGGCTGCGGCATCGCGCCCGAGGATTTGGCGCTGGCCTTGTCGCGCCACGCGACCTCCAAAATCGATGGCTCTGACCTGCTTGATATCCACACTTTCGGGTTTCGGGGGGAGGCCCTGCCGTCCCTCGGTGCTGTCGGGCGGCTGACGATCACCAGCCGAGCGTCGGGGTTTGACGGGGCCGAGATCACCGTCGACGGTGGCCGCATGGGCGAGGTACGCCCGGCGGCGCTGAACAGCGGCACCATCGTCACCCTGCGCGATCTGTTTTTCGCCACACCTGCGCGGCTCAAGTTCCTGCGCACCGACCGGGCAGAGGCGCAGGCCATCGGCGATGTCATCAAGCGGTTGGCCATGGCCGAGCCTTTCGTGCGTTTTGTGCTGCGCGATGTCTCGGGTGACGGTAAGGGCCGCGATGTATTCCGCGCCGAGGCTGAGCAGGGCGATCTGTTTGAGGCGCTGCATGGCCGTTTGGCGCAGGTGCTGGGCCGAGAGTTCGCGGAAAACTCCCTGCCCATCGACGCCATGCGCGAAGGGCTGCATCTGACGGGGTTCGCAGCACTGCCGACCTACTCGCGTGGCTCTGCGGTGGCGCAGTATCTTTTCGTGAATGGCCGCCCGGTGCGGGACAAACTGCTGACAGGCGCATTGCGCGGCGCGTACTTCGATTTCCTCAGCCGGGACCGCCACCCGGCGGCGGCGCTGTTCGTGGAATGCCCGCCAACGCTGGTCGATGTGAACGTGCACCCGGCGAAATCAGAGGTGCGTTTCCGCGATCCCGGTCTGGCACGGGGGCTGATCGTCTCGGCCCTGCGCCATGCGCTGGCCGAGGCGGGGCACCGTGCTTCGACCACCGTGGCTCAGGCGACTTTGGGCGCGATGCAGCCCGAACCGCAGGGCGCACGGGTCTACCAGATGGACCGCGCGGGCATGGACCGCCCCAGCCCCGCCGCGCGGCAAGCGGCCTATAACGCGCAGGCGCCGGGCTTTGCCGAAACCGCAGGCGTCTGGGGCCGGGTGGAGGGCACGCCGATGCCCGAAGCGCCCGCGCCGTTCACTGCCGCGCCCGAGGGCGAAGAGGCGGCCCCCGCCCCGGACTACCCGCTCGGCACCGCGCGGGGGCAGGTGCATGAGAATTACATCATCGCGCAAACCGCCAGTGGCATGGTCATCGTAGACCAACACGCCGCGCATGAGCGGTTGGTTTACGAGAAGCTGAAGCGCCAGATGGAAGCCAACGGCGTCGCGGCCCAAGCGCTGCTGATCCCCGAGATTGTCGAGCTTTCCGCCAATGACTGCGCGCGGCTGCTGGAACTGGCGGACGAGCTTGCCAAACTCGGCCTTGGCATCGAAGCTTTCGGCGGCAGTGCCATCGCCGTGCGCGAAACGCCCGCGATCCTTGGCACCGTGAACGCCCGCGCGCTGATCCTTGATGTGCTTGACGAATTGGACGAAGGCGACAGCAGCAACATCGTGCAGGCAAAGATCGAAGCGATCCTGAGCCGTGTCGCCTGTCATGGGTCGATCCGTTCGGGCCGCTGGATGCGCGCCGAAGAGATGAACGCGCTCTTGCGCGAGATGGAGGCGACCCCGCATTCCGGCCAGTGCAACCACGGGCGGCCCACCTATGTCGAACTCAAACTCGCCGACATCGAACGGCTTTTCGGGCGCACTTGATGGAGCTTGGCGGCACGACGTTGAACCTGTCTGACCCTGTGACGCTGGCCGCCCTTGCCGGGGCCGGGCTGCTGTTGCTCATCGTTATCTTGCTGATTATGGCGGTGCGCGCCGCTGGCCGCTCGGCCCGTGTGGCCGCCCCCTTGGCGCAGCAGATGCGCGTGCTTGGGGGGCATGTGCAGCAGTTGGGGCAGGGGCAGGAGCAGCTGCGCGGCGGGTTGCAGATGGTCTCGGACACACAAAGCAATACCCAAGCGCAAATGATGCAGAGCATGGAGGCGCGGCTCGCCTACGTGCAGCAGCAGATGCAGGACCGGCTGGCCGACAACGCCGCCCGCTCGGCCCGGTCCTTGGCCGAGATGCAGCAGCGCATGACCGAGACGCTGCACGGCTCGTCGAAACGCACCACCACCAGTCTTGCGCAGTTGCAGGAGCGTCTGGCCTCAATCGATAAGGCGCAGGATAATATCACGAAACTATCGGGCGACGTGCTATCGCTCCAAGACATCCTCAGCAACAAACAAACGCGCGGATCCTTTGGTGAAATCCAACTGCGCGATATCGTGTCGAAAGCCCTGCCGAGCGACAGCTATTCTTTGCAAGCCACTCTCAGCAACGGCAAGCGGCCCGATTGCCTGATCCATCTGCCCAACCCACCCGGCCCGATCGTGATCGACAGTAAATTCCCGTTGGAGGCCTATGAGGCCCTGCGCCGCGCCAAGACCGAAGCCGAGACCCGCGCCGCCGCCCAGCAGATGAAGGTCGCCGTGCGGGTGCATCTGAATGCGATTGCCGACAAGTATATTCTGGAGGGTGAGACCGCCGAAGGCGCGTTGATGTTCCTGCCCTCCGAAGCCGTCTATGCCGAATTGCACGCCAACTTTCCCGAACTCGTCCGCGAGGGGTTTGAAAAGCGCGTCTGGATCGTCAGCCCGACGACCTGCATGGCCACGCTCAACACCATGCGCGCGATCTTGAAGGATGCGCGGATGCGCGAACAGGCAGGCGCGATTCGCAAAGAGTTGGGCAATCTGAACAAGGATGTCGAACGGCTGGCGATGCGTGTCGGCAACCTTGATCGGCATTTCAGCCAAGCGCGGCGCGATGTCGAAGAGATCAAAGTCAGCAGCGAAAAAGCCGCCAAACGCGCGGGCCGCTTGCATAATTTCGACTTCGAAGAACTGGCAGAAGACAAAACCGAGGCTATTGTTCCCCTAAGGACACCCGAAGGGAACGGCTGAATGAACGACGTGGACATTACCGGGATGACGCTGGAGGCGATGCAGACGCGGGCCGCCGCGTTGCGGAGCGATATCGTGAAAACACCGGTGGTGCCCCTCTCTTCTCCCATGGTCGATGATGTGCTGGGCGGCGCACAGGTTGCGCTCAAGCTGGAGTGTTTTCAGCATACCGGCACCTTCAAGGCCCGCGGCGCGCTTTCGGTGGCGCGACAGTTGGATGATGACACCCGCGGGCGAGGGATCACTGCGGCCAGCGCGGGCAACCATGCCATCGCTGCCGGTTGGGCTGCGGCAAAGCTGGGGATCAGCGCCAAGGTGGTGATGCAGGATAACGCCAACCCCTTTCGCGTCGCCCTTGCCCGTGCCACCGGGGCCGAGGTCGTGATGAAACCTGCCGGGCAACAGACCTTTGCCGAGGCGGAGCGGCTGGTGCGCGAAGAGGGGCGGTTTTTTATCCACCCTTTCGAGGGGCTGCACACGTCGCTCGGCACCGCGGGGGTGGGGCTGGAACTGATGGCGCAGGCGGCGGATTTGGATGCGGTCGTCGTCTCTGTTGGCGGTGGCGGGTTGATCAGCGGTGTGGCCGCCGCGGTCAAGGCGATCAACCCCGCTTGTCGGGTGTACGGCGTGGAGCCGATAGGCGCCGACAGCATGTCGCGAAGCCTCGCCTCTGGCGCGCCCGTGACCATCCCTGAGGTCAATACCATCGCCGACAGCCTTGGCCCGCCGATGGCGCTGCCCTTTGGCCATGCGCTTTGTGCGGTCTATGTCGATGATGTGGTGACGGTCAGCGACGATGCGATCTGCGCCGGGATGGTGGTGCTGCAGCAGGCCGCGAAATTGGCGGTGGAACCTGCCGCCGGGGCTGCGATGGCCGGGGCGCTCGGGCCCCTGCGCGCGCAACTGGCGGGGCGGCGTGTGGGGGTGATCGTCTGTGGGGCCAATATCGACACCGAAACCTATCTGGGCCAGTTGAGCCGCGGACAAGCGGCGCTTGAAAGCCTGCTGTCATAGCACCCCTTTGCGCGGTCGCAGGCAGTCTTTCGGCGGCGAGACCCTCTCCAAGAAAATGTATCGGGCAGTGCAACTTTAACTCCTTTTTACCCGTGTGTGCCCCATATCCAAAGTCCCGGACCAAAGCAGGACCCTTATGCCTTTTGAAGCTCTGAACGACAGCACCGACCCCCAGCATCCGCGCGGCCGGCGCGTCGCCGTGATTGGTGGCGGTATTTCCGGCATGGGGGCGGCGCATATGCTGGCGCCAACGGACCGCGTGACCCTGTTTGAGGCGGGAGCCAAGATCGGCGGCCATGCGCGGACGGTGATGGCCGGAAAGAACGGCGATCAGCCGGTCGATACCGGGTTTATCGTGTTCAACTATGCCAACTATCCGCATCTCGCGGCGCTGTTTGCCGAATTGGACGTGCCGGTGGTGCCGTCGAACATGAGCTTTGGCGCGTCGATTGATGGCGGGCGGCTGGAATATGCGCTGACCAGTTTCAACGCGGTCTTTGCCCAGAAACGCAATATGTTCAGCCCGCCTTTCCTGCGGATGCTGCGCGATATCGTGCATTTCAACAAGAACGCGCTGGCGGTGTCGCGTGACCCGTCGATGACCATCGCAGAGTTTCTCGACCGGCTTGGCACCGGGCGCTATTTCCGCGACTTCTATCTCTCGCCGCTTTCCGGCGCGATCTGGTCCACCCCGACCGAGAAAATCATGGACTTCCCGGCCCATGCCATGGTCAACTTTTTTGAGAACCACGCGCTGCTGAATTATTCCGGCCAGCATCAGTGGTACACGGTGAAGGGCGGCTCGCGGCAGTATGTTGACCGGTTGGAGAATGCTCTGCGCGCCAATGGCGTTGACCTGCGTACCGATTGCGCGGTGCAGGCCGTGCGCCGCACCGCGCAAGGCGCAGAGGTACGCGCATGGGGCGGCGAGTGGGAGGCGTTCGACGAGGTGATTTTTGCGACTCATTCCGATGACACGTTGGCGATGCTTTCCGATCCGACTAAGGCCGAGAAGCGCGCCTTGGGCGCAATCCGCTATCAGCCCAACGACATCGTTTTGCACGCCGATGCCAGCATCATGCCCAAGCGGCGTTCTACTTGGGCGTCATGGGTCTATACCGAGGATCGAGAACAAAAATCAGACCGGATCGACCTGACCTATTGGATGAACTCGCTGCAGCCGATCCCACAGGACGATCTGCATTTCGTGACGCTCAATACCAAACGCACGATCCGCGAAGATCTGATTTATGATCAAGTCACCCTGCGCCATCCGGTCTATGACCTTGCCGCCTTGGCCGCACAGGACGAGGTGCGCGCCTTCAACGGCAGCCAGAATACATGGTTCTGCGGCGCTTGGATGCGGCATGGCTTTCACGAAGACGGGCTGGCCAGCGCGGTGGATGTGGTCGAGCGGATGCAGGCCGCGCGGGCGGCACCCTTGGCGGCGGAGTGACGGCGGGCGTCGATCATATCCGGGGCCAAACCTTTCATGGCCGCAAAGGTGCGGTAGAGAACCGTTTCCGCTATTCGGTCGACTATGTGATCTGCGATGCCGAAGCCACGGCGCTGAAGGTGCCTGCGCTTTTCGCCCGCAACGGGGCGGGCCTGACCAGCCTGCAAGACAGTGACCACGGCGGCGCGCCGGGGCAGGGGCGTGGAGCCCTTTGGGTGCGCGAGGTTTTGGCGGCGCATGGCATTGTCGGGGTCGCGCGGATTGAGCTTGTGGCGCAGCCGCGGGTGCTGGGCCATGTCTTCAATCCGGTCAGCTTTTGGCTGTGCCGTCGGGCGGATGATGCGCTGATCGCGGTGATCGCCGAGGTGACGAACACCTATGGCGACCGGCATTCCTATCTGTGCCATCATGCAGACCTACGCCCGATCGCGCCCGACGACAGGCTGAAGGCGGCAAAGCTCATGCATGTCTCCCCCTTCCAAGATGTCTCGGGTGGCTATGTCTTTCGTTTCGATATCACCTCTGAGCGGATCGGCATCTGGATCGATTTCTCGGATGGGGAGAACGGGTTGATTGCCACTTTGACCGGGCCGCGTGCGCCGCTGACCAATCGCGGTATCCTTTGGTCGCTGCTGCGCCGCCCTTTCGGTGCGCGACGGGTGCTGGCGCTGATCCATTGGCAGGCGTTGAAGCTTTGGCTGAAACGGGCGGGGTTTCGCGCCCGCCCCGAGGCGCCCAATATCGACGTATCCCGTGATGCGGCGCATGGCGCGGGTGGCCGATGACAGGACGCGCGGCCCGGCTGCCCGCCTATGCGCTTTTCGCGGCATTGCTCGCGTCGGCGGGGCTGCCGATCTACATTCACGCGCCGAAGTTCTATGTCGATGAATACGGGGTCTCGCTGACGGCACTTGGGTCGGTGCTTTTTGGTTTGCGGCTGTTGGACGTGGTGCAGGACCCCGCCCTTGGTTGGTTGGCCCAAAAGCTGCGCGACAAGCGCGGCACTGCGGTGACGGTGGCAGGCGCGGTGATGGCGCTGGCGATGCTGGGGCTTTTTGCCATGCCCGCGCCGGTGGCGCCGGTGCTGTGGTTCGCGCTGATGCTGACGCTGGTGTTTTCCGCCTTCAGCTTTCTGACCATCTGTTTCTATGCACAAGGGGTTGCCAAGGCCGACAACCTGCCGGGCGCGGGGCATTTGACCCTTGCCCGCTGGCGCGAGACGGGCGCGCTTTTGGGGGTTTGTCTGGCCTCTGTCGCGCCTTTGCTACTGGGCGTCGGGCTGGATCGTCCCTTTGCCGGGTTTGCTGTTGGCTTTGCGATCTTGGCGCTTTGGGCCACGGTCGCCATGCGGGGCGAGTGGCGGGCGGCGGTGCTGCCGATGGAAAGTGGGTTCGGCACCGTGTTGCGCGATGCGCAGGCGCGGCGGCTGTTGTTGATCGCGCTGGTCAATGCCGCCCCGGTTGCCGTGACCTCGACCCTGTTTCTTTTCTACGTCGAACTGGCGCTTGAGGCGCCGGGGTGGGAGGGGCCGCTTTTGCTGCTGTTTTTCCTTGCAGCGGCAGCGGCGGCACCGCTTTGGGGGATCTTGGCAGAGCGGCACGGCCCGCGTCGGGTGCTGCTGGTCGCAATGGCTTTGGGCATCGCATCCTTCGGCGGGGCGCTGTTGCTGGGGCCGGGGGATGTTGCGCTTTTCGCCTTGGTCTGTCTGGCCTCAGGCGCGGTATTGGGCGCAGATTTGACCCTTTTGCCTGCCATGTTCGCCAGCCGCATGGCGCAGATTTCCCCCTCGGCTGCCGAAGGTTTTGGCCTCTGGTCCTTCGTCTCCAAATTGACCTTGGCTTTCGCGGCTGTTGCTCTACTTCCAGCTTTAGAACGCGCAGGGCTGCAGACCGCAGCGGGAACCAGTTCCGAAACATCCATATCCCTGTTGATCTGGTTCTATGCCGGTGTACCTTGCGTCTTGAAATTGCTGGCGATCGCTCTGCTCGCCAGTGCAAAAGACGTGGAGACACCGTGACAGAGCCGTTGATCTTTATCGCTGTCGGGCTTGGCCTTGGTCTATTGCTCACTTTTTTGCGCCGCCGTTTGGGGGAGTTTCATGGCCAGTCGCCAAGCGACTATGTCGATTCTTTCCCCGTCTTCGACCTGCGGTTGCATCTGCGCGATGAAATGATTTGCGAAGGCGTGATTTTCGGCCCCCTAGGCCGGGTCACCAGCAGCTTCACGGCCAATTTCGACGTGTCTTGGGAGGGGAATGTGGCCACCGTGGCCGAAACCTTTCGCTATAACGACGGTTCGCGTCAGGAGCGCGAATGGACCGTCACATTGGGCGAGAACGGCAATTTCACCAGCACCGCCCCGGATGTGATCGGCGTGGGGCAGGGCGTTCAGGCTGGACCGACCTTGCAGCTGCGCTATCGTATCCGACTGCCCGAAGAACTGGGCAGTCATGTGCTGAAAACTGTCGATTGGATGTATCTCACCCCCGATGGCACCATCGTGAACCGCAGCCAGTTTCGGAAATTCGGGATCAAAGTAGCAGAATTGGTCGCCACGTTGCGACCGGCGGAGGAAAGATGAAAGACTGGCAAGGCAAGACCTATTGGCTGGTGGGCGCAAGCGACGGGCTTGGGGCGGCACTGGCACATCAGCTTAGCCGCACCGGGGTCGAGGTGATCCTCTCGGCCCGCTCCGAGGACAAGCTGACCGAGCTGGCGCAGGCCCTGCCGGGCCGGGCGCGGGTGCGGGTCTTGGATGTGACCGATGACGCGGATGTGGCGCAGGCGGCAAAGGATGTGGGGCCAATCGACGGGTTGGTTTATCTGGCGGGGGCCTATTGGCCCTTTGCTGCGCAGGAGTGGCAGGCCGAGCATGGTGTGACCATGGCCGATGTGAACTTCACCGGGTTGATGCGTGTCCTGGGACAAGTGGTGCCAGAGATGGTCGCGCGCGACCACGGGCATATCGTCATCACCTCCAGCCTGACCGCCTATCGCGGTTTGCCCGGCTCAATCGGCTATACGGCCTCCAAGGCGGCGACCCTGTCTTTGGCGGAATCGATGCACGCCGATCTGCGCAAGACCGGCGTACAGGTTCAGGTGATCAACCCCGGTTTCATCAAGACCCAGTTGACCGACAAAAACGATTTCAAAATGCCCTTTTTGATGGAGCCGAAAGACGCCGCGCGGCGGGTCTATGAGCATATGAACGGCGACAGTTTCAAACTGGATTTCCCTTACGGGTTTTCGCTGCTGTTCCGTTTGGGGCGGTTCTTGCCAGACTGGCTTTACTACCGGTTCTTTTCCTAAATTCAGACCTCTGCGACATGCTGGTCAAACAGCTCCCGCGCACCTTGCCAGACGGGATTTCCCGCCTCTGGCAAGGCCCGAAGGGTCGGTAGCAACTGGCCTGCAAAATCCTCAGAGCTTTCGCGCGGCAGCATTGAGGGCAGGTTGTCGATGGCCATGACATCCAGCGGCGGGGCGTCATGCACACGCAGCGCTGGCTCCGCCCAAGTGGTCGCCCGGTCATAGACCTGCACAGGGTTGAAGGCGCTGTCTGGGTCGCAGGCGATGTCGCCGATCACCCGCAGCGCGCGCTCTGCCTTTGGGGCATCGGGGCGGACGAAGGCCGGAGTCTCGGGGCCTGCGAGGATGCAATTGAAGAAATAGGCATGCTTGAGGATCTCAGGGAATGGCCCGCCGTGGGCGGTCTCAGGCATATCCCAGCCGGTGACGGGAATGCCCAAAGCCTCGCAAAGATCGCTCGCCCCGCGCCCCACGCGGCCCAAAGCGCCGATCACCAGCGCGCGGTCTTGGCCCGCATCGACCTGCGCGAGGTCTTCGGCCAGCGCCGATTTTAGGGCTTCGGCATCGGGGTAGGGCTGCACCGGGCCGCAAGTCTCTCCGCGCAGCTGCGCGATGCGGCATTTGACCGACACCGCAGCCCCGGCAAATCCCGCCCAATAGCCAAAGGCGGCAACGCGGCGGCCAGTATCATCGGTCAAATATTCCAAATCCAGCAAGGTGCCGCCACCGGCCTTGAACCGTTCCAACAGCGTCCGCCCCGAGGATTGGCCCTTGTAGGCGTGGCCGAACATGATGTGGACATGGGGCAGGGGCGTCCCGTCTTCGGGCAGTTCCTTCAGGCCAAAGATCACGGCATCGTGCGGGGCGTCAGGCCAGCTATGCGCGGGGACGATCTCGCAGCCCGCTTGCGCATAGGCGGCGGTGGGGATCACGCGGCTGTCGCTGTCTTCGACGCTCACCTTCATGCCTGTCGCGATCAGCGCGGCGGCCCCTTCGGGCGTCAGCCCGGTGCGGGTCTCATTGTCGCGCTGTTCGGCGCGCAGCCACAGATGGGTCATACCAGCATTCCTTTTTCACGGATGGCTTTCACGCTGGCGCGGTCCTCCATGCGGGCGGCGAAAGCCTTTAGCTGGGGGAAATTGGCGCGGTCGACCCCGTCCCCCTCGAGCCAGCCCGACACGACAAAGAGATAAGGATCGGCCAGCGAGAGCCTGTCGCCCGCGACGTAATCGCCCCGGAAGGCGTGGTTTTCGACATAGGCCGCGCAATCGGCCATGGTCTGCGGCACTTTGGCTTTCATGTCGTCAAAGCTCGATTGCTGGTCGGCCCAGCGGTGGCCGCGCATTTTATGCGCGTGGGCCACATGCATGGTCGAGGCGAGGTAGTACATCACCCCGCGCATATGCGCCGCGGCCTCAGGGTCAGCCGGGACCAGCGCCGCATCGGGCGCACGGGCGGCGACATAGTCCAAAAGCGCGCCGGTCTCGGTCAGGGCGCTGCCCGCTTCGGTCACGAGGGTCGGCACGCGGCCTTTTGGGTTCAACGCCAGATAGGGCGCGCCGGTCTGTTCGGCGGCGGCGAAATCGACCTTCACCGGCTCATAGGCCAGCCCCGCTTCTTCAAGTGCAATGGCAACGGCGACTGAGATTGTGCCGGGGGCGTAGTGGAGTTTCAGCATGGGGGCAGCCTTTCGCGGGCGAGGGATCAGATATGCGTTTGTGCAAGGCGGCGGTCGGGACGGTCAAGATGCGGCACGGCATTGAACAGCACGGGCGACCAATGCCCGCCGATGGGAAAGAGCCGGTGCATCGAAGTATGCATGATCGCCAGCGCCAAGCGCGCCATCGCCGGAATGCCCACGCCCATGGCCTGCGCCATCGCCAAAGAAATCAGCCCGCCCGAGGTCACCACCAGCGCCGGGCCTTCGCCCTCGGCAATCTCGGCCAGCGCGGATTGAACACGGGTCTCAAAGTGCTCGTAGGTTTCGGGCGTGTCGGCAAGCTTGCCCGCTTTCCAATAGTCGAAGACCTGCGGCAGATGGTGCACAAACTCGCCCGCGCGGGGGAAGGGCACCTTGTGCTGTTGCTCCATCAGATTGGCAAGGGTGAAATATTCCAGCTCATTCAACCGGGCGTCACGGATGGGTTCCAGCCCGGTCTTCATCGCCTCGGCGGTTTCGATATGGCGGGTCAGGGTGCCGGTATAGAGCCGCGTGTGGTGGCTTTCGCTGTGACGCAGATGCTCGCCCAACCATGCGGCTTGCTCATGGCCAAGCGGGCTAAGTTGGTCATAGCTTAGCTCGTCCTTGGCGGTGGAATTGGCTTGGCCGTGGCGGATCAGGGTAATGTGGGACATCAAATGGCTTTCACTGTTCGCCCAAGTGATAGGGCAGCTTGTCGGGCCATACAATCCAATGCGCTGCGGCGGCGTTTATCCGTGACGGGGTGTCGGGATTGGCCCCTGACACGGGCCGGGTTTTGCCTATAGTTTGGTCAATAGCCAGCGGGAGGGGTAGCCATGTCCGAGAGGATCACATTCACGCTTGATGGTCAGACCGTCGAGGCCGAAACCGGCATGACCATCTGGGAAGTGGCCAATGGCCGGGGTCTGAAGATCCCACATCTCTGCCATAAACCTGCCCCCGGTTACCGCCCCGACGGCAACTGCCGCGCCTGTATGGTCGAGATCGAGGGCGAGCGTGTGCTGGCGGCTTCGTGCATCCGCGAACCTGCCGAGGGGATGGTCGTCACGACCAACAACGCGCGGGCCGAGAATGCCCGCAAGATGGTGATGGAACTGCTGCTGGCCGACCAGCCCGCGCAGGACGTGGCCCACGACAAGTCGAGCCATATGCGCGAGATGGCGGCGCTGAGCGGGGTGGAAAGCAGCCGTTTTCCCAAGCTTGAGCGGGACCGCATTCCGCTGTTGGACGACAGCCATGTCGCGATGCGCGTGAACCTTGATGCCTGTATCCAGTGCAACCTCTGCGTCCGCGCCTGCCGCGAGGTGCAGGTCAACGACGTGATCGGCATGGCCGGGCGCGGACATGATGCCTATCCGGTCTTTGATATCGACGATCCTATGGGTGCATCGACCTGTGTGGCCTGCGGCGAATGCGTGCAAGCCTGCCCGACGGGGGCGCTTATGCCTGCCACGGTGGTGGATGAGGCGCAGATAGGTGACTCTGCGGATTACGACAGTGAGATCGAAAGCATCTGCCCCTTCTGTGGTGTGGGCTGTCAGATTTCGCTCAAGGTGAAGGACAACAAGGTCAAATATGTTGAAGGTATCAACGGCCCGGCGAACGAAGGGCGGCTCTGCGTTAAGGGCCGCTTTGGCTTTGACTATATCCACCACGATCACCGCCTGACCAAACCGCTGATCCGCCGCGAGGACGCGCCCGCCAAAGGGCTGAATGTCGATCCGGGCAATTGGGGCGAGGTGTTCCGCGAGGCCACATGGGACGAGGCGCTGGATTTCGCGGCACAGGGCCTCAAGGGGCGCGGGCGCGAGGTGGCGGGCTTTGGCAGTGCGAAATGCACCAATGAAGAAGCCTATCTGTTTCAAAAGATGATCCGCCAGGGCTTTGGCCATAACAACGTCGATCACTGCACGCGGCTGTGCCACGCCTCATCCGTGGCGGCGCTGATGGAGAACGTCGGCTCAGGCGCTGTCACGGCCACCTTCAATGAGATCGAAAATGCCGATGTGGCCATCGTGATCGGCGCGAACCCGGTTGAGAACCACCCCGTCGCCGCAACCTATTTCAAACAGTTTACCAAACGCGGCGGCAAGCTGATCGTGATGGACCCGCGTGGTGTGGGGCTGCGGCGTTTCGCCAGCCATATGCTGCAATTCCGCCCCGGCACCGATGTGTCGATGCTCAACGCGATCATGCATGTGATCGTCGAAGAGGGGCTCTATGACGCACAATATATCGCGGCCTATACCGAGAATTGGGAGGCCGAGAAGGCACATCTGAAGGACTTCAGCCCCGAGAAGATGGCCCCCATCTGCGGGATCGGGGCCGAGGTGCTGCGCGATGTGGCGCGAACCTTTGCAGGGGCCAATGCGGCGATGATCTTTTGGGGCATGGGGGTGAGCCAGCACATCCACGGCACCGACAATTCGCGCTGTTTGATCAGTCTTGCGCTGATGACCGGCCAAATCGGCCGCTCCGGTGCTGGGCTACACCCGCTCAGGGGCCAGAATAACGTGCAGGGCGCGTCTGATGCGGGGCTGATCCCGATGTTTCTGCCTGATTACCAACCGGTGGAGGACGACGGCGTGCGCAGCGCCTTCACCGACGTCTGGGGCTCGGGTGATTTTAGCGCCGAGAAGGGGCTGACCGTGACCGAGATCATGGACGCGGTGCATGATGGGGACATCAAGGCGATGTATGTGCTGGGCGAAAACCCGGCGATGTCGGACCCCGATGTCGACCATGCCCGCGATGCACTGGCGAAACTCGACCACCTTGTGGTGCAGGACATCTTCCTAACCGAAACGGCGAATTACGCCGATGTGATCCTTCCCGCCAGCGCCTTTGCGGAAAAGACAGGTACGGTGACCAACACCAACCGTCAGGTGCAAATGGGCCGCCCGGCGGTGACACCTCCCGGCGAGGCGCGCGAGGATTGGTGGATTGAGGTGGAACTGGCCAAGCGGCTGGGGCTGGACTGGAGCTATGAAAGCCCGGCGGATGTCTTTGCCGAGATGAAGCTCAACATGAAGTCCTTCGACAACATCACATGGGACCGTCTGGCGCGGGAAAATGCAGTGACCTATCCGTCGCTCAGCGCGGATGATCCGGGGCAGGCGATTGTCTTTGGTGACGGTTTCCCGCGCCCTGAGGGGCGGGCCAAATTCACCCCTGCGTCGATCGTGGCCCCCGATGATGTGCCGGATGCAGACTACCCGATGATCCTGACCACCGGGCGGCAGTTGGAGCATTGGCACACTGGCTCAATGACCCGCCGCTCCAAGGTGCTGGACGGATTGGAGCCGGAGGCAAACTGCTCACTTCATCCGTCGACCCTGCGGCGTCTGGGTGTGGCACCGGGTGAGCATGTGCGGCTATCCACCAAACGCGGCAGCATTGAGATTATGGCCCGCGAGGACCGTGCCGTGGCCCCTGATATGGTTTTCCTGCCCTTTGCCTATGTCGAGGCCGCGGCGAATATCCTGACCAATCCAGCGGTTGACCCTTACGGCAAGATCCCGGAGTTTAAATTCTCTGCCGTCAGGGTGGAGGCGGCGAAAGAGGCCGTTGCCGCCGAGTAAGGAAAGTACCGACAAATGAAAATTGATGCCGCGCGATTTCTGAAGGATTTGCACGATCTGCGTGCCATTGGTGCGGCAGGGGTGGGCAAAGGCGTGGTGCGCCCGGCCTATTCCGCTGCCGATGTCGAGGCGCGGGAATGGCTCGCCGGACGTATGCGCGAGGCAGGGCTCAAGATTGAGGTCGACGCCATGGGCAACCTCTTTGGCTTGGCCGAGGGGCCGTCGATTCTGCTGGGCTCACATTCCGACAGCCAGCCCGAGGGCGGCTGGCTGGACGGTGCCTTGGGCGTGATCGCGGCGCTCGAAATCGCCCGCGCAGCGCGCGAGGCTGGTGGCCCTGCGGTATCGGTCGTGTCGTTTCAGGATGAAGAGGGACGCTTTGGCGTGACCACCGGCTCGACCGTCTGGTCGGGCGCTTTGGATCAGGCGGAGGCTGACGCGTTCACTGATGATGCCGGGGTCAGCTTGGCCGAGGCGCGCAAGGCGGTGGACGGCATGGTGACCGGCCCGGTCGATCCGGCGCAATTCAGCGGCTACATTGAGTTGCACATCGAGCAGGGGCCGACGCTGGACGACAGTGGCGAGCAGATTGGCGTCGTCAGCGATATCGTCGGCATTCGCGACATGAAGGTGACCTTCAAGGGCCAGCAGAACCACGCAGGCACCACGCCGATGCAGGTGCGCCGCGATGCCTTTCAGGCGGTGTCTGAGTTCAACAGCCTGCTCAACGACCGGCTGCGCAATGTGGTGACGCCGACCACGGTCTGGACCATCGGCCATGTCAGCCTGCATCCCAATGCGTCGTCCATCGTGCCGGGCAAAGCGGTGTTTTCCATGCAGTGGCGGGACGGCGACAGCGACCGTCTGGCCCGGATGGAAGCGATCATCCGCGAGACGGCCGAAGAGGTGGCCAAGACCCGCGGGATGGACCTGTCTTTTGGTCCGATGCTGGGGTTGGAGCCTGTGGCGATGGATGCGCGGCTGCAAGATGCGCTGGCCCAGGCGGCGGAGGCAGTGGCCCCGGGAAAATGGCGCAAGATGCCTTCGGGTGCCTTGCATGACGCGACTAATGTGGCGCGATTGATGCCCGTAGCGATGTTGTTCGCGCCGTCGATCAATGGGATCAGCCATGCCTTTGAAGAGGATACGGCGGAAGACGATCTGGTCGCAGCAGTTGAGGTGCTGGGGCGGGCCGTCGCGGCGCTTTGACCGCCTTCAGCCCCAGTTCACATCGCCAAGGAAAATATAGCCCGCGCCGTAGATCGTTTTGATGAGTTGCGGGTTCTTTGGGTCTTCACCCAGCTTCGTGCGCAGCCGCGAGATGCGCACATCCATCGCTCGGTCAAAGCTTTCTGAGGCCACGCCGCCGAGGCTTTCTTGCATCTGCGCGCGGCTGATGAGGCGTTTGGGGGCATCGAGAAACAGGCGCAGGACTTCGCCCTCGGCATGGGAAAAGGTCACCTCTGTCCCCTCTGCGTTGATCAGAACGTATCGGTCAAAATGGGCGGTCCAGCCGTTAAACCGCGCGGTGGTGCCCGCCTGCGGTGTCGGTTTCGCGCTGCGCAGGCGGGCGCGGATGCGGGCGACGACTTCGGCGGGGTCGAAAGGTTTGATGATGTAGTCGTCGGCACCCAGTTCCAGCCCCGTCACCCGGTCTTGGACCTGCGCACGGCCCGAGATGATGATGACGATCGCGCCTTGTTCCAGCGCCAACCGGTGCACCAATGTCAGCCCGTCGGTGTCGGGTAGGCTGAGATCGACGAGACAGACATCGGGCGTATGGTTGGCCAAGGCGGCCTCAAAAGCCCGCGCGCGGCCAAAGCTGAGCGTGTCGAAGCCCGCTTCCTGCAAGGTGTCCGACAGCATCTGCCGGATCTCGGGTTCGTCATCCAGAATGGTGACCAGTGGGCGCGGGGCGGTATCACGGCTCATGGGGCGGTGGCTTTCAATGGGGCGATCAACGCTTGCAGATCGTCTTTTTCAAAGGGTTTGCGCAGCACCGGCGCGAGGGTCTGCGCCTCGACAAACAGCGGGTGATCGGCGGGCAGAGAGGTCATCAGCAACAGTGGCAGGCTGCTGCCGACGCGCCGGGCAAGGTCGATGCCGGTGCCTTCGCCGGTGAGTTGGATGTCCGAGAGGACAAGGGTGATGTCGGGCAGATCAGCGATCAGGGCCGTGGCCTCATCGGCGCTGGTGGCCTCGATCACCGAATGGCCCTGATCCATCAACATGTCGCGCACCACAGCGCGGATATCACTCGTATCTTCGACCAGCAGCACCAGTCCTGTCGTGGCGGGCACGGTGGCGCGGTAGGGCAGGCGCAGGCTGATCTGCGCGCCGCCCTCGGGGGCATTGCTCAGCCGCAGATCGCCGCCTGCGGATTTGGTCATGTCGTAGACCATCGACAGGCCCAGCCCCGACCCCTCGCTGCCCTTTGTGGTGAAAAAGGGCTCGACCCCACGCTCCAGCGCAGAGGGAGAGAAGCCCGGCCCGGTATCGTGGATCACCCATTCGGTCCATGTGTCATGCACCAGCCGTTGGGTCAGCGTGATCGTGCCCTGCGCGCCGCAGGCATCGCGGGCGTTGAGGATGAGGTTCAAAAGCGCGTCCTGCACCCGCCCTTTATCGAGCAGGACAGCCCCCTCCGGCGCGTCATTGCGCACCACCAGCGCGCATTTCGGCGGCAGAGTGGGGGCGGCGAGGGTCGAAAGCTCGTTCAGCAGATCGGCGAGATCGGTGGCCGCGGGGCGCAGGGCGCGGGGTTCTGTCACATCGGCGATGGAACTCAGCAGCGTGCCGCCCCGCCGCGCGGCGGCCAAGGTGCCTTCGACCCATTCGCCCGCTTGGCGCGGCATGTCAGGCAGGCGGGCAAGTTTCGACTGCATCCCCAGAATGATCGTCAAAAGGTTTGAGAAATCATGCGCCAGCCCAGAGATCATCCGTGAGGCGAGCTCGCGTTTCAGCGTCTGTTGCAGGGCGACGCGGGTCTGGGTTTCTTCGGTGATGTCCATCGACAGGATGTAAACCCCGCCGCGCCCATCGGGGGTGAAGGCACCGCGTATCCGGCGGGCAGAGGCGTCATGAGTGAACTCGATCACCGCCGGGCTGCCCGCATAGGCTTGGGTCAGCGCCGGTTTGATCCGCGCATAGGCGGAGGCCCCAAGCGCGTCGCTGATGTGCAGACCGTAGATATTGCTGGGCCGCCCCGGCATCACACTGCTCAGACGGCGGTTGGAATAGATATAGCGGCCATTCTCGTCGACATGGGCGATATGGGCGGGCATCATCTCGGTTGTCAGGCGGGTTCGGGCTTCGCTTTCGGTGACCTGCCGTTTGGCTTCTTCCAGCGCTGTGATCGTCGCTTCGAGTTTGCGGTTGCTGGCGGCGAGCTGTTCGGCATGGGAGAGCAGTTGATCGCTCAGCGCATCGGACCGCGCGCGCAACAGCGCCTCTTGCCGTTTGGTGTTGGTGATGTCGGTATAGACGGTGACCCAGCCGCCCTGCGGCAGCGGGGAGCCTTCGACGCTGATGGTGCGCCCGTTCGCGCGGGTGCGTTCCATGTAATGCGGCACAAAGGCCTGCGCTTGTTCGACACGCTCGGCCACGAAGGCATCGACATCCGTGACCTCGCCATATTCGCCGGTTCCGGCAAGATGGCGGATCGTATCCTCAAAGGGCGCGCCGGGAGTGACCAGTTCATCGGGCAGGTCGAACATGGATTGAAACGGCCCGTTGCAGACCGCAAGGCGCAGGTCGCTGTCATAGATCGTCAGCGCCTGAGCGATCAGGTTCAGACCGGCTTGGGTCAGGGCTTTGGTTTGGTCATCGGTGATCTGCATTGGCATCCGTCGACGGTAGGGCCAGCACCGCGCAGAGGAAAGGCCAAATGGCGCTTGACCTTCTTGCGCTGGAGGCCCGGAGAAGCGCGGCAAATGAAACCCGAAAGGCAGAGCATGGACAAGAACTTTGGAATGGTGGCGGTGGCTGCGGTGGTCGCGATTGGCGGATATAAGTGGTGGCGTGCCGAAGAGGCCCCGGCCCCCACAGCAAGCGGCGCGGCGATGGCAGCCGTCACCCTGCCGGAAAGCCTGAGCGAGCAGGCGCAGATCGGCGCGCGTGCATTTGAGGCGAAATGCTCGGCTTGTCACGGGATCAATGCCGCCGGGCGCGAAGGCGCAGGCCCGCCGCTGATCCATAAAATCTATGAACCCAGCCACCACGGCGATGGCGCCTTTCTGGTCGCGGCAACCAATGGCGTACGCCAGCATCACTGGTCTTTCGGCAATATGCCCCCGGTCGAAGGGATCACCCAGGCCGAGGTTAAATCCATCGTGACCTATGTGCGCGAGGTGCAGCGCGCCAATGGCATTGATTAGGCGCGAAAGAAAGTAGGCGCAAAAGGCGGCTAAATCGCGCTGTAACAATTCGTTAGGATTCGGAAAAGATCAGGAAAAAGTTGACCTCCACAAAAAAGAGAACGTCACTTGTGAGATCATAGAATCGCACAAGCGATCGAACCCGCCGGGGAGGGCGGGCATGGGAGGAAGACAATTTGGCCAAGCCGCTGACGCGTGCCGACGGACCTCAGTCCGTGCCGGCGCTGTTGCATCGCAACGCAAGTGAATTCGCAAACGCCCCCGCTTACCGGGAGAAGGAATACGGGATCTGGCAGAGCTGGACCTGGTCGCAGACCCGCGACGAGGTTGAGGCGCTGGCGCTCGGATTTCTGGAGCTGGGACTGGATGAGGGCGATTTCGTCGCCGTTATCGGGCGCAACCGACCATACCTCTATTGGGCGATGATGGCGGCGCAGATGGCTGGCGCCATTCCCGTGCCGCTTTACCAAGACGCCAACGCCGAAGAGATGGCCTATGTCATGGGCCACTGCGGCGCGCGCATCGCCGTGGTGGGCGATCAGGAGCAGGTCGACAAGATCATCGAAGTGCAGGCGCAGCTGCCCGACTTTGAGCGGATGGTCTATCTCGACTCGCGGGGCCTGCGTAAATACGACCACTCCAAACTTGACCAATACAGCGCCGTGCAGGAACTGGGCCGCGCCAATCGCGAAAAGCACATCGCCGAGTTGGAGGCGCGTCAGGCCAAGCTGAACTACGATTCGACCGGCGTGATGCTTTACACCTCGGGCACCACAGGCAAGCCCAAGGGCGTGGTTCTGTCCAACCGCAACGTGATCGAGACCGCGAAGTCGTCTTCGGAGTTCGACAACCTGCGTCGCACCGACGAAATCCTCGCCTATCTGCCGATGGCATGGGTTGGTGATTTCATCTTCTCCGTGGGCCAAGCGCTCTGGACCGGGTTCTGCACCAACTGCCCCGAAAGCGCCGAGACGATGCATGTCGATCTGCGCGAGATCGGGCCGACCTATTACTTCGCTCCGCCGCGTGTGTTCGAGACACAGCTGACCAGCGTTATGATCCGTATGGAAGACGCGAGCCGCTTTAAGAAATGGCTGTTCGATACCTTCATGGCCCATGCCCGCAAGGTTGGGCCTGCGATTTTGGACGGCAAGAAGGTCTCGTTCATGGACCGCGCGAAATATGCGCTTGGTGAGCTGATGATCTATGGCCCGCTGAAAAACACGCTGGGGTTCAGCCGCGTGCGGGTGGGCTATACGGCGGGCGAGGCGATCGGGCCGGAGATTTTCGACTTCTACCGTTCGCTCGGCATCAACCTCAAACAGCTCTACGGCCAGACCGAGGCGACGGTGTTCATCACCGCCCAGCCTGACGGCGAAGTGCGCAGCGACACCGTGGGTGTGACCTGCCCCGGCGTTGAGTTGAAAATCGCGGACAATGGCGAGGTCTTCTACCGCTCGCCCGGCGTCTTTGTGGAATACTACAAGAACCCCGAAAGCACCGCCGACACCAAGGATGCCGAGGGCTGGGTCGCCACGGGCGATGCGGGCTTTATCGAAGAAGGCTCGGGCCACCTGCGCATCATCGACCGCGCCAAGGACGTGGGCCAGATGGCCGATGGGCGGCTTTTTGCGCCGAAATATGTGGAGAACAAGCTCAAGTTCTTCCCCAACATCCTTGAGACTGTGGTTTTTGGCAACCAGCGCACGGAATGTACCGCCTTCATCAACATCGACCTTACGGCAGTGGGCAACTGGGCCGAGCGTAACAACATCGGCTATGCCTCTTACCAAGAATTGGCGCGGCATCCGCAGGTGATGGACACGATCCAAAGCCATGTGGAGGAGGTGAACCGCTCGGTCGCCGAGGATGAGATGCTTTCGGGCTGTCAGGTGCACCGTTTTGTCGTGCTGCACAAAGAGTTGGACGCCGACGATGGTGAATTGACCCGCACCCGCAAAGTGCGCCGCAAGATCATCGAAGAGAAATACGCCGATATCATCACCGCGCTTTATGACGGCTCCAAACAGGTCAGCACCGAGACGGAAGTGACTTATGAGGATGGCCGCAAGGGCTCGATCAAGGCGACGCTCGAGATTCGCGACGCCGCGGTGCAGCCGACCAGCCACAAGATGGCAGCGGAATGAGCTCGGCCGGGGCCAGCGCCGGGCAGGCGGGAACTATGGAAAGGGACAGCGTGAAAGATCAGGCTGACAGCTATGTCACCGACGACGGCCGCACCATCGGCCCGACGGTGATGGAGATGAAGAACATCACCCTGCGCTTTGGCGGCGTGGAGGCGATCAAGGACATCTCATTCGACATCCGCGAGGGTGAAATCCGCGCGATCATCGGGCCGAACGGGGCGGGGAAGTCCTCGATGCTCAATGTAATCAGCGGCTTCTACGTCCCGCAGGAGGGTGAGGTTTGGTACAAAGGCGCGCAGCGTCCGCCGATGAAACCCTACCAGGTGGCGCAGCAGGGCATCGCACGGACCTTTCAGAACATCGCGCTGTTTGAGGGCATGTCAGTGCTCGACAACGTGATGACGGGTCGTCTGACGCAGATGAAATCGGGCCTGCTGGCGCAGTCTTTGTGGAAGGGCAAGGCCGAGCGCGAAGAGGTCGAGAACCGCGAGATCGCCGAGAAGGTCATCGACTTTCTGGAGATTCAGGCGATCCGTAAAACCCCGGTCGCGCGTCTGCCTTACGGTCTGAAAAAGCGCGTTGAACTGGCCCGCGCCTTGGCGGCTGAGCCAACGATCCTGCTGCTGGATGAGCCGATGGCTGGCATGAACGTCGAAGAGAAAGAGGACATGTCCCGCTTTATTCTCGACGTGAACGACGAATTCGGCACGACCATCGCGCTGATTGAGCATGACATGGGCGTGGTCATGGACCTGTCCGACCGCGTCGTCGTGATGGATTACGGCCGCAAGATCGGTGACGGCTCGCCCCACGACGTGCGCAACAATCAAGAGGTGATCGACGCCTATCTGGGGGTGGCACATGAGTGATCTTTGCATGGCGACCGCAGGCAGCAACACTGCCGTTCTGACTTTGGGGAGGGCCAATGATGCCTGAGCAACTGGCGTTTACAATCGAGGTCTTCATGAACGGGCTGATGGCCGGGGTGCTCTACGCGCTCGTGGCGCTTGGCTTTGTCCTGATTTACAAGGCTTCGGGCATTTTCAACTATGCTCAAGGGGTTATGGCGCTCTTTGCCGCGCTGACGCTCGTGGGGATCATGGACGGGCAAGTGCCCTTTAGTCACCTGATCAACGCAATCCTCGGCACCGAGGTACACCACTTCGGTTGGCATGTGCCCGCCTTCCTTGCCATCGTGCTGACGATGGTGGTGATGATCGTACTGGCCTATTGCGTGCAGCGTTTTGTGTTCCGCTACCTTGTGGGGCAAGAGCCGATCATTCTGTTCATGGCGACCATCGGTCTGGCCTATTTCCTTGAAGGCGTCGGCGATCTGATGTGGGGGTCTGAGATCAAGACGCTCGACGTGGGGCTGCCGCAGGGCATTAACATCTGGATTGATGAATTTACCTTTGACGCCACAGGCTACGGCTTCTTTATCGACAACCTCGATATCGTGGCCTCCATCGTCGCGGCGATCCTTGTGATTGGGTTGGTGATGTTCGCGCAATACACCAAGCAGGGCCGCGCCATGCGGGCTGTGGCGGACGACCATCAGGCCGCGCTGTCGGTGGGTGTCTCGCTGAACTTCATCTGGATTTTGGTCTGGTCGCTGGCGGGTTTCGTGGCCTTGGTCGCGGGCATCATGTGGGGCGCCAAATCGGGCGTGCAGTTCTCCCTGTCGCTCATCGCGCTGAAGGCGCTGCCAGTGCTGATGTTGGGTGGCTTCACCTCGATCCCCGGTGCGATTGTCGGCGGGCTGATCATCGGTGTGGGTGAGAAATTGTTCGAATTCCTGATCGGTGCCCCCTTCCTGGGCGGCGCGACTGAGAACTGGTTCGCCTATATGCTGGCGCTGGTCTTCCTCGTCTTCCGCCCACAGGGCCTGTTTGGGGAGAAGATCATTGAACGGGTTTGATACAGGCATGATGCGCCGCTGTGCATCCAACGACACAATGATCGCAGAAGGGAAATCAGTCTAATGTTCTATCGTGAAGCAGGCGATTTCAGCACGACTTACGCCGAAGACCAGCAGACCTTTCCGATCAAGTTCGACCGGTATCGCTACTATGTGGTGCTGTTCGTTGCGATCTTTGTTATTCCCTTCATGGTCAATGACTACTGGGTAAACTCGCTGTTCCTGCCCTTCCTGATCTACGCCATTGCGGCGATTGGGCTGAACATCCTTGTCGGCTATTGCGGGCAGGTCAGCCTTGGCACCGGGGGCTTCATGGCGGTGGGCGCTTACGCCTCCTACAAACTGATGACGGCGATGCCAGATGTGAGCATGTTCATCCATATCCTGCTCGCCGGGTTGATCACCGCCGCCGTTGGGGCGCTCTTCGGCCTGCCAAGCCTGCGGATTAAGGGGTTCTACCTTGCCGTGGCGACACTTGCGGCGCAGTTCTTCCTTGTGTGGCTGTTTAACCGGGTGCCGTGGTTCTACAACTACTCGGCCTCCGGCCAGATCAGCGCACCTGAGCGGGACACTTTTGGCATCCTGATCACCGGACCGAGCGCCGAAGCCTGGGCCACCTATATGTTCTGCCTGATCTTCACGGTCTTTTCGGCACTGGTTGCACGCAACCTGACGCGCGGCTCGGTGGGCCGTAAATGGATGGCGATCCGCGACATGGACATCGCCGCCGAGATCATCGGGGTGAACCCGCTGCGGGCGAAACTGACGGCCTTTGCGGTGAGCTCTTTCTTCATCGGCATCTCCGGCGCGTTGTTCTTTTCGATCTATCTCGGCGCGGTCGAAGTGGGCGAAGCCTTCGGCATCACCAAATCGTTCCTTGTGCTCTTTATGATCATCATCGGAGGATTGGGCAGCATCTTTGGCAGCTTTGCGGGGGCCGCATTCCTTGTGCTGCTGCCGGTGCTTCTGAAGATCGTCGGCGTCGACTGGCTGGGCTGGCCCACGGATATCGTGGCGCATTTGCAGCTGGTGATTGTCGGCGGGCTGATCGTGATCTTCCTGATCGCAGAGCCGCACGGGCTGGCGCAGCTGTGGCGCGTGGCCAAGGAAAAACTGAGATTGTGGCCCTTCCCGCACTAAGGGACGGCCATGAAAAGCGAGGCCGGAGGGAGGAAACCCGGCCCAAACACCCAAGTCGGACAATCCAAGGGAGAAAACACCGATGAAATATAAACTGGGAACACTGGCCGTAGCTGGCCTGATGGCCGCAAGCCCCGTGATGGCGGACCTTGTCTTTCCATCGCTGAGCTATCGTACCGGGCCCTACGCGGCGGGCGGCATCCCCTTCGCCGATGGCTACGCCGATTACTTCACGCTGCTGAACGAGCGTGACGGCGGCATCGGTGGCGAAACCATCCGTGTGCCAGAGTGCGAGACGGCCTATAACACCGAAAAAGGCGTTGAGTGCTACGAGTCGACCAAGGGCGAAGGCGCGCTGGTGTATCAGCCGCTCTCGACCGGCATCACCTACCAGCTGATCCCCAAAGTCACCGCAGACGACATCCCGATGTTGACATCGGGTCTGGGCCGTACCTCGGCCAAGAACGGCAACACTTTCAGCCACGTCTTTAACTTCCCTGCGAACTACTGGGATGGCGCGTCTGTTGCGATCAAGCACATCATGGAGCAGGAAGGCGGCAGCCTTGAGGGCAAGAAGATCGCGCTCGTGTACCACAACTCCGCCTATGGCAAGGAGCCGATCCGCACGCTGCAAGAGCTGAGCGAGAAGCATGGTTTCGAGCTGAAAGAAGTGCCCGTCGATCACCCCGGTCAGGAGCAGAAATCGCAGTGGCTGCAAATCCGCCGCGACAAGCCTGACTATGTGATCATGTATGGCTGGGGCGTGATGAACCAAGTTGCGGTTCAAGAAGCCGCCAACATCCGCTTCCCGATGGATAAGTTCATTGGGATCTGGTGGTCCGGTTCGGAAAACGACGTTCTGGCGGCGGGTGCCAAGGCCGATGGCTACAAGGCGCTGACCTTCCACAACGTGGGCTCCGACTATCCGCTTTATGACGATCTGCAGAAGTACGTCGTCGATGCGGGCAAAGCTGCCGGCGCAGGCGATCAGGTTGGTTCGGTGCTTTATAACCGTGGCGTCTATGCCGCCATGCTGGTGTCTGAAGCGGCCCGTACGGCGCAGGAAATCCACGGTGTGAGCGACATCTCCGGCGGCCAGATGCGCGACGGGATGGAGCAGCTTGAGATCACCGAAGAGAAGATGGCGGCGCTTGGCTTGCCGGACTTCGGGCCTGAGTTCTCGGTCTCCTGTGAAAACCACGGTGGTGAGGGCTTTGTCGCCGTGACCCAGTGGGATGCGGAAGCCAAGGAATGGAACCTCGTGTCGGACTTCATGCAGTCGGATCAAGACGTGATCCAGCCGCTGATCGATGCGGATAGCTCGGCCTATGCCGACGAAAACGCCATCGAAGGCAACTGCTAAGATACCGCTCCCGGCTGCCCTTCTGGGTGGCCGGGAACCTACCCAAGCGCCAAGAAAGGTCCTTCCCATGCTGGATGCCGCCAACACCAATGACGTCGCAGTCGACAACCTGCTTGAGGTCAACAATATCGAGGTGATCTACAACCACGTCATCCTCGTGCTGAAGGGCGTCAGCCTGAATGTGCCCAAGGGCGGCATCACCGCGCTGCTGGGCGGCAATGGCGCGGGCAAGACGACGACGCTCAAGGCGATCTCGGGGCTGCTGGCCTCGGAGCGAGGCGAGGTTACCAAAGGCTCGATCAAATACCGCGGCGGTCCGATCCAGCATCAGGATCCTGCCGAGACCGTGAAGAAAGGTGTCGTGCAGGTCATGGAAGGCCGTCACTGTTTTGAGCACCTCACCATCGAAGAAAACCTTCTGACCGGTGCCTATACCCGCACCGATGGCAATGCCGCGATCCAGCAGGACCTTGAGATGGTCTATAATTATTTCCCCCGCCTGAAAGAGCGCCGCCGCTCGCAGGCTGGCTATACCTCGGGCGGCGAGCAGCAGATGTGCGCCATTGGCCGCGCCCTGATGTCCCGGCCTGAGACGATCCTTTTGGACGAGCCGTCGATGGGCCTTGCGCCGCAACTGGTTGAGCAGATTTTCGAGATCGTGAAATCGGTGAACGAACAGGAGGGCGTGACCTTCTTGCTGGCCGAGCAGAACACCAACGTCGCGCTGCGCTTTGCGCATTACGGCTACATCCTCGAATCCGGTCGCGTGGTGATGGACGGCCCCGCCAAAGACCTGCGCGAGAACCAAGACGTGAAGGAATTCTACCTCGGCATGTCCGACGAAGGCCGCAAGAGCTTTCGCGACGTGCGCAGCTACCGCCGCCGCAAACGCTGGCTGAGTTAAGCCGGTACCCGACCGGACCAGAAAGACCCAAGACAAGACCAGAGCGGGCCTACGCCCTCTCCAGTGATGCCATAGCAGGAAAGTGACAGGGATGCTGACCAAGCCCCATTTCGACGATCTGGAAACCCGCAGCGCCGACCAACGGGCGGCCGATTTGGCGCAGGCGCTGCCGCAGCAGATCGCCCGCGCACAGGGCTTGCCGGGTTATGGCGAGACGCTCAAAGGGGTGGACGCATCACAGATCACCTCAGCCGCCGCCCTAGCCGACCTCCCGGTGCTGCGCAAATCTGAGCTTGGCAAGGCGCAGGCGGGGCAGCCGCCCTTCGGCGGGTTCACGACCAAGCCGGTGACGGAGTTCAGCCATGTCTTCCAGTCGCCCGGCCCGATCTACGAGCCCTCCAGCAACGATCCTGACTGGTGGCGGATGGGGCGCTTCCTGCATGCCGCGGGCATCGGCGCGGGCGATGTGGTGCACAACTGCTTTGGCTACCACCTGACCCCTGCCGGCATGATTTTCGAATCCGGTGCGCGTGCGGTTGGGGCGACCGTCTTGCCCGCAGGCACTGGCCAGACCGAGCTACAGGTCACCGCCGCCCGTGATGTGGGCTCAACCGCCTATGCGGGCACGCCGGATTACCTCAAGGTGATCTTGGAAAAGGCCGATGCCATGGGGGTTGAGCTGAAAATCACCAAGGCGGCAGTCGGCGGCGGCGCGCTTTTCCCCAGCCTGCGGGCCTTCTATCAAGAGCGCGGTATCACCTGTTTGCAATCCTATGCCACCGCCGATCTGGGCAATATCGCCTATGAAAGCCCGGCGATGGAGGGGCTGATCGTCGACGAGCAGGTCATCGTCGAGATCGTCACTCCCGGCACCGGAATCCCGGTCGCGCCCGGTGAGGTCGGTGAGGTGGTGGTCACCACGCTGAACCCCGATTACCCGCTCATTCGCTTCGCCACTGGCGACCTTAGTGCCGTTTTGGAGGGCGAAAGCCCCTGTGGGCGGACCAACATGCGGATCAAGGGCTGGATGGGCCGCGCCGATCAGACCACCAAGATCAAGGGCATGTTCGTCCGGCCCGAGCAGGTGGCGGCACTGGTCGCCCAGCACGAGGAGATCCAAAAGGCCCGCGTCATCGCCAGCCGGGAAGGCGAGGCCGATGTGATGACAGTTCAGATCGAAACCGCCGGAGAGGACAAGGACGCCTATGCCCGATCCGTCGCCGATCTACTCAAGCTCAAGGGCCGGGTCGAGCTGGTTGCCCCCGGCAGCCTGCCGCGCGACGGGTTGGTGATCGAAGATACCCGCAGCTACGATTGAGGCGCGGCGTCGCGCCCTCTGGCATTTCCGAGTGAAATCGTCGAAATAGGGCGCATGACGCTGAACACCGCCTCCTCTGAGACGCCTCATCTGCGCCGCGCCCGCGACGGGCTGCGCGCGCTGTCGGCTGTCGCCCTGACCGTCGCCACCATCTGTGCGCTGCCGATGCTGGCGGTCCTGATCGCCGCGCTGAGCGGCGGGACGGAGACGGTGCAGCATCTGATCGACACGGTGCTGGGCCGCTACACGGTGACGACGCTGCTTTTGGTGCTGCTGGTATCTCTCGGCACCTTTGCCATCGGTGTGGGGGCGGCATGGCTGGTGACGATGACACGTTTCCCCGGCGCCAAGCTGTTGGAGATTGCACTGGTGTTGCCGCTGGCCTTCCCGGCCTATGTGCTGGCCTACGCCTATACCCATGTGCTCGACCATCCCGGCATTGTGCAGACCATGCTGCGCGACGTGACGGGCTGGGGCCCGCGTGACTACTGGTTCCCCGAGATCCGCTCGCTTGGCGGGGCGGCGGCGATGCTGGTGTTGGTGCTTTATCCTTACGTCTACCTCCTGGCCCGCGCCGCATTTCTGCAACAAAGCGGGACGACATTCCTGGCCGCCCGCGCGCTCGGCTCCAGCGCTTGGGCCGCGTTTTTCAAGGTCAGCTTGCCGCTGGCGCGGCCCGCCATTGCGGGCGGCGTGTTGCTGGCGGTGATGGAGACCATCGCCGATTTCGGCACCGTGGCCTATTTCGGCGTCCAGACCTTTGCCACCGGCATCTACACCAGCTGGTTCTCCATGTTCGACCGGGCCGCCGCCGCGCAACTGGCGCTTTGCCTGCTGAGTTTCGCGCTATTGCTGGCGATGCTGGAGCGGGCGCAGCGCGGCAAGGCCAAGTATCACGACCCCGCGCGTCGGACCCAATCCGCACCGCCAGCCGAGCTGAAAGGCTGGCAGGCCGCAGCGGCGATCGTGCTTTGTGGTGTGCCGGTGCTCTTTGGCGCGGTGCTGCCGGTGGTCATCCTCGTGACCATGGGGCTTGATAGCGAGCAGAGCCTTTTCAGCCCGCGCTACCTCGGTTTCATGCGCAATTCGGTGACGCTGGCGGGGGTCGCGGCTGTGCTGACGGTGCTGGCGGCGATCAGCGTGGGGTTTTACCGGCGGCTGCGCCCGGGCCGGGTCTCGCAGGGGGCGGCTTATGTCGCGCGGTTGGGCTATGCGGTGCCGGGCGGGGTGATCGCCGTGGGGCTGCTGGTGCCCTTCGCGGCCTTCGACAACGCGCTCGACGCTTGGATGCGCGAGACCTTTGATGTTTCCACCGGGCTTTTGATTACCGGTTCAATTTGGCTCTTGGTGCTGGCCTATCTGGTGCGCTTCCTCGCTGCGGCGCTTGGGGCCTATGAGGGCGGGCAGTCGATGGTGCATGCCAATATGGACGCCGCCGCGCGGTCACTGGGGCAGACGCCCTTGGGGACGCTGCGCCGGGTGCATCTGCCGATCCTTGCGCCGAGCTTGCTGACCGCGCTGCTTATCGTCTTTGTCGACGTGATGAAGGAACTGCCCGCGACGCTGATCATGCGGCCTTTCAACTATGACACGCTGGCCGTGCAGGCGTACCGGCTGGCCAGTGACGAGCGGCTCAATGGGGCGGCGGTGCCGAGCCTTGTGATCGTCGCGATGGGGCTGCTGCCAGTGATATTGATCTGTCGGCAGGTGGGGCGTCAGCGGTAAGCCACAAGGGCCAGCGCCTGCCCGTGGGGCGGCGATCCTGACATGCCTTCGTGCCACTTTAGGGTGCAATCTTGGTGTGTGTTCGCTAGGGCTTGCCCTGCCTCACCAAATCGCCTCCCCGCCGGGACGGGCAGGCGATGGCCCGGCGCCTGCGGCTTGATTCCGGGCCGGGGCGCGATGAGGGGGAGGGTGATGCCCGGGGTGCCCCCGGGCGGGCGCTTGCGGGAAGCGCCGCGCATAAAAAAAGGCGGGCCCGAAAGCCCGCCTTCTGCATTACTCGCTAGGTTGAATTATTCCCAGCCGACCGAGTTGAAGATCTTCTGCGCGGTGCCGATGTTCTCGGCCACGTCCGACAGGTTCACCTCGTCGGCTTTGAACTCACCCAACTGCTTGACGCTGTCGGCCAGTTCTACGCCTTCCACGGTGGGGAATTCATCGTTGCCCGCCGAGAAATAGACCTGCGCCTGATCGGAGGCGAGATACTCAAGGAATTTCACCGCGTTCTCACGGTTCGGGGCGTTCTTGGCCACGCCGCCGCCTGAGAGGTTCATATGCGCGCCGTTGCCTTCTTGGTCCGGCCAGATCAGGCCGATCTTGCCGATATCGGCGCTCACGCCGTCGACGTCGGTGCGGATCGCGCGGGCGAAATAGTAGCTGTTGGAGACCGCGATGTCGCACTCACCCGAAACGATGCCGCGCAGCTGGTCGGTGTCGCCGCCTTGGGGTGCGCGCGCCATGTTGTCGACCACGCCCTGCGCCCATTCGGTCGCGGCTTCTTCGCCCTCATGGGTCACGATGGAGGCCAGCAGGGTCTGGTTGTAGGTGTTGGTCGAAGACCGGATGCAGACCTGACCTTTGTAGGCCGGATCGGCAAGATCCATGTAGGTCGCTGGCGGATTTTCCATCGTCTCTTTGTTGTAGAAGATGATCCGCGCGCGTTGGGACAGACCGAACCACTGGTTGTCGTCGTCCTGCAGGTTGCCGGGGATGCGCTCTTCGAGCGTGTCGCTCTCGACCGCTTGCAGCAGGTCCATGTCTTTGGCGCGCTTGAGGCGGCTGGTGTCCACGGTCAGCAGGACGTCGGCGGGGGAGTTCGCGCCTTCGGCTTCCATACGGGCCAGCAGTTCGTCGGCTTTGCCTTCGATGCGGTTGATGGTGATGCCGGTTGCTTCGGTAAAGTCGGAGTAGAGCCGCTCGTCAGTGTCGTAGTGACGCGAAGAGTAGAGATTCAACTCGCCATCGGCCAGCGCAGGAAGGGCCAGCGCCATCAGCGCGGCGGCGGCAGTCGATGTTTTGCAGAAGGTCATATCAGGGTCCTGTTCCATTTGGGATAACTTGACTGAAACAGTAAGAAACAGATTTTATCCGGCCCTGCAACCAATTCCGATAAATTTGGTCGGAAAGCCCCCGGCCGCATCAGGCCGAGGGCTAAGCGGTCAGTCTTTGCCGCCGATCTTGTCTTGGGTCTTGGTGTCGAAATCGCTGGCGTCGTGCCGCTCATGCAGTTGCATCGACAGGTCGTCGCCGAAGGCGCGGTTGACCATACGGCCCCGGGTCACGGCAGGGCGTGCGTCAATCGCTTCGGCCCAACGCATGACGTTTTTGTAAGAGGTCACGTCAAGGAACTCAGCCGCCGAATAGAGCCGCCCGAGCACCAATTGACCATACCAGCTCCAGATCGCCATATCGGCGATGGAGTATTCATCGGCGAAATACTCATGCTCGGCCAAATGCTTGTCCATCACATCAAGCTGACGCTTGGTTTCCATCGCGAAACGGTTGATGGGGTATTCGAACTTCTCTGGGGCGTAGGCGTAGAAATGGCCGAAGCCGCCGCCAAGGTAGGGCGCGCTGCCCATCTGCCAAAAGAGCCACGACAGCGCCTCGGTCCGGCGGGCGGGGTCTTGGGGCAGAAAGGCGCCAAACTTCTCAGCGAGATAGAGCAGGATCGCCCCCGATTCGAAGACCCGCTGGGGCGCATCGCCAGAGTGGTCCATCAGCGCGGGCATTTTGGAGTTGGGGTTCACCTCGACAAAGCCCGAACCGAACTGATCGCCCTCGGAAATATCAATCAGCCATGCGTCGTATTCAGCCGCCTTATGGCCCGCCTCTAGCAGTTCTTCGAACATCACTGTGACTTTGACGCCATTGGGCGTGGCGAGGGAATAAAGCTGAAAGGGGTGGTCGCCGACGGGCAGGTCCTTGTCATGGGTCGCACCGGCGATGGGCCGATTGGTGCTGGCGAATTTGCCGCCGCTTTCTGATTCCCATTTCCAAACCTTTGGGGGCGTATATTCGGGCGTGTCCGACATGATGGTCTTCCTTGTTATTCAAGTCTGCTTTGAAGGTGGGGTTTTGCGCCGGGGTTGCAAGCCGTTATCCGCAACGAAAAAGGCCGCCCCCGAAGGAGCGGCCTTTAATTCTAAAAAGCTGCGAAGCTCAGCCCTGACGGGCTTTGAACCGGCGCTGCGTCTTGTTGATGACGTAAACGCGGCCTTTGCGACGCACAACACGGCAATCGCGATGCCGATTCTTGAGCGAGCGGAGCGAATTGCGAACCTTCATGGTCGTCTCCTCATGTCGTGGCGCGGGCCAGCGCCTGGGTTGCGGGCAACCTGCCAAAGGCAGGTCGATGAATAATGGTGGGCGATACTGGGATCGAACCAGTGACCCCTTCGATGTCAACGAAGTGCTCTACCGCTGAGCTAATCACCCACTTTTAAGCGTTTCCATACCGGCCCCAAAACTAAATGGGGCGCGAAATTTCGCGCCGTTGGGGTGCTATAAAAGGAGTCGGCGACGGGATCAAGGGCTTTTGGAGCGGAATAAACACGCTATGTTCGACTTAGAAGGAATTATTATGCCGATGACCGCCTACGAAGTACTGCATCCCGACCGAAACCGCTCTTGCGTGGTCTTTGCCTCGCCCCATTCGGGTCGGGATTATGCGGCGTCTTTCCTGCGGCGGTCGGTTTTGGACGAACATGCGATCCGCTCGTCCGAGGATGCTTTTGTCGATCTGTTGTTCGATTGCGCGCCGCTGCATGGGGCCTCTTTCATCAAAGCTGGTGCGCCGCGGGCCTATATCGACCTCAACCGCGCGCCCGAGGAGTTGGACCCATCGGTCATCGAAGGGATCCCGCGGCAGGGTCATAACCCGCGCGTGGCCTCGGGGCTTGGGGTGATTCCCCGCGTGGTGGCCAATGGTCGGGCGATTTATCGTGGCAAGCTTTCCCAAGAGGAGGCGCAGCTGCGCATCGACAGCTACTGGCGGCCCTATCACGCGAAATTGCAGGAGTTGCTGAGCGGGGCGCATCGCCGTCACGGGCAGGCGGTGCTGGTCGATTGCCACTCCATGCCGCATGAGGCGATGGATGGCGTCGCGCGCGGCGGGATGCGGCGGCCCGATGTCGTGTTGGGCGACCGCTTTGGCGCGGCGGCGGGGGGCGAGGTGGTCGACCGGATCGAAGCCGCCTTTGTCGAGGCGGGGTTCGTGGTGACGCGCAATTCGCCCTTTGCCGGGGCCTATATTACCCAAGCCTATGGCCGTCCCTCGCGCGGGCAGCATGCCGTGCAGGTCGAGATCGACCGGGCGCTCTATATGAACGAGCGGTTGATTCGGCCCAACGGTGCTTTCGAGGCGGTGCAGGCGGCGCTGCAGCGTGTGGTGGCCGAAGTGGCGCAGATCGGGCAGCAGCGGCTTCCCCTCGCTGCGGAGTAGGTCAGCGCAGGGCGCGGCCTTTCACGATTGCTTTATCGCCGAAACGGCTGCGAATGCTGTCGGCTGCGCGTTCGGCGCGGCTGCGCTGTGCGGCTCCGGGATCAAGTAAATCGCCGGCCATATCCGCCCCCTCTGCGCCCGAAAGATCCGATAGCCCCACGCCGATCAGCCGATAGGCGCTGTTGTGGTCGACCTGATCGAACAGGGCGCGGGCGGTGCGATAAATGCGGTCGGCCAGTTGCGTCGGATCGTGCAGCGACAGGCGGCGTGATAGCAAAGAGTGATCGGCGCGTTTCAGTTTTAGCGTCACCACCCGGCCTGCCATCTCTTTCGCCTTGGCACGGTCCGCCACCTTTTCCGCCAAGCGCCAGATGTGGCCATCGAGAATCTCTGCATCGCCGGTATCGTCAGAAAATGTAGTCTCATTGCTGATCGACTTTACCGGACGGTGCCGCAACACGCGCCGTTTGTCTTGCCCGCGCGCGAGATGCCACAGCCGGTCGCCCATGCTGCCAAAGCGGGCGATGAGATCGGTCTGGTCCCACCGCAACAGATCGGAAAAACTGCGGATGCCGGCCTTTTCCAGCGCGGTCTGCGTGGCGGCCCCGACGCCCCAGATCATGCCCACCGGTTTGTCGCGCAAAAACGCCGCCGTTTCGCCGGCGCCGATGACAGAGAACCCATGCGGCTTGTCGAGGTCCGAGGCGACCTTGGCCAGAAACTTGTTATGGCTCAGCCCGATAGAACCTGTCAGCCCTAGTTCTACCTTCATCCGCCGCACCAGCCGCGCCAGCATCACCGCCGGGGGCTGGCCGTGCAGCCGCGCGGTGCCGGTCATATCGAGAAATGCTTCGTCCAGCGACAAGGGCTCAATCGCCGGGGTCATCTCTTCCATCATCGCGCGAATCGCGCGGGAGGCTTCGACATAGACCTCCATGCGTGGCTTGATGATCACCGCCTCGGGGCACAGCTTGAGCGCCTGAAACATCGGCATGGCCGAGCGCACGCCCCGTATCCGCGCAACATAGCAGGCGGTCGACACGACCCCGCGCCGCCCGCCGCCGATGATGACGGGTTTGCCAGCCAGTTCGGGATTGTCGCGTTTTTCCACCGAGGCATAGAAGGCATCGCAATCCATATGGGCGATTGACAGGTCGAAGAGTTCCGGGTGGGACAGCACACGCGGGCTGCCACAGCGCGGACAGCGCCGCGCCGGAGCGATTTCAGAAAGACAGTCGCGACAGAGGGTAGCCATGAGTACACCGGGAGGGCAGGGTTCGGGCGACGATTCTAACCAGATCGCGAGGGATTTAACATGGGCTTTGATGGCGCAAAGCTGGCGCTGTACCTTGGAGAGAAGCTGGCCGTGATCCTGCGCGATGACGCGCCGGGCCTGCCCTTTGCGGATCATTGGGATCTGCCCGGTGGGGGCCGCGAGGGGGCAGAGACCCCGCTGGCCTGCGCGCTGCGCGAATGCCGCGAAGAGTTGGGGATCGTGGTGCCCGAAGACGCGGTGATCTGGCAAGGCAGTTTTGATGAGGCGGGGCGGATCAAATGGTTCTTCGTTGCGCGCTTGCCTGCCGAGGCCGAGGCCCAGATTGTCTTTGGCGACGAGGGGCAGCGCTGGCGTTTGATGACGCAGGATGAGTTTCTGACCCACCCCCGAGCGGTGCCCGCATTTCAGGACCGTTTGCGGGTCTATCTGGCGCAAAGCGCGACAGAAAAAGACCAGCACTAGAGGGGGAAATAAAGGCCCCCCGCCTGCGTGAGCGGGGGGAGGTGACGAACATCAGGAAGAACCAGTTCGTCGGGGAGTATCACCTGAGTTCAACATAACATGTTACGCGGTTTTCGCCTAACATTGATGGCCGCCCCCGCGGCGCATCCCGGCGCGCTGTGGTCGATTTGCTACAGGGCGAGGGAGGTTCTTGTTAACGTTCAGAAATTTCCTGAAGCACGGCGCGGGCAGCGGCAGCGGGGTCTTCGGCCTGCCAGATCGGGCGGCCCACCACGATGTGATCGGCGCCATCCGCGATGGCCTGACCGGGGGTGGCGACCCGTTTCTGATCGCCCAATGCGGCACCTTGGGGGCGCACGCCCGGCGTGACGATAAGCTTGCCGTTTGCTTCGGGGAGGGCGCGGATCGCGGCGGCCTCTTGAGGGGAGGCGATGACGCCATCCGCGCCTGCGTCCAACGCGCGGCCCGCACGGGTCAGCACCAGATCGCCCAGATCGCCCGGTTGGATCAGCGCGGCGTCAAGGTCGGCGCGGTCAAGCGAGGTGAGGATCGTGACGGCGAGGATCTTCATGTCGGTGCCGGCGGCACCTTGCTTGGCCGCCGCCACCACATGCGGGTCGCCGTGGACGGTCAGGAAATCCAGATCGAACTGGGCCAGCCCGCGCACCGCCGCCTCTACGGTGGCACCGATGTCGAAAAGCTTCATATCAAGGAAGATGCGCTTGCCATGTTCCTGTTTCAGTTCATTGGCCAAGGCCAAGCCGCCGCCCGTCAGCATGCCGAGGCCGATTTTGTAAAAGCCCACCGCATCGCCGAGCTTTTCGGCCAGTTCCAGCCCCGCGACCGCATGGGGAACATCAAGGGCGACAATCAGACGGTCATCAGACATGCGAGGGCTCCTGCCAATTTTCAAACGGCTTTGACCTACGCCGCGGCGCGGGGCAAGTCCATCATTCATGCAATAGGGGCGCAAAAAAATAGGGGCGCAAAAAAGAGGCCCGAACACCGCGTTGCGGGGTCCGGGCCAAGTGATCAGAGACTTAGCAGGCAGGCACTGGTCTCTGGTATGCGGAACGCCACATCGGGACAGATGAGGTGGCAGCAGGTCCGCGGGCAGCCGCGCGGCAGGCAGGTGCCGCACGGAAGAGGGTTAGGCTGCGTCGCGGCCGGGGAGGTCCATGACCTCTTCCAACCAACGCAGCGGATCGAAGCTGCGGCGTCCGGCCCGCTGAGCGGGGACGTGGCGCAGGACTTCGGAACTCAAACCACGTTTCTGGGCGTGGCGGCGGAGCGCTTGACGGGACAGGCCGTCAGCGGCATCGCGGTATGACATGGTAATCGGGGCATCGATGGCACAAGCGTAGCGGCGCAGCTGCTCCCCGTCTTGGACGGTCACCAGCGCTTCGAAACACTGAGTGGCCGCATTGTAGGTGACATCTGTCAACTGGATAGGGCGCGTCTGCATCGTTTCACCTCTTGTGTTCTTCTGAACCTTGGCAGGCTTTGTCGTCCTGCTCTCGTCTGAGGAATTAACGCGAGAGGCAGCCAAATGGTTTCATTATGGTTACACTTTCTGTGGATAAAGGTTAACAATGTATTTATATCAATGGCATAGGATGGTATTTTTTGACGCAAAGTTGCCGTATTTTCGCCTTATTGGCGAAATCCTCCTATTGGCGGCTTCTTTGGCGGCGGTATTTTGCGCCCGTACGGTCTTGAACCCGCAGCACCGCTTCCCAAATTGATACCGAGGCTCAGACCGCTGCGTGCCACATATCGGGCGCGGCATTTTGGAGCGCTTGTAGAAAAGGAGAGACCCATGGACTTGAGCAAGTTCACGGAAAGATCGCGCGGCTTTATTCAAGCGGCGCAAACCATCGCGACACGGGAAAGCCATCAGCGGCTGTCCCCTGAACATGTACTCAAAGCACTTCTGGACGACGACCAAGGGCTGGCGCGCAACCTGATCGCGGCCTCGGGCGGCGATGGTGCGCGCGTGATGCAGGCGCTTGACCTCGCGCTTGGCAAAATCCCGAAAGTCACCGGCGATGCGGGGCAGGTCTATTTGGACGGCACCACCGCCAAAGTATTGGCTGAGGCCGAAACCATGGCCAAGAAAGCGGGCGATAGTTTCGTTACTGTCGAACGCATTCTGACCGCGCTTTGCATGGTGAAGTCTGGCGCGAAGACGGCGTTGGAAGCGGGCAAAGTAACGGCCCAAGCCCTGAACACCGCGATTAATGATGTACGTAAGGGGCGCAAGGCCGACAGCGCCACCGCCGAAGACAGCTATGAGGCTTTGGAGAAATACAGCCTCGACCTGACCGCGCGGGCCGAAGAGGGCAAGATCGACCCTATCATTGGCCGGGATGAGGAAATCCGCCGCGCGATGCAGGTGCTGAGCCGCCGGACCAAGAACAACCCGGTGCTGATCGGTGAGCCGGGTGTGGGTAAGACCGCCATTGCCGAAGGCTTGGCCCTGCGGATCGTGCACGGTGACGTGCCTGAATCTCTGCGCAACAAACGCCTGCTCGCGCTCGACATGGGCGCGCTGATCGCCGGGGCGAAATACCGTGGCGAGTTCGAGGAGCGGCTGAAGGCGGTTCTGACCGAGGTGACCGAAGCCGCGGGCGAGGTGATCTTGTTCATCGACGAGATGCACACGCTGGTCGGTGCCGGTAAGGCCGACGGCGCGATGGATGCGTCGAACCTGCTGAAACCTGCGCTGGCGCGGGGTGAGCTGCACTGTGTGGGTGCCACCACGCTCGAAGAATACCGCAAATATGTCGAGAAAGACGCAGCACTTGCGCGGCGGTTCCAGCCAGTAATCGTGCAGGAGCCGACGGTGGAGGACACCGTTTCGATCCTGCGTGGCATCAAAGAGAAGTATGAGTTGCACCACGGTGTGCGCATTTCCGACACCGCGCTGGTCGCGGCGGCGACGCTGAGCCATCGCTATATCACCGACCGTTTCTTGCCCGACAAGGCGATCGACCTGATGGACGAAGCCGCCAGCCGTCTGCGCATGGAAGTCGACAGCAAACCCGAAGAACTGGACGCGCTGGACCGTCAGATCCTGCAGCTTCAGATCGAAGCCGAAGCGCTGAAGAAAGAAGACGATACCGCGTCCAAGGATCGGTTGGAGGCTTTGCAGAAAGACCTGAGCGATCTGCAAGACCGCAGCGCCGAGATGACGGCGCAGTGGCAGGCCGAGCGGGACAAGCTGGCCGGTGCGCGCGACATCAAGGAAAAGCTGGACCATGCGCGGGCCGACCTCGACATTGCCAAACGCGAAGGCAACCTCGCGCGCGCGGGCGAGCTATCTTATGGCGTGATCCCGCAGTTGGAGCGCGACCTTGAAGCCGCCGAGGGCCGCGAAGACGACATGATGGTCGAAGAGGCCGTGCGCCCGGATCAGATTGCCAGCGTCGTCGAGCGTTGGACCGGTATCCCTGCCGGCAAAATGCTGGAAGGGGAGCGGGACAAGCTGTTGCGGATGGAGGAGCAATTGCATGATCGGGTGATCGGTCAGAGCGCGGCTGTCAAAGCGGTCGCCAATGCCGTGCGCCGTGCGCGGGCGGGGCTGAACGACGAAAACCGCCCGCTTGGCAGCTTCCTCTTCCTAGGGCCGACTGGCGTGGGTAAGACCGAATTGACCAAGGCCGTGGCCGAGTTTCTCTTTGACGACGACAATGCGATGGTCCGCATCGACATGTCCGAGTTTATGGAGAAGCATTCGGTGGCCCGTCTGATCGGTGCCCCTCCGGGCTATGTCGGCTATGACGAGGGCGGTGTGCTGACCGAAGCGGTGCGGCGGCGTCCTTATCAGGTCGTGCTTTTTGATGAGGTCGAAAAGGCGCATCCGGATGTCTTCAACGTGCTGTTGCAGGTGCTCGACGATGGTGTGCTGACCGATGGTCAGGGCCGCACGGTCGACTTCAAGCAGACGCTGATCATCCTGACCTCAAACCTCGGGGCGCAGGCGCTGAGCCAACTGCCCGAGGGCGGTGACATGGCCGCGGCCAAGCGCGACGTGATGGACGCGGTCCGGGCGCATTTCCGGCCTGAGTTCCTGAACCGTCTGGACGAGACGATCATCTTTGACCGTCTGGGCCGTGCGGATATGGACGGCATCGTTACGATCCAGATGGCACGGCTGCTCAAGCGGCTTGCGGGGCGGAAGATCACGCTTGATCTGGATGACGCCGCGCGGAAATGGCTGGCGGATGAGGGCTATGATCCGGTCTTCGGCGCGCGGCCCCTCAAGCGGGTGATCCAGCGCACCGTGCAGGATCCGCTGGCTGAGATGCTGCTGGCCGGAGACGTGAAAGACGGCGATACCGTCACCGTCCGTGCCGGGGCCGATGGGTTGATCATTGGCGATCAGGTGGCCGCGTCGAACCGGCCCAAACCGGATGATGCCACGGTGCATTAAACGCCCAAGACGTTAAGAAAGGCCGGGGTTTTCCCGGCCTTTTTGCTTGGACTAAAACCCGCGAAAGGCGCCCATTATTCGCCAATCGCTTCCTTCACGATGGTATCTAGCAGGGTTTGCACCTCTTGCATCGCGCCCTCAGGGAAGGCGCGGTAGCCGACGGTCACCTCGTCGCTCTCTGGCAGTTGCATCACGAAAATGTCGTAGGGGCAAAAGCCGATGTTCATCACATCCGCTTCCATCACCTTGCGCGACAGCGCCGCCGAGCAAAAGCTGAACACCTCCGCCGCCTCGAACAGCACCACGTCAGAGCCGACATCCGCGCGGGTACGGTCCAGCATCTCACCTACATGGCTGACGTTTTCGGGGATCAGCCCTTGATTCAGGATCGCATTCTCCACCCCAAAGGTCACATCGCCGAAGCTTTGGTCGGTGGTATAAGTGACCATCTCATCCGCCTGCGCGGCGCTGGCCAGCATCAGACCGGCGGCAAAAAGGAAACGGATCATGGCGGCACTCCTTTAATAACGGCGCCTAACATTCCGGTGTGCTGGCTGAAATCCGGGCGAAAGGATTTGGTGCCACCCGCGGCGGGCGCTAACTTCTATTGAGTATAGTAGGGAGTGCTGAAATGGCCAATCGCTGGATCAATCGACTGACAGACCGAGACGTGACCGACGAGGCGCAGTACTTTAACCGGCGTCAGATCATGGGCGGCGCGATGGCGGGGCTTGGTCTGGCCAGCTTGGGGCAGGGGGCCATGGCCCAAGAGGAGCTTACCCCGAATGACTATGAGGACATCACCCAATACAACAATTACTACGAATTCGGCACCGGCAAGGGTGACCCCGCGAAATACGCAGGGAGCCTGACGACCAAGCCGTGGACAGTGACCATCGAAGGGATGGTCGACAAGCCAGGCGATTACGCTTTTGAGGACATCATGAAGGCCATGACCATCGAAGAGCGCATCTACCGCCTGCGCTGCGTCGAAGCTTGGTCGATGGTGGTGCCGTGGAACGGGTTCGAGTTGGCCGATCTGCTGAATATGGCCGGGGTGCAATCCGGTGCGAAATACGTCGCGTTCGAGACGGCCTACCGGCCTGAGGAAATGCCCGGCGTCCGCTTCCCCGTGCTCGACTGGCCCTATGTCGAAGGGCTGCGTCTGGATGAGGCGATGCATCCGCTGACAATCATGGCCACCGGCATCTATGGCAAAGACATCCCGAACCAGAACGGCGCGCCGCTGCGTTTGGTGGTGCCGTGGAAATATGGCTACAAGTCGATCAAATCCGTCGTGCGGATCACCCTGACAGACAAACAGCCGCCCACCAGCTGGAACAAGGCCGCGCCGCGGGAATACGGCTTCTACAGTAACGTAAACCCCGACGTGAGCCATCCGCGTTGGTCGCAGGCCGATGAGCGCCCCATCGGTGGCGGGCTGTTTGCGCGGCGTCAGCCGACGTTGATGTTCAACGGCTACGAAGAAGAGGTGGCAGGGCTCTACGAGGGCATGGACCTCACCGCGAACTTCTGATGCGCGACACACTATATATGCACAGAGTTTTTGACCGCCTCGGCGGAAGCGTGTTGCCCGGGGTGGCCGTGTGATGGCGGGGGCGATTGACACTCTGAACAGTCTCGCCCGGCGCGTTCCGGTTTGGCCCGTCTATCTGCTGCTGGCCCTGCCGATCCCGTGGTTCTTCTATCAGGGGCTCAACGGTGGGCTGGGTCGTGACCCGGTGAAAGGGTTGGAGCATCTCTATGGCCTATGGGCGCTGCGCCTTTTGATTGCTGGGCTGATTGTCACCCCCCTACGCCGGACACTTGGGCTGAACTTACTGCGCTTTCGCCGGGCCATTGGCGTTATGACCTTTGTCTATGCGCTTGCGCATCTCACCGTCTGGGCCGTGTTGGATGTGCAGACGCTCTCGCGAGTCTGGACGGATATTCTAAAGCGGCCCTATATCACCATTGGTATGGCGGGGTTCCTCTGTCTGATCCCCTTGGCGGCCACCTCCAACAACTGGTCCCTGCGCAAGCTTGGCGCCCGCTGGCGCAAACTCCACCGTCTTACCTATGTCGCGGCGCTGCTGGCGGCGCTTCATTTTCTGTGGCTGGCAAAGGGTCTTCAATTGGAACCGCTGATCTACGCCGGAGTGATCTTGGCGCTCTTGATCTACCGCCTTCCCTTCAAGCGCATCCGGCAGAGGCTTTCGCAGGGCGGGGTGAATCGGATTCGCAGTTAAGAGCCGTGATTCACACCCCTGAATCGCGCCTATGGGCTCTATGGCCTGTGGATAACTGGTGGCGTTAACATAATGGGGCTGCGCAAGTGGGGATTGGGCAGGATTTCGCAAATGATATAAGGTGTTAACTCACTGTTCTAATTGGGCTTTGAAGTCCTTTCACAAAAACTCCACAAAACCTCAAAAAATGGCTTGCGGGTTTCTGTCACTCGCCTTAGAACCCCCTCTACCGGCGGCGCAGAGATGCAGCGGCGGGGCGCCAGACGGGGCGGACGGGAGCGGAGACGCTGAGTTCGGTTCGGAAGGTGGATAAAAATTCGAGGTATTAGGGCGGGGCGCGCCAAGAAGTTAGGGCGCATCTCAGTTTCTTTTGTCTCAACGCTGTTTGAAAATTTGATATCTGAAGAGATATGTGGGCGGTTTGGTTCATTCGATGGATCAACGTCTGTATATCGCGCTCTTAGGGTTTAGGCCCGATGATAGAGTGTCAGCTTCACTGTTTGGACGGCTTTCGACTACTTTGTAGTCTCAAGCACAACAAACAGAGAATGGCTTGTATCTTTCAGTAAGGGATACAGGTCGATGTGCAGAGGTTCGACGTCAAGGATAAGCTAGCAATAGCTTTTCAACTTGAGAGTTTGATCCTGGCTCAGAACGAACGCTGGCGGCAGGCCTAACACATGCAAGTCGAGCGAGACCTTCGGGTCTAGCGGCGGACGGGTTAGTAACGCGTGGGAACGTGCCCTTCTCTGCGGAATAGCCACTGGAAACGGTGAGTAATACCGCATACGCCCTTCGGGGGAAAGATTTATCGGAGAAGGATCGGCCCGCGTTAGATTAGATAGTTGGTGGGGTAACGGCCTACCAAGTCTACGATCTATAGCTGGTTTTAGAGGATGATCAGCAACACTGGGACTGAGACACGGCCCAGACTCCTACGGGAGGCAGCAGTGGGGAATCTTAGACAATGGGCGCAAGCCTGATCTAGCCATGCCGCGTGTGTGATGAAGGTCTTAGGATCGTAAAGCACTTTCGCCAGGGATGATAATGACAGTACCTGGTAAAGAAACCCCGGCTAACTCCGTGCCAGCAGCCGCGGTAATACGGAGGGGGTTAGCGTTGTTCGGAATTACTGGGCGTAAAGCGTACGTAGGCGGATCAGAAAGTTGGGGGTGAAATCCCGGGGCTCAACCCCGGAACTGCCTCCAAAACTCCTGGTCTTGAGTTCGAGAGAGGTGAGTGGAATTCCAAGTGTAGAGGTGAAATTCGTAGATATTTGGAGGAACACCAGTGGCGAAGGCGGCTCACTGGCTCGATACTGACGCTGAGGTACGAAAGTGTGGGGAGCAAACAGGATTAGATACCCTGGTAGTCCACACCGTAAACGATGAATGCCAGTCGTCGGGCAGTATACTGTTCGGTGACACACCTAACGGATTAAGCATTCCGCCTGGGGAGTACGGTCGCAAGATTAAAACTCAAAGGAATTGACGGGGGCCCGCACAAGCGGTGGAGCATGTGGTTTAATTCGAAGCAACGCGCAGAACCTTACCAACCCTTGACATCCTGTGCTAACCCGAGAGATCGGGCGTCCACTTCGGTGGCGCAGTGACAGGTGCTGCATGGCTGTCGTCAGCTCGTGTCGTGAGATGTTCGGTTAAGTCCGGCAACGAGCGCAACCCACATCCTTAGTTGCCAGCAGTTCGGCTGGGCACTCTAAGGAAACTGCCCGTGATAAGCGGGAGGAAGGTGTGGATGACGTCAAGTCCTCATGGCCCTTACGGGTTGGGCTACACACGTGCTACAATGGCAGTGACAATGGGTTAATCCCCAAAAGCTGTCTCAGTTCGGATTGGGGTCTGCAACTCGACCCCATGAAGTCGGAATCGCTAGTAATCGTGGAACAGCATGCCACGGTGAATACGTTCCCGGGCCTTGTACACACCGCCCGTCACACCATGGGAGTTGGTTCTACCCGACGGCCGTGCGCCAACCCTTCGGGGAGGCAGCGGACCACGGTAGGATCAGCGACTGGGGTGAAGTCGTAACAAGGTAGCCGTAGGGGAACCTGCGGCTGGATCACCTCCTTTCTAAGGATGTTCCTAGCAGCGAGACTTGTCTCACTCGTGGAACACTTAGCAAGTCGGCAAACAAAGCCGACTATATTAGAACCGAGCCGTCCTCATATCTCTTCAGAAATAGGTCCTGCGCTGAACGCGTAGGTCTCAAAAGTTTGGGGCCTTAGCTCAGCTGGGAGAGCGCCTGATTTGCATTCAGGAGGTCAGGAGTTCGATCCTCCTAGGCTCCACCAAGCCTTTTGCAAAGCAAAAGGCGTCGCCCTGGTTGCCCGTCCAATGGACGTGCGAGAGGGGCAGCGTAACGGTCCTTAAACCTTCAACCACTAAGGGCTGGTTCCTCTCGGGCCATTCCTTCGGAATGCCCTGCCGGAACGACGAGTTTTGCCTACGGCAAAATCTCTGGGTCGGTAGCTCAGGTGGTTAGAGCGCACGCCTGATAAGCGTGAGGTCGGAGGTTCAAGTCCTCCTCGACCCACCATCCTCCTTCGGATGGCACACGGAACATACCTTCAAGCACATACCCATGTGTTTGAACGTCTGTTCCCGGATGAAGCAAGCTTCATCCCACAGACGAATTGACATCGTAAAGAGAGATACTAACAACATGTTTGATCGGCCCGCGTTAGGGGATGATCTCGGTTGCTGCCCTTCGGGGCCGGTGTTTGAATGGCTGTTTCCTCGGCCTTTCGGACATATCGCGACCGAAACGAATATGTTGTCCAAGTCAAGTACACTAACCAGAGCGATGACGCGGACCTCCTGCACGGACGGTTCGCTATCTGCATCGCTCATTGTCCAGACGATAGTCTGGGCGGGTAAAAGTATGCTTTTGATACAGGATAAAGAGGATCAGTTTCTTACCAGCTTCTGATCTTCGCGCGAGACGCTAAGTCTTGCTTTTTCTGGATCAAATCAAGCGCGAAAAGGGCGTTTGGTGAATGCCTTGGCAGTAAGAGGCGATGAAAGACGTGATACTCTGCGATAAGCCATGGGGAGCTGAGAATAAGCTTTGATCCATGGATTTCTGAATGGGGCAACCCACCTGATACTTTGTTATTACTGCACTTCGGTGCAGCTAATAACTTGGTAAACCAGGTATTTTTAGGCTGAATATATAGGCTTAAAAAGGCAAACCCGGGGAACTGAAACATCTAAGTACCCGGAGGAAAGGAAATCAATATGATACTCCCCTAGTAGCGGCGAGCGAACGGGGACCAGCCGAGCCATGAGTGTGGTTAGAATGCGTTGGAATGCGCAACCAAAGTGGGTGATAGTCCCGTATAAGAAGCATGATTGGACGTATTAAGTAGGGCGGAACACGTGAAATTCTGTCTGAAGATCGGAGGACCACCTTCGAAGGCTAAGTACTCCTTACTGACCGATAGTGAACCAGTACCGTGAGGGAAAGGTGAAAAGCACCCCGACGAGGGGAGTGAAACAGTACCTGAAACCGAACGCCTACAAACAGTTGGAGGGACCTTGCGTCCTGACAGCGTACCTTTTGTATAATGGGTCATCGACTTGGTCTCACGAGCAAGCTTAAGCCGTTAGGTGTAGGCGTAGCGAAAGCGAGTCTTAATAGGGCGTTGAGTTCGTGGGATCAGACCCGAAACCGAGTGATCTAGGCATGGCCAGGTTGAAGATAAGGTAACACTTATTGGAGGACCGAACCCACATCTGTTGAAAAAGATCGGGATGAGCTGTGCCTAGGGGTGAAAGGCCAATCAAACTCGGAGATAGCTGGTTCTCTGCGAAATCTATTTAGGTAGAGCGTCGACCGAATACCCTCGGGGGTAGAGCACTGGATGGGTAATGGGGCCCCACAGGCTTACTGATCCTAACCAAACTCCGAATACCGAGGAGTACTAGTCGGCAGACACACGGCGAATGCTAACGTCCGTCGTGAAGAGGGAAACAACCCTAACCTCCAGCTAAGGCCCCTAATTCATGGCTAAGTGGGAAAGCAGGTGAGACGACCAAAACAACCAGGAGGTTGGCTTAGAAGCAGCCATCCTTTAAAGATAGCGTAACAGCTCACTGGTCTAAATAAGTTGTCTTGCGGCGAAGATGTAACGGGGCTCAAGCCATGAGCCGAAGCTGAGGATGCATTTATTGCATGGTAGCAGAGCGTAGTGTGACATAGTTCCATGTGTCCTTACCTACTTAGGTAGGATTGGACACAAGGAGCTTTCTGTGAAGCTGGCGCGTGAGCGATCCGGTGGAGAGATCACTAGTGAGAATGATGACATGAGTAGCGACAAAGAGTGTGAGAGACACTCTCGCCGAAAGTCCAAGGGTTCCTGCTTAAAGCTAATCTGAGCAGGGTAAGCCGACCCCTAAGGCGAGGCCGAAAGGCGTAGTCGATGGGAACCAGGTTAATATTCCTGGGCCAGATGGAAGTGACGGATCTCGAGGGTAGTTCATCCTTATCGGATTGAATGGGCTGCTTAGAGGTCCCTGGAAATAGCTCCATCGCTAGATCGTACCCTAAACCGACACAGGTGGACAGGTAGAGAATACCAAGGCGCTTGAGAGAACTATGTTGAAGGAACTCGGCAAAATACCTCCGTAAGTTCGCGAGAAGGAGGCCCGGTTTCTAGGCAACTAGAGGCTGGGGGCACAAACCAGGGGGTGGCGACTGTTTATTAAAAACACAGGGCTCTGCGAAGTCGCAAGACGACGTATAGGGTCTGACGCCTGCCCGGTGCCTGAAGGTTAAAAGGAGGGGTGAGAGCTCTGAATTGAAGCCCAGGTAAACGGCGGCCGTAACTATAACGGTCCTAAGGTAGCGAAATTCCTTGTCGGGTAAGTTCCGACCTGCACGAATGGCGTAACGACTTCCCCGCTGTCTCCAACATAGACTCAGCGAAATTGAATTACCGGTCAAGATGCCGGTTACCCGCGGTTAGACGGAAAGACCCCGTGCACCTTTACTACAGCTTCACACTGGCATTAGGCCGAACATGTGCAGGATAGGTGGTGGGCTTTGAAACCGAGACGCCAGTCTCGGTGGAGCCTCCCTTGAGATACCACCCTTGTTCTGCTTGATGTCTAACCGCGGACCGTTATCCGGTTCCGGGACCCTGTGTGGCGGGTAGTTTGACTGGGGCGGTCGCCTCCTAAATCGTAACGGAGGCGCGCGAAGGTTGGCTCAGAGCGGTCGGAAATCGCTCGTTGAGTGCAATGGCAGAAGCCAGCCTGACTGCGAGACTGACAAGTCGAGCAGAGTCGAAAGACGGCCATAGTGATCCGGTGGTCCCAAGTGGGAGGGCCATCGCTCAACGGATAAAAGGTACGCCGGGGATAACAGGCTGATACTGCCCAAGAGTCCATATCGACGGCAGTGTTTGGCACCTCGATGTCGGCTCATCTCATCCTGGGGCTGGAGCAGGTCCCAAGGGTACGGCTGTTCGCCGTTTAAAGAGGTACGTGAGCTGGGTTTAGAACGTCGTGAGACAGTTCGGTCCCTATCTTCCGTGGGTGTAGGATACTTGAGAGGAGTTGCCCCTAGTACGAGAGGACCGGGGTGAACGATCCACTGGTGGACCAGTTGTTATGCCAATAGCAGTGCTGGGTAGCTATGATCGGACAGGATAACCGCTGAAGGCATCTAAGCGGGAAGCCCCCCTCAAAACAAGGTATCCCTGAGAGCCGAGGTAGACCACCTCGTCGATAGGCCAGAGATGTAAGCGTGGTAACACGTTCAGTTGACTGGTACTAATTGCTCGATAGGCTTGATTTGATCCAGTAGAAGCAAGACTTCAACTTATCAATCAAAAGCATACACATACAATCAGTTGTACATGACTTGGAACACGCTCTGCGTCGCAACGCGCAGAGCGCTTTATCAGGAGTTTATTTGGTTTGGTGATCATAGCGCGAGCAAAACACCTGGTCCCATCCCGAACCCAGCCGTTAAGTGCCGTAGCGCCGATGGTACTGCGTCTTAAGACGTGGGAGAGTAGGTCATCGCCAAACCTAATAAGTTCCTGATAAAAAAAGTATCTCTCGACGATGAGAAAAATAACAAAACCGCCGCAGCTATAAAGCTGCGGCGGTTTTGTCTTTGGGGGGCGGGGGGCGTTATCGGCACGTTTCTGTGTCCCCAAACTCACGCGCGAACTTTGGCGAAGCGAAAGTTAAGGGGGCTGCGTAAAATCTCAAGAAAAATCTAAATTCTATGTACGAATGCCCTTGCAGCCCTCGTGCTATAAGTCTAAACGAAGGGCATTGGCGCGGGATGGAGCAGCCCGGTAGCTCGTCAGGCTCATAACCTGAAGGTCGTAGGTTCAAATCCTACTCCCGCAACCAAGCCTATCGAACTTTTGTTCGCAAAGCCGCCCTTCGGGGCGGCTTTTGCATATGTCATTGGGAACTTTGTCAAATCTCCCTCGATGCCCAAAAGGTGCCCGCCTTCCTCCACTTCCTCGACGCTGATGGTTTCCACCAGAATCCGCAGAATATCGCGCGCATGGATGACCAACTCGGGTTCTGCGAGAATCGTTTCCAGCTTTCTCACATGCGCAGCGTAGACCTCCTCTAGGTCCGTCGGCAGCATCGGCCGGGTGTCTTCAATCTGCCGCTGTTGGGCCTGCAACTTGAGCTTCCGCGCTTCGGCTTTCGACAGGGCTTCAATAAGGGCAGGACTGTTCACGCCGGCAAGGATCGCGTCGGTTCCGTTCCGGATTTCAGTCTCCACTGCGCGGAGCTGCCGGGTGACCGAAGCGCGATCGGCTTGGAGCGACTGCGTCGCATCAACAAGCGCCCTCGCATACTCCTCCCGGAACCGCGTGAAAGCATCGGACCCGAGCAGCGCGCGTTTCACGCCGCCCAAAACTGCCTGCTCCGCCTCGTCCTTCAAGAGGCCTGTCATGCCGGTGCATTGGCTAGGTCCCTGCTCTTTGGCGGTTTTGCAGTAGTAGCGTTTGTGTACTGTACCAGCGATCGTCAACGGCCCACCGCATTTGGCGCAGCGGAGGAAGCCAGACAGAAGAAACTTGGGGCGGGGGCCGACACCACCGCTGTTGGAGCCCCGCCGGGGTTTGACTTGGAAGCTGTCTTGGCGCGCTTTGACCCGCGCCCAGAGGTTATCGTCGATGATCCTCAGCTCCGGAACCTCCACGCGAACCCATTCTTCCTCCGGCCGCAGGCGGGAGACGCGCTTTTGTGTTTGCGGGTGTCGACGGTACTCGAGGCGATCCCAGACCCTGACGCCGATATAGAGTTCGTTGTTCAGGATGCCGGTGCCGCGCTTGCGGTTGCCGAAGACAGTGTTTTGGCGCCAGGCTCTTCCGCTCGGGCTTGGGATTCCGTCCTGGTTCAACTGGTCAACGATTTTCTTGGGCGATATCCCCTCTGCAAACTCCGTCAGGATACGACGAACGATCTGCGCCTCACCCTCATTGATGACCAGCGCGCCTTTGATCTTGTCGCCTCGTTCGTCTCTCGGGGTCACATAGCCGTAAGAGCGGCCGCCGGCGCTTTTCCCCGCGGCCACATTGCCCGCGAGGCCGCGATGGGCCTGTAGGGCGATGGATTTCAGCAAGGCGCCACTCATCAGGGACTTCAGCCCCATGTTCAGCGCGTTCGCCTCGCCATCAATGATCGTCATGATCTTGACGTCATGAAAGGCGCAGAGCTTTTCCAGTTGGGCGCTGTGCTCCCCGTCGCGGGTCAGCCGCTCGATGTTCTCGGCCACCACGATATCGATCATTCCGCCCTCGATCCCGCGCAGCAGCTCTTGATAGCCGGGCCGGTGATCGCTGTAGCCGGTCAGCTCCGCGTCGGTCAGGATGCGTTCAATGTGCCAGCCGTGCCGGTCGGCGAACCGCTGACATTCTGAAATCTGATCATCGAGGGATTTTTGGGTCTGCTTGTTGGTGGAGTAGCGGGCATAGACCCATGCGCGGAGTGCGGTTGAGGCGGGTTTTGTGGGCATAGAGGTGGTCCTTGCGATGAGGAAAGGCAAACGGACAGCATGCGGCGGAATGGATGACATGCATCCCGCCGGTGCGGCAAGCTAAAGTTCTGGTTGAGTAGGGGCTAGATTTTGGGCGCCGGCTGCGTGGTAATCATTACCGGGGGGTGCACTGTGCCGATGATGGAGAGACGCACAGCGCCACCTTCTTGAAGCATCGCCAGTTCCTTGGGGGTGGGTTCCCAAACGCTGGTCATTTGAGGGGCGCCATCGATCACTTCATCGAGGATGGCAAGTGCGTAGTATTCGTCTTGTGCCTCGGCCAGTACGCGCGTGGCGTTGGTTATTCTCAAGGGCTGCATAGGGGCTCCGTGCTACTTGGTTTTGTTAAAATTAGGTGGGCGCAAGTCTATAAGCGATGTCCTGATATCGAGCATATGCAGCCCCGCGACCTCTACGACGGCCACGATCTGTTCCCTGCACATGTTCGCTCTCATCATTTCGAGGGCTGCTCTTTCAGCGGTGTCTCGACTGACATATGTTGTGTGGCCCTGAAGCTGGTTCGGCCCTTCGTCGGTGATCTGCACAAGGAAAAATTGCCCGGGTTTAAAATCGTATGCTGCATTCGCCATATCGGCCTCCGGAGCTAATTTAATTGATAGAAGTGGTCGATCTTTACGCCCTCAGGGACTTGGCCACGCCACCACCATTCTGCGTTCTCCCGATGGCGCTCTATTGGCTCAGTAACGAGGACGCGATGATCGACGCTCATTTTGTAATGAAGGGTATCGTCGATGTATGTGTCGCCCGGCTCGGCGGGGCGCAGAGCCGCACAAAACATGCGACCATCTTTGCGAACTCGAATTGCCATACGGATATCTACTTATTGAAGATAGCTGCGATCCCGATGCCCACTATGACCGCGGTTACACCGGCTGCCACCAATTCTACTAGGGTCGCACTCCCACGGGCATAAAGGACGATCCGGCTCGTCAAATATCCGACGGCAAACATTCCACCTAACTCCCAACTCATATTCCGCTCCTAACTAGCTCTTACGCGCCGGAGATAATCCCAGGCGTCATCAAATTGATCATCATCGAGGCCTAGCGCCGCTAGCGCCTCGACCAAAACCCGCGTCTCTTTTGACATTCGTTTTGGGGGCTTCGGGCAATGGCAGTCTGCATGGTCACCATAAACTGCGCGGTTCCAGCAGCCCGGCACTAGGAACCGCTCGCTCGTAACGTCATCCGCCTTATGCCAGCGACATATCTGCAAACCTTTCTCCTATGCTCGATCAGTTGTGTCGGATTAGGTGCAGCGGCCCCATAGATACCGCCCATTGCCAATCTTTTGCGTCACCTCCGGTCGAGAAGCCGAACGGCAGCCCCCACACGCCCCATATCAAAGCTACATGCATCACTTGCTCCTTTGCTGAGCATGGCCACCGGTCAACTCATTCCCCGCGTAAGGGGCGCTGGTAGCCTGCGCACGAGAAGCGCTGCCCATCCAGAAACCTTGGATCCCGGTGTTCTTTACGCCGGCCATGCATTTTTCCTTTGACTTCATCAGCCGATCTTACTGACGCGCTGACGTCCCGCGTCGCCCACCATCTCCTGAGCTTCATCGACAGAAGTCATCTCGCGGGAGATGTGCCGTGCGAGGAGAACGATCATGCCTTCCAGTGCGATGTCGCAGGCTGAGGGAGCGGGGGTGGTAGCGGATGTTTCGCGGGCCTTTTTCCGGCGATCGGTTCTCGGCGTCGGGCCGGTGGTTGTAATCTGGTTCATACCAATGCCCTCGAAGCCAGTGTTTTCAGAGCGAGCAGCGCGAGGCTGACCGCTAGTGTTGGGGTCGCAATACAAAGCAGCCTGTCAAAAAGCGGCATTACGTGTCCTCCTGTCTTTCTCTTCTGCGTCGAGAGCGCGCAGCGCGGCGGGTGAAATCGCCTCCAGCCAGCGCTCGCATTTCTCCCAGGCTTCCTCGGCCGCAAAGCTGTCGTGTGCCCGGATCGCGATGCGCAGCTGCTGGAAATCCCTGCGGATGGTCGCGTAGCGAACCTTTCCGAAGCGCTGAGATATGATGTGGTCTTCAGGCACTTTTGGGCCTCACCGCGATAAAGGGCCACGGCCGGTCCTCGGATAGCGCTTGGTCGCGTATGGCTCGGGCTTGGGCGTGAGTGCCGATCCATGCATAGTCCGTTCCCTTCGTCCGCCCGGTCCCGGAAAGGTGTAGATACTCCTTCGTTCTCGGGTCGCGGAACCGAACGCGGTTCTTGTTGGATGTCGGCAGCTGAGTTTTGAGTTTTGGGCTGCCTGTAACCACCTGCGTCATATCAGCGGCCTTTCAGGGATTGCGTTGCTATGAGGTGGCAGGAACTCAGCGAAGGGCTTATACCGATAGCGGACATGCCGCCTCGCAGCGCCTCGACGCGATCAGCAAGGCTCTGGACCAAGGGATCATTGCAGCCAAGCTCTCGCGCCGCCCTCAGGAGGGCATGATCGCTATCGTCAACCATTTCTGTCACTGTTGGTGTGAAGTTGGTCACGCTGCTTCTCCCTTCATCACGTCAGGCAGCCAGCTATCGATCGCTGCGACCTCCGCACGGCTCAGCCCCAAGGCCTCCTGCGTGCTGGCGTCGTTGAACAGCTTTTCGAGCTCCTGGCGCTTCTCGCCGACCTTCAGCTTGGCAAAGCGTTCCATCTGATCTTCGCGCTCTTCGGTCACCACCAGCTCTCGCCAGATGCTATCAAGTGCCTCTGAGCGGCAGGCGTTGAACAGGCTCTCTGCTGTCGGTGTCCAGATGGCGCGCGGGCTGACGTCTAGCCGTTGCATCAGAGCGCGGTTGGCGGCGCTGGCGAAGGGCGCGTTCATCGTCCGCGCCAGAAGGGTGGTGAGGATCTGATTGCGGTGCTTTTTGCCTTTGGCGATGAAGGCATCGAAAGCCGCGTCGAAGTCTTCGCGTGGGTCAGCGGCTTGATCATCGTCTTCGCCGGTGACGCGCTTGTCGACGGTGAGGCTATTGGCAACTTCGGGCAGGGTCAGCTGCTCTTCAGCGCGGATATTGAAGGGGCCGGTGAAACTTGGCATCTCGGTCCAAAGCTGGAAGGCCAACAGATCGAGAGCCAGTTCTGGCTGGGCGATCATCCGCGCTTGCAGGGCGAGCCGCTCAATACGGCGCAAGTCCTCGATCCCGGCTTGGGTGATCGGTGGCTTTGGAGCGATTTTCTCTACCTCATCGCCCTCAGCGCCGGAATTTGAGCCGGCGCGCTGTTGAGCGGGCAGGTAGGCGGAGCTGACCTCTAGCTTCCCATCGCGGTCCACCAGGACGAAGACGGTGGCAGCCTCTCGCTCTTCGTCTTTGTAGTCGCCAAGCATTCTTTGTTCGAGCGCGTCAAACTCTGCCTTCTCGGCGTCGGTGAAGGTCTGCGTTTCGCCGAGTTCGCAAAGTTCTGCATGTCGGATGGCATCCGCTTCGGGCAAGTCGATGGCCTGGCGGTAAATCCGCGTCATGCCTTCGGTGTGCTGGTAGCCGACCCACGATTCAAAAACAGGAATGACCCGGGCGAAACCCTCGCTTGCCTGAAGCTCCTCAGCCGCTTTGATCAGCTTTGTCTCAAACAACTGATGGATCAGTTCCGCGTTGTGCAGCCGGGATTGATCGCTGAACAGGTCTTCGTCGAGCGTGCCGCCCTCGGCACGGTAGAGGTCAAGGCCGATGAACTGCACGCGGCGATCTGTTGAGGGCACGTTGCCTTCCATTAATTGATGACGCAGGCGGTCAGCGGAATAGCGATGCTCTGTCGCCAGCTTCAAAGCCTGTGCCTCGCGCTCTGCGCCGCCGGTGACGGTGAGCACCTGAGCGATGTCGAGGGTGATGTCTCCGGATCGTAGGGCATCCAATGTGGAAGCCGACAATCCAGCCAGTTTCAGGCGACGCTGGACGTGGGCCCGGGTTTGGCCGAATGCCGCTGCGATCTGATCGGCATCGCTGCCGTGATCGGCCATGGCGGCATAAGCGCGGATTTCATCTGCCGGGTGGAGCGGGCGCTGCGTGGCACCTTCGGACCCCGCCCAACTGCGGGCCAGTGCGGGGTCGGTGGTCACGTTCACCGGGATCGCGTCGAAGTCGATGTCTGCGCTGTCGGCAAAATCGCTGCCCTGTGCACGCAAGTGTTCCAGTGCCCGCAGCCGCCGGCCGCCAGCGACAATGCCCAACTTCCCGTCTTCGTACAGCGCGTTGAGGTTCTGCATCAAGCCGTTGATGGACAGCGATTTCGCGAGCGCAGCGATGTCTTCGGGATCGTGAACTTGACGCGGATTAAAGGCATGCAGCGAGAGGTCATCAAGCGGCACGGTGCGGGTGGTCGACATGGGGGATTGGTCGGTCATAGGGGCTCCAATTATTGGGGGGATTTGGTCCAGCGCACATACAGAGTGAGCCCGAATAGGGTCAGTCGCTCTACGCGGTAAGTGCAGCCAAAGCCCGGTACTGTTTCAGTGGTCCATTTCATGCTCAGGCCCTCAGCAGGCGCCGCAGTAGAGCGCGAGGTTTGGCGTGATTTGGATGTGCGCGATCGCAGTGCTCGCGGCGGTCGCGATAGTGGCGAGCAGGGTGGCGAGCAGCAGAGCAAACAGAATGACGCCGAGATAGGCAGGCCAGCGACGGGACTGGACGCAGCGCGAGGGCTCATGCAGCCACGGTCCGCTGCCTTCCATTGCCCGTAGCCTCGCAAGGGTTGTGGCGTGCTGATCTTGCTGCCGCTGTTCATCGCGCTGGACTGCCATCATTTCCTCCAATGCTTTGGTAAGGTCGGGGCGACTACGGCTGAGCGGGGCGCTCATGCTGCTGTCTTTTCGAGAGTGTCGCGCAGTGTTCGGGCGCGGTGAGCATCCTCGCCGTTCCGATCGAGCAATAGGATCGTGTCACAGGCCGCGATCACGGCGGCATCGGAATAGTGGCAGCAATCCGCGATAATGCCGCGGGCATGGGCGAGGTCGGCTTCATCCTTAGTCATCATGGGAACAATCCCTTCTGAGTGTTGTCGCCGGGGCGGATGATCGCGACGCTTTCGAGAATGAGGTGCGGCGCGCCGGTGCTTTCCGCCAACTGGCTGGCGGCATGTTCGGCATCGTTGAAGGTGCTGTAGCGTTGGCGCGGCTCGGTCCGGGCGCCGGGGCCGGCAGGTTTCCGGCAGATCATCCAGAAGCGTGCGAACTGTGGAAGCTCGGACATCACGCGACCTCTTTTGGTGACGCGGCAACCGCAGCTGCGCAGAGCGCGGTAGCTGGCACTTTGGGGCAGGTGGCCTGCAAAACCACGGTGACCTCGCCGGGATAGCTCTGGTGGATCACCGCATGACAAAGCTTGCGGTCGCAGCGGTGAAGGCTGCGCCATTTCGCAATGTGGAAGCTGCCGTGCATCAGGCCGATCGGCTCATTCCGATGGGGTGCGCCGATGCTGAACCCAGCATCTTTCGCTGCGGCGATAGCGCTGTCGAGGTCGGGAAATGTGAGCTTCATGCCGCGTCACCGCCGGTCGGCGCCACGTGGTGACGAATGCGGGTGAGGATGCGGGGGGCTCGACTGTCGAAGTCAGCCAAGACCGGATTGAACGGTTCGGCTTCAACGATATGGGCGGGCGGTCCGAGACGATCGAGGTTTACGCGCTTGCCGCGCTCGGCCATGAGGATGTCCCACGCGCAGGCGAGTATCGTGGGCTGCGTGTGGAAGTGTTCAGGGTTCGTGACAACCGCGTGGGCGGTTTCGGTGCTGCGTCTTTGCATATTCCATCTCCATTACCGGGGTGGTGTGAAGAGAAATGATACGCAATATGCGTAGTGTCAACTCATTAAATACACAAAATGCGTATTTTTGAGATTCTCGCTACGTTGCAATGAGCCTGTCAGCACGGCCGCGGTCGAAAAGAAAACCTTCATTGGGCTGGGTGTTAGTGAGACGACGAGAGTGTTGATAGTCCGACACCGGTTGGTGTCGAGCTGCGCCTCGGGTGTTCGACTAGCCTCTGCTTTTGGAATGGACGAGGATGCGGAAAGCTAATGCATCGAATCTATGAGTGGCCGGATCAGTATTGCGGCGCTCTATCACGGGTCTTTTGAGGCCTCTGCTGCCAACCGCATTTGGGTCTAACTCAAGAAGAGCAAATCTTTTTCTCATGCCTGTTCTTGCTAAGTTAAAAAGTTTCCGTTCCGCGTATTGACCCCCGTGTAAGCGTACAAGTAGCGTGAACGTATAGAGAACGCGGGGGTGATTTTATGAGGTTAAATATTGAAGATCGAGAGGACGCTGCATTGCTTGCCTTGCTCAAAATGGCCCGCTTGAAGTCGGGGTTGCCACTAGATTTTTGGGCAGACTTCACAGAAGGGCTTGATCACAATTCCGTCGCGATCCTGTGCGGGAGGTCAGACCTGATACCAAAGTATGTGAACTCCAAGGGGACGGAATAGACCTTCCTAAGTTTCTTCGCGACCGGCAAGGGTAAGTCACGCTTGCCGTTCTCGTAGTCGCCCCATGCTTGGGGTGACATCCCAAGATTTGCCGCAAAGTCCTTCTTATTGAGCCCGCTGATTTCGCGTATCCGAGAAATTCTTGCGGCTACCGCCTCCCGTTTATCTTGCTGATCTTCAAGCACAATAGTCCCCATCATAATTGGGGTAATCCTAGATAAACAACTTGCGGATCGCATTTAGCAATTTGCGTATTGACCGTGATACGCAATATGCGTAGTGCTTTGGCATGGAACAAATTCTTAAAATTTGGCCGACCATGTCCGAGTTGGCAAAAGACATCGACAAGCCCTACTCGACTGTGGCGGCTTGGAAAGCACGAGGGAAAATCCCTGCGGACCACGATTTCGTCTTGATTGATGCCGCTAAAAAGCGAGGCGAGTCCCTTACTCTTGAGCAGTTGGCTCAAGCACGCCGAAATGCTGCTCCAATAACCTCGGACGCCGCCTAATGCCGCGCCCCTTCCTCCCTCCATGTCAAAATTCCCTGCCATACGCTGAACTTGCCTTGGTCACCGCATCAAAACCATGGAAACAAACATGAAGATTTCCAGCGAAGCACTTTCAGACAAGATCGACGCCGCGCTTCGTCTTCGGGTCGGCCACGGCAAGACCTACTCGTTTGAAGCTTTGGAAGAGGTCACTGGCATCAAGGCTCGGACCCTTCGCAGCTATGAAGAGGGTGTGACGCCGACCGCCGCTGGCCTTATGTCGCTTTTTGCCGCGCTTGGGCCGGGGTTTACTTCCGACATTTTGGGCATGGTGGGACAATCAGCTCGAAAGGGTGAGACTTGCCTTCCTGAGCACATGCCTACGCTCTGCGCCGCGACCGCGTTCTCATCTCTCTTGGCGGAGGCGCTGACTGATGGTCACGTCGATCACCGTGAAGCTGCTGTCCTGCGCCCGATTGCCTTGGAGCTGATGGAGTTGCTGGCCCCGATTGCCCGCGGGAAGCCGGCTGCTGTGCGGACTGGCGGTGCGGCGTGACCAATCCAGCGGTCTCGGTTGTTCCCTTTCGTCATCCGCAGGCTCCGGAGGGACATCGTTGCGATTCTCTCTCCGTCGAGCCGCGGTTCCGGGGTGGTGCGCAGCGTCTGGGGATGCGCGCCGCCCCGTCCAATTTGCGTGGCAGGGCGTTTCATGCGCTTTCCCTCACCGATGGGGCGCGGTGTCGCGTAAAGCCCCGCCCGGCGCCGGGCCAGCCTGTGGTGCGGTGTCGGGGTCTACTCCCTGTTGAACTAAGGCGCGCGGCCGGCAATGGCTGCGCGCCTCTTTTGCTCAGTTCAGCAGGTGAGGCGACGGATTGCCTCGTTCTTGGCATCGGGATGCACCTCACCAGACAGAACCTCTGCAATTCGGTACGAGCAAGCGCCCATGAAATGTTGGATGACAACGTAATCTTCGCATTGCAAGCGCATGATCCAAATGGTTACAGCATCGTCGAAGGTAAAGAATTTGCGCCGAATGGCGTAAGGGTTCAGAAGGACGCCCGTCATCGGGTGTCTGCCGTCCGGTCCGATGGACCGGTAAGAGATAGTCATGGGAGGTTCCTTTTCCTGACTATGGCGATCAATCGGCGTTCTCTCAGTGGGCCGATGATCGCAGTGTGTCGCGCAGTTCAGCGGCGCGGTATCGCTAGTCGGGGTGGCGATTCGTACTCGCTGCCCCGACGTACCAACATAAATCCTACATGCCCGCCTGATCGGTCAATGCATCAACCGCAAGGCCGCCCTATTACGACCGCAGTTCTGCGCCGGATGCCTGAGGATTATCAGGGGTTTGGCCTAGCTAATCTTCGACACAAGTCGTTGACAGGCGCGCGTTCGTTTGGGCTACGCCGACGTTCAAAGCATCTTGATTGCATCGGACAAAGCCGCCTTCACGGCTTGCCTCGACTTAGCCAGGAACTCTTTGCGGGTTGGCTCTTCAATCATAGAGATATGCACATTCACGATGATCTGAGAGTTCGTTTCAGGATCGTGCAGGACCAGCGACGCGGTTCCCTTATCCGGTCGGATCATTTCGTTGGTTACTTCAAATCCCATGGCTCGATCTTCTCCAATCAGACGCTAAAGGGGTCGGCGGTTCCTCCCGGCAGCTCTTCCGGCTGCTATACCGCCGCCTCAATTTTAGCTCGTCAGCTTCTTCAGTGCGAGCATCGCTGCTTCGGGGAATGCGTCTCCTCGAAACACCTCACCAACACGGTTTGCGTTGGTGCCCAGCCGTTGAACGACATCCGTAAAGGTCTCGCCTTGCTGGCGCAAAATATGGGCGGTTACCGCCTCATCAAGCGTCAGTTGCTTTCGCTTAATCGAAATGTCATTGAGCGCTACACCAGTCATATGGTGTTCGTAGGTTGCCATAGGGATAGCTCCTTCTCTGGCAATGTGGTCCGGCGTTTTTCGAGATGCCGTCGGGCCTGGTTTGCCGCAATTACAGCTGCGGTTGAACTGCCCGAGTCGAAGAGTAGTGATCTTCGACTCGGGACCTTACTTTACGGCAGGCCCCGTACCCTACATCAAGGCTTTTCTACGGCAAAAAACGCAATAAAAGCCTTGCCCGATACAACATGTTTTGTCGTACGGGGTGATTCTCTCTACTTATTGTGGTTGGGCCTAGGCCGCCGAAGGGTGGGAACAGCTTGGAAGCCCAAGGGTATCACCTCCTTGGTGGAGGCCGCCTGATGGTAGCTTATAACTTCCGGCCAGAGGACGCCCGCGCGATCATCTTTGGCATTAAGGCCAGCGTGATCAAGCCTCATGGCAAGCGGCCCCATGTGGCAGTCGGCGGCACTGTCCATGCTTTCTGCGGCGCTGTGCCGCCGCTCTGGATGAAGTCGCCGGAGTGCCACCGTCTGATCGTCGCGCCCTGTAGCCGCTCCGAAGAAATCGTCATCGAGGCCGATAAAGTTACGCTCGGCAACGCGGTGATGGTCACGCCGGAATGGTTTGAGACACTCGCGCGGGATGAAGGGTTCAGCGACTTCGGTTCGCTGCAGGTCCACTATGACCGCCTCTATGGGTTGCCTTTCCGGGGCCAGTACATCCGCTGGCGGCCTGATAGGGCGGAGTTCCGCGCCCAGTGGCCGCTGATCGTCAAGCCACCCGGTCCACCCGACAGCACAGATCAGGCGGCGCAGCCCCCGTAAGAGGGGCGCGTCATCCTGCAAACCAATCGGAACAGTTCGGCAGGCGGCTAACGCCGGCCGGCAAGTAAGGCAAAGGCACGGCGTTTCGTCGTGCCAACAGGCATGTGAGGACGGAACCTGTGGACCCAAGGCGCAAATACGACATCGAGCCGTCTCCTTTCGAGGGAGAATTGCGCGTAATCGCGCCGGATGAGTGGCGCCAGCAGCGATGGGGCTGGATGGAAAGCGTTCGGCGCGACAGCAGCCTGAGCCCTATGGCTCGGCTTGTCGCCGACACGTTGGTGCTGGAGTTTGCCAACCGCGAAACCCACCGGTGCGACCCGTCCCGGCGTCAGCTGGCTGACATTCATGGCTGTTCGGAAGACACGATCAAGCGGGTAATCAAGGAACTGGTTGACGGTGAATGGATCGTCGTTCTTGCAGGTGTCGGCCGGGGGCGCAGCACGCAATATGGCTTCCTCACACGGGCCAAGATCGTGCAGCTAAAAGGGGGCAAAAATGCCCCCCTAAAAGGGGGTAGGAATGCCCCCTTTCCTATCTCCCAAAAGGGGGCAGATTTGCACGGAAAAGGGGGCAAATCTGCCTTCGTGCATAATATAGATAAACCACAGAAGAACCAAAGGGCGACGGGGGCCAAGTTTTCGCCAAATCCGATGGTTCAGCGTGAGGCGCAAAATGCCGTCGCCAGATGGCGTGAAGGTCGGGCTGATGCGCTCGCTGATCTTCAGCCGTGGGTTATCGATCACATCATCGCTGCGAAGCTTCTCACCGATGCCGAACAGGCAGCGGCGGGACTGGGCTGAGAAAAGGGGAATGGGGCAAATGGATCAGATCACAACCACCGACAGCGCGCAGGAAGCCGCTGCGCCGCACGAAACCAACCGCGCCCGGGTGCGCAGGCTCTTCATCGACCCTCTGGTCAAGGATGGGATGCGGTTCAAGCATCACACCTCGGCTGATGACCAGCGCCGCAAGCTGGATCAGATGGCGGATGACCTCGGGTATCTCTCCGACGAGTCCCTGCGGGTGCTGGCTGCTTGCATGCGCACCAAGGGCGAAGGCGCGAACAAGGTCTTCTGGCCCAGCCGGGTCAGTCTTCTTGGATTTGCTGAGGCTCGGGAGCGCATGCCGTTGCAGGACGTGCCGGGGCTGCGGTCGTGGTTCGTATCGGCAGCCGGTCGCAAGGCAGCCGCAGTGCAGGGCCGATTGGTCGCTGAGTATGCCTTCTGGAAAAGCCACAAGCGCCCGCCGCTCGCCGATCGCGAATGGGCCGGGATCAACGAACGGGCTGCGGACTATGCGCGCCGGGTCGAACTGATCGAGGATCGCCAAGCGCGCGGGGTTCTGGTCACTGGCGAAGAGCGGAACTGGCTGCGGCGCTATCACGAAACCGAAGCCATGCTCCGTGGCTGGCTGGATGAGAAGGGCGCATGATGCAGATGGCACCTTTGAAGACCGAAGCGATGGGCCGCGTCCGCAAGCCGATCGCGATCCAGCGGCTGTTGGAATGGGCATTCGCCGATGAGTGCGCCTCGATCGACTTTGAGGACGAAGGCACTTTGGCGCCGGGTTACGGCCACGTAGGCAACGCTTACCGCATGGCGCAGCGTGGGCTGCTGGGCTACAAGATCGACGGCGGCGGCCGCTCCTACCCAGATCATGATGCTGACATCGTCGCCTCAGCGGTGGCCGTGCTGCCCGAGGGCTGCGGTGGGCGGCGCATGGCGGTGCAGATCGCTGAGCTGGCGCGTGCGCGTGCTGTGCCGGAAGCCTATGTTGGTGCTGTGACGCGATGTGAACCGGCTGGATGGCATGTGAACCCGCACGGTCGCCGCGCTGTGACGGAATCGCTGGGGCAAGTGGCTGACTGCAGCGGTCGTAAGGTGAAGCGTCACGACATTCGGGTGTGCCCAGTGGTGTTCAGGCCTGCTGCGGATCAGATCGCAGCGGCACGTCGCAATTATTTACAGTGGTGGTCAGCGTTGCTGGATCTTCGAGTTTGCCTGCAAATTCAGAATGATATGTCCCGTTGGAACGTGACGCATGAGCTGCCAACACGTACGCCTTGGAAAAAAGGTCTTGCCGAATAAATCTAGCCCCCCTAGACAAGACGCCAGCACCCCCAACGCGCCCGGCGAGGATCACCCTCTCCGGGCGCGTTGCGTTTAGGGGTGGGCGGAGGTGTCGCATGGGTAGGCTTGCTGGTCGTGGCATGGGCTCACGGATCGGTCGGACTGCCTCGCGGTTGAACGCGGACCCAAAGACGCCTGTCAAAGCCGAAGGCCCACGGCATTCGTCGCACCGGTGGTACTCGCTCGCCCGCTGGCGTCGGTTGCGCTGGTCGGTGCTCGAAGAGGCACGCTTCACCTGCGCTTGGTGCAAACGGGTTGAGGCGAACACATCGAAGCTTGTGGCTGACCATAAGCGCGCACATCGGGGCGATCCGGACCTGTTCTGGGATCGCAACAACCTTCAGTGCCTCTGCAAAGCCTGCCACGATAGCGAGAAGCAGCGGCAGGAACGCCGAGGGGAGGGGGGGTAAAAGTCTGCCGCCCCGCCAGAGCGGAAACCGGCAGCCCCATCATTCGGAGATTTTTTTCTGGTGGATCAGAGATTTGACTTACTGGGTGACCCTATCCCTGATGGGCGCGGTGGTCCGGGTCGAACCGGTCACATCGCCACTTCAAAAAATGCGAGCAAGATCAGAGCCTTGCTGGTCGCGGGTTTGAATAACTCACAGATCGCTCGGGAACTGGGCATCAGTGTGCCGACGCTGCGGAAGCATTATTTTCAAAGTGGGAAAATCAAGGCGAAGATGGCGCGGGAGATGGCGATCGCAGAAATGCGGGCCCGCAATATCCTCCGGCTCGATGCCCAGGCGGACAAGGGTAGCGTTTCGGCCATGCGGGCACTGGAGCCGCTGCTCGAGAAGGCGGAGCGTGAGATCGCCGAGCGCGAGATGGGCAGTGACCAGCCGCGCCAGCAATCGCCCGGGGTGAAACAGCGCCGCGAGCTCATGGGGCATGAGGCCGACGATGAACTTGAGCGCGAGCTGAACCAAGAATCGAGCCATGGACTGCACTGAGCCGCTGCCGCGGTTCGCCTGTCCGGATTGGTGGGAGCGGCTACGCCGCCGCGAAACACCAATGGCGGATGTGCCGCTGAATGAAGCCAAGGCGCGCAAGGCGCTGGCTTTCTTCAATCGGCTCCGCTTGCCCGATGTCGCAGGCAACCCGCCGATGAGCAAAGCCTGCGGCGATTGGTTCCGCGATGTGCTGGTCGCCTTTCTGGCCAGCGAGGATCCGGAGACGAAGGAAAGGCTCGTCTGGGAGCTGCTTTGCATGGTTCCGAAGAAGAGCTCGAAGACAACCTATAGCGCGGGGCTCGCCCTGACCGCGCTTTACATGAACGAGTCGCCGAACGGTCAGATGCTGCTGATCGGGCCTTCACAGAACATCTCGAACCGGCTCTTCGATCAGGCGCAGGGCATGATCCGACTGGATGAGAAACTGGCCAAGGTCTTCCGGGTTCAGGATCACACCAAGACGATCACGCGCTACAAGACAGGCACGGAACTGGAGGTGAAGACCTTCGACACCTCGATCGTGACCGGGGAAATCCCGGTCATGACGATCATCGATGAGCTGCACGAACTCGGCAAGAAGAACGGCGCGCAGCAGGTGATGCAGCAGATCAGGGGCGGCGGGATCACCATGACCGGTGGTCAGCTGATGATGATCACCACCCAGTCGGACAAAGAGCCGGCGGGCATTTGGAAGGCCGAGATCGGCAAGGCCCGGGCGATCCGGGATGGTAAGGCGGGCTCGCGGCCGATCATGTTGCCGGTGCTCTATGAGTTTCCGGAGGCGTTGCAGAAAAAGGAGCGGTACTGGCGCAACCGCGAGAACTGGCCTTTGGTGCTGCCGAACCTTGGCCGCTCGATCAGCCAGCAACGTTTGGAAGACGACTACACGAACAACGGGGCAATCAGCCCCGAGGCCGAACAGATTTGGATGAGCCAGCATCTCAACATTGAGATCGGCTTGGGGCTGCATTCCGAGCGGTGGATCGGCGCGGATCACTGGGCCGGGGCGGGGCGGCCAGGGATGACTCTGGATGAGATCATCGCCTCGTCCGAGGTTTGTGTGGTCGGTCTCGACGGCGGCGGGCTGGACGATCTGCTGGGTGTTTCGGTGTTGGGGCGTCACGCGGAAACCAAGCGCTGGATGCACTGGGGCCGGGCTTGGGCGGATCGCGGTGTGCTGACGCTGCGCAAGAGCATCGCACCCGAACTGCACGAGCTGGTCGAGGCCGGGGACCTGACGCTGGTCGACAACCTCGACGCCGAGGCCAACCCCGAGATCGTGGCGATCTGCCAGCGACTGCAAGAGGCGGGGCTGCTGCCGGAGGAAGACGGGATCGGCATGGACCCCGAAGGCGTGGCTTCGATCGTCGACGCGCTGATCGAGGCCGGGTTCGAGATCGAGGATATCCGGGCGATCAGCCAAGGCTACAAGCTGAACGCGGCGATCAAAGGGACGCCGGTCAAACTGAAGAACAAGACGCTGGTGCATTGCGACCAGCGGCTCATGCGGTGGTGCGTGGGCAATGCAAAGACAGAGACCCGCGGCAATGCCGTGCTGGTGACCAAGGCGCGCAGCGGGTCGGCAAAGATCGATCCACTCATGGCGCTGTTCAACGCCGTGATGCTGATGAGCTGGAACCCAGTCGGGCACGGTGGGCCATCGGTCTACGAAGAGCGCGGCATTCTCACGTTTTAAGGCGGTGTTATGGGAATTCTAAATCTGTTCCGGCGCCCCGCCGCTGAGAGCAAAAAGGAGGTGCAGGCCAGCGTCCAGGGCGGGGCTGTGTTCAGCGGTCTGGATGATCCGGCGCTCTTGGAGTTCATGCGCACGGGCGGCGGCGGCATGACGGAATCCGGGGCGCATATCAACGCCAAGTCGGCGATGAAGAACACGACGATTCTGCGCTGCGTGTCGCTCATTGCCTTCAGCATCGGGATGCTGCCGCTGCACATGCAGCGCAAGGCGGACAAGTCGAAGGCCAGCGATCATCCGCTGTTTCGGGTGCTGCACCGAAAGCCGAACGCTTGGCAGACGGCTTTCGAGTTTCGCAGCCTGATGCAGCAACGCGCGCTGACGGATGGCGATGCCTTCGCGATGATCGTACGCAGTGGCAACCGCGTGATGCAGCTCGTGCCAATAGCTGGGGATCGTGTAACGGTGAAGCAGCGCGACGATTGGGCGCTGGAGTACGTGGTGACGCGGGGCAGCCGCGGCCCCATCACGCTGCCGCAGTCCGAGGTGTTCCATCTGCGTTATGGGCTGTCCGATGACGGGATCACTGGCCTGTCGCTGGTCAAGCAGTCTGCCGAAGCCATCGGGCTGGCGTTGCAAGCCGAGAAGTCCGCGGCCCGCATGTTCCGCAACGGCATGATCATCGGCGGCGCGCTGAAGCACAAAGAGAAGCTTTCGCCGGAGGCCTATGAGCGGCTCAAAGCCAGCATGAATGATGATGCGGGTGCTGAGAACGCGCATAAGTGGAAGATCCTCGAAGAGGGCATGGACCTCGTTCCCAACCAGCATCCCGGCCGAGACGGGCAGGGGCTGGAGAACCGCAAGCACCAGATCGAAGAAACGGCACGCCCCTTTGGCGTCCCGCGTCCGCTTCTGGGTGTCGACGACACGTCATGGGGCTCGGGCATCGATGTGCTGGGCCAGTTCTTTGTCCGCTATGGCCTGAACCCTTGGTTCGAGGCCTGGCAGCAGGCGATTGAACGTTCGCTCCTGACCGAGCGCGAGGCCGACGAATACGAGGTCAAGTTCAACGCCGGCGCATTGCTGCGCGGGTCTATGAAAGATCAGGCGGAGTTCTTCGCCAAAGGGCTCGGCGCAGGCGGTCATACGCCATGGCTGCATCCTGACGAGCCGCGCGAGTGGATGGACCTTGAGCGCCGAAATGATCTGCCGGCGGCACTGGGCCAGCAAAAGATAGGAGGGCAGAATGAGCCTGCGTAAACTTCCCGAGATTAAAGCTTCGCGCCTTCCGAGTGTTAGCGCATTCCAGCCAGACCCCGATGCCCTCGGGCGCTGGAATGGTGCGCTTGAGGCGCGGGACAATGCCGACGCGACCATCTCGATCCTCGACGTGATCGGAGATGATGGCTGGGGCGATGGCGGCGTTACGGCAAAACGCATCTCGGCCGCGCTCCGCGCCATCGGGGCGCAGGATGTGACGGTCGATTTGAATAGCCCCGGCGGCGACTTCTTCGAAGGGGTTGCAATCTATAACGCGCTTCGGGCGCACCCCCATAGGGTTACGGTTCGCGTGTTGGGTGTTGCGGCCTCTGCTGCTTCCATCATCGCCATGGCTGGGGATGAGGTACAGATCGGCAAGACTGGTTTCCTGATGGTCCACTGCGCGTGGACCGTGACGATCGGCAATCGCCATGACCTGCTGGAGGCTGCAAAGGTTATCGAGCCTTTTGATGCTGCAATGGCGGCGCTCTATGCGGAGCGATCCGGCGTCGAGGAAGCCAAAGCATCCGAATGGATGGATAATGAAACATGGTTCAATGGTGACCAGGCGGTCGCGGTCGGGTTGGCGGATAATCTGCTGCCCTCTGATGCCATCACCGAAGACAAGGCCAAAGCTCAGAGTGAAAGCGGTGTTCATGCAACCCGCCGACTCGATGCGCTCTTGGCCAAAACAGGGATGCCGAGATCAGAACGCCGTGCGCTTCTGGCCGACGCAAAAGGGGGCATGTCTGGCGCTGCTCCAACCGTTACGCAAGACGCTGACGAAATTGCCGCCCTTCTAAAAGGGCTGCGTTCTACTCTTTCAACATAAAGGAAAAGATCATGTCGATGCACATGAAGCCCGCGAAAGCTCGCGGCATCGTCGCTGTGCGCGCGGAAGCCCCCAGTGATGTGAAGGCCCTTCTGAGTGAACTGCAGAAGGATTGGCAGTCGTTCAAAGATACGCAGGCCCAGAAGGATTCCGAGGTCAAAGCCAAGTTCGACGATGTCATCACGACAGAGAAGTTTGACCGCATCAACAACAGCGTCACCGACCTGCAAGCAGCAATCGATACAGCCAACGCCAAGATCGCGGCCATGTCTCTGAGCGGTACCGGCCCTGACGCGGTGAAAGATGCGGAATACACCGAAGCCTTTCAGGCGCACTTCAGCAAAGGCCAAGTTCAGGCCAATCTGAACAAAGGTGCCGATCCAGAAGGTGGGTTTCTGGCACCGGTGGAATGGGACCGCACCATCACCGACAAGCTGGTGGAAGTCTCGGCCATGCGCTCGATCGCATCCGTGCAGAACATCTCCTCGGCCGGGTTCACCAAGCTGTTCAATCTGCGCGGAACTGGCTCTGGCTGGGTTGGTGAGGAAGAGGCGCGTCCTGAAACCAGCACACCGACCTTCGGCTCGATGGTGATCACCCCTGGCGAAATCTACGCCAACCCCGGGGCGACGCAGGGGATGCTGGATGATGCCGCAGTCGATCTGGAAAGCTGGCTGGCCAATGAAGTTCAGACCGAGTTCGCCAAGCAAGAAGGCCTGGCCTTCGTCGCGGGCAATGGCGTCAACAAGCCGAACGGCTTTCTGAGCTACGCAACAGGGGCCGCGAATGCGGCAGCGAACCCACTGGGTGCCATCGGTGTTGATCCTGCCGCAGCAACAACCGCTGTGACCGAGGATGAGCTGCTCGATCTCATCTACGGAACGCCGGCCAGCTACACCAATGGCGCACGCTTTGTCATGAACCGGACCACTCTGGGCAAAATCCGCAAACTGCGCGACGCGGATGGCCGTCAGCTGTGGCAGCCCTCCAGTGTTGCGGGTCAGCCCTCGCAGCTGCTGGCATATCCGGTCACGGAAATGCCAGACATGCCCGACATGGCCGCCAACACCACGCCGATCGCCTTCGGTAACTTCGCGCGCGGCTATCTGATCGTCGATCGTACCGGCGTGCGCGTGCTGCGCGACCCGTTCACCGCAAAGCCCAAGGTGCTGTTCTACACCACCAAGCGCGTCGGCGGAGCTGTGGTCGATCCCAAAGCTATCCGCATCCTGCAAATGGATGACGGCGTTTAAGCCAATCGCCTCGGCCGCGATGGCCGGGGCTCCCCTCTCTCAATGGAGTTGAAAAGATGAGCGAAGAAAAGAAACCAGTCCCGGAAGAGAAGAAGCCCGCTACGAAGGCCACGAAAAAGCCGGGCCCCAAGGTCAGCATGACAGCGGCGCAGGCGAAGAAGCTCGGCCTCGATCCATTCCCCTACGGCGGGAAATAAGCAATGACCCCCGTCCGCGTCACAGCGCCTGCCGCATTGCCCGTCACGGTGCAAGAAGCCAAAGATCATACGATCATCGACTTTGCCGATGACGATGGTCTGGTCGAGCGGCTGATCAAGGCTGCGACAGACCACCTCGACGGCTTCACCGGCATTCTTGGCCGCTGCATCGTTAACCAGCAGTGGCGGCAGGACTACAAGGGCTGGGCATCCTGCCTACGCTTGCCGTTCCCGAACGTCTCGGCGGTTCAGCTGGAATATATCGACGCGGACGGGGTAACTCAGACGGTCGACGCGACCGACTATCAGGCAATCACTGACCCGCTTGGCGTGCGGGTTCAGTTTCTGGGCGGCTTCTCAGCACCGGCGCTCGGGCGGTCTCTGACGCCGGTTCAGATCACTTTCACAGCAGGCTATGGCGCGCCTGAAAACGTGCCATGGGATATCAAAGCCGCGATCTGCATGTTGGTGGCGCATTGGTATGAGCAGCGCTCAGCAGCCTCGGACAAAGAGCAGCGTCCTATGCCCTTCGCTGTCGATGTGCTGCTCGGCAAGCACCGCTGGGTGATGCTGTGAGACTGGTAGAAGCCGTGGCTTTCGACGCTCTTGCTGGCGTTCCAGATGGGTCCGGCGGGAAAGAGCAAGATTGGGTTGAGCAGTTCGCCACCCGCGCGCATTTCCGCTACCTGCGCGGCAGCGAGGCAGTGATCGCCGCGCGCCTCCAAGGCAAGCAGCCGGTGGTCGTCACTGTCCGCGCGAACAGCAGCACGCGCGCGATCACGCCGGAATGGCAGATGCGCGATACCCGCCGCGGCACGGCGTACAATATCCGCACGGCAGTTCCGTCAGATGACCGGCTGTTCATTGAATTGACCTGCGAGAGCGGGGTGGCGGTGTGAGCACATCGATCGACCTGCAAACCCTGATTTACGAGCGCCTCGTCGCAGATGCGCGCGTTCACGCGCTGGTGGGGGACCGCATCTTCGACCGGATGCCAGCAGACGCAGATTATCCCTGCATCACCTTCGGCCCGTCTGACTACAGCCCCGATGACATGGATTGCATCGAAGGCCGGGATGAGACGCTCCAGCTGGATTGCTGGGCGGTGGATCACGGGCGGCTTCGGCCCGCAAAGGAGATCGCGGACGCGGTCAAAAAGGCGCTTCACCAATTCGAAGCAGATGCTGGAGACAGCGCCCTGATCACGATGACGGTGGAGGGGGTGCGCGTCATGCGCGACCGCGATGGGATCACGGGCCACGGCATCGTGACGGTCACAGCCAATTTGGAGGAAGCGTAATGGTAAAGGGGCTCGCAGAGTTCAATCGCCGTTGGGGGGCGATCCCTGAGAAGGTTCGACAGGCCGCGCGGGACACGTTGGAGCAAAACGCCGAAGAGATCGTGGCGGATATGAAGCGCGTGGCCCCGAAAGGCGAAAGCCTCGATTTGGTCAATTCGATCGGCTGGACCTGGGGCGATGCGCCAGAGGGCTCAATGGTGATCGGTACCGTGGGTGGCAAAGAGTACTCGACCCTCCGCATCACGATCTACGCAGGCGCAGGAGATGCGTTCTACGCCCGTTTCCAAGAGTTCGGGACCAAGGACATGCCGGCCAATCCGTTCTTCTTTCCGGTGTGGCGCACGCGCAAGCGGCGCGTGAAGTCGCGGCTGACGCGAAACATCAACAAGGCAATCAAGGAAGCATGATGAAGATCAAGATCAAACAGGATGCGCATCACCGCATCAGCTCCGCCAAGAGCCAGTGGTTCAAGGCGGGCTCAGAGGTATCGGTTCCGCAAGCAACAGCAGAGGCGCTTGTGGAGCGGGGCGTGGCCGAGGTGATCGGCGACAAGAAACCATCTTCGGCAAAGGGGAAATAACATGGCGACTGGCAAACAGACAAAGCGGCTGATCGTGCAGCTGGGTGATGGAGCAACCCCGACCGAGGCCTTCGCGCATACCTGTGGGGCCAATACGTTCGGCATCACGCTGACCAACAACCTCGGCGAAAACACGGTGCTGGATTGCGACAATCCGCTCGATGTGCCGGCTACGATCGTGCGGCATCTTGAGAGCCAAGACACCAGCGTCACGCTCAGCGGCATGGTGACCATCGAAGCATGGCCGACATGGCGCGACTGGGCCGACACCGGCAGCGAGAAGAACATCAAGATCCTGCTGGATGAAGACGCGGCCAACAATGGCGGCCACTGGATCCTGCCCGCCTATCTCGCTGGTCTTGAACTTGGCAAGGAGACCAGCGGCAAGGTGACTTTCAGCGCGACCATCTCGGGCGCCGGTCAGCGCGTCTGGACTGACGCAGTCTGATGGCTGATGTGATTGCAGAATGGGCCGGGAAAGAGCGCCTTTTCCGGCTCACCTTTGGCGGGGTCCTCGAGCTTGAGGAAGCCTGCGGGAAGGATGCTATCGGTGCGATCTTCCTTCGCGTTTCCTCGGGGAAGTTCCGAGCAGAAGACATCTGGCACACGATCAGGATTGCGTTGATGGGTGGCGGTGAGAACAAGGTCGCGGCCAAGCAGCTTATGGAGGCGCATTTCGAGCGCCAACCGTGGCACGACAACGCAGCGCTGGCAGGCGATATCCTGATCGCCCTTATGTCTGGTGTTGAGGATGGCGACGCCTCCAACGACGAAGAGGCGCCCGAACCCATGCGGTTTTCCGAGGTCAGCCAGATTTGTCGCGAGTTCAACATGTCACCGCTCGATCTGCGCGAGATGACCTACGCGGATTTCATCAACATGGTGCGCGGGTTCAACGCCGGCAGCAAGAAAGCCGAACCGCCAACCGAGGAAGAGTTCGATGAAATCCTTGCTAGGTATGAGCCGGAGGCGCTGAAGTAATGGCTGAAGTCGAAACCGCATTGATGCTGCGCCTTGAGGCGTCCCTTGCTAAGTTCGAAAAGCAGATGGCACGCGCGCGCAAGGCAGGTGTCGACAGCGCCACGCGGGTCGAAAAGCAGTTCGCTGCCAGCAATCGAAAAATGGCGCAGACCGCTGAGGCCAGCGCACAGACCATCGGTAAGGAAATGGACCGGTTGCGGGCGAAGTATGACCCGCTCTTCGCGGCGTCGAAGCGGTATGAGACTGAGCTGGAGGAATTGAACAGGGCGCAAAAGGTCGGAGCCTTGAACACGCAACAGTATGACGCAGCGCTGGAGCAGCTTAATGCTGAGTACATGCGGGCCACTGGGGGCGCTCAGCGGCTTGCGGGGGCGAACGCGCGTGCGGCGGGGGCCACGCGCGGTATGGGCGGCGGAATCCAAAACGCAGCCTATCAGATCGGCGACTTTGCGGTGCAGGTTGGCGCTGGTACCTCGGCATCGATTGCCCTTGGTCAGCAATTGCCACAGTTGCTTGGCGGGATGGGCGTTTTGGGCGCGGTTCTTGGCGCCGTGGTGGCTGTGGCGATTCCACTGGCGTCATCGTTCCTGAAATCTGGCGATGCGGCAGGCGACCTAGAGGACGCAGTAAGTGATCTTAAATCGGCGGTTTCGGACTACAACAGCGCAGTCGAGCGGGCCAATTCACCGACCGAAGAGCTGGCGGAAAAGTATGGTAGGGCATCGGATAAAGCGCGACATCTCCTGCGGGTTCTGAGCCAGTTGGCACGTCTGGATGCTATGGAAAGCATCCGCAAGGGTGGCGCTCAGGTTCTCGAGGCTTTCGATGAATTGCAGGGGCGCTTGGATCGTTTCGATCAAGTATTGCAGCAGGGCTATTCCGAAAGCGAACCCGCAGCGGTGCGGCAGGTACGCAAGATCAAAGAAGAATACGGCCTGACGCTGGATCAGGCGCGGCAGCTCGTTGCGTTGATGAGCGACTATCAAAGCGCGGATTCCCTCGATGCTCAGGCTGCGGCGCTTCAAGCCATGTCGACCTTCCTTACCGATGCGGCCAGAGGCGCGGATGAGACAAACGAGAACCTCATCTCGATCGCGCGGTCCACGGCAGAGGCGGCATTGGGTGCGCTCGACTTGGCCAACGAAAGCAGCAATGCCGCATTGGCTTCGGATAACCTTTCCAGAAGCATCGCAGGCATCTCCTTTGACAACGCGATCAGCGGGGCGAATGCTCTTTCTGGCAAGATTGGCGGGATGATCGGCCAAGCGCAGACGCTTCTTAGCGTACTTGGGCGCGCCCAGATGGCGAACATGAAAGCATCTGATCAGAGGGAGCTTGCTGAAGCTGAACGCGACTTGGTCAAAGCTGGTACTGATCGGGTTGAGGTCGCGCGCAAGCTGGCTGAAATCCAAAAGCGTCAAGGTTTGGATGCTGCGGGCGTGACATTGCCGGTGGCAGCTCGTGATAAGCTGATCAAGGACGCTGGTGAGATTGCGGCTGCAACCGCTGATGCTCGGGGCGAATTATCTGATTTCAATAAGGCTCAGAAGGAGGCGGAATCCGAGGCTAAAAGGCGGGCTAAGAAGAAGGCAAAACAAGACCCGCTCTTTAAGGCATCAGAGGAGGAATTGCTGAGCATCCAGCGCCAGATTGAGATGATCGGTAAGACCAAGGCCGAGATCGCCGAACTGACCGCCAAATATAAGCTGCTGGATGAAGCCAAGGAGCGCGGACTGAACCTCGACGCCCGGCAGGCGGCGACGGGCGAAACGCTGCGGGAGCAGATCGACCGACAAGCCGCAAGCATTGGCGATCTGACCGAGAAGTACGAGCAGGCGCGGGAACGCGCGGCATTCTTCGAAGGGGTGCAGCAAGACCTGAAGGACGGCTTCATTGACGCGATCGTCGAAGGCGAGAGTCTTGCGGGCGTGCTGGAAAGCCTCGCGAAGTCGCTGGCAAAGGCGGCGTTGCAGGCGATGCTGTTCAATGAAGGGCCGTTTGCCAGCGGCACCGGCACGGGATGGCTTGGTGGCGGTGGAGGCAAAGGCGGCATGCTGGGCGGGGCAATCATCCCGGGCATTCTTCACAGCGGCGGCACGGCCGGCAAAGACGGCTACGGCCACGGGCGGTCTGTTTCGCCTGCCGTATTCAAGGGCGCGCCGCGCTACCACAAGGGTGGGATTGCAGGGCTGCGGCCTAATGAAGTTCCAGCCATCCTCGAGCGTGGCGAGCGGGTCATTCCGAACGGCCAAACCGGCAGTGCTGGCGGAGCTGGTGGCGTTGTTCGGGTGATTGTTGAAGAGGGTCCCATGTTTGCCTCGCGTGTACGGACTGAGGCCACGGGCGTGGCTGTGGAGGTGACGCGCAAGGGCATCCAACAGAACACCCGCGCACAAGCAGACAACAAATATCTGAAGGGGGGGCGCTGATGCAGGTCGCCTTTCCATACCCGGTGAAAGTGCAATCCAGCACCCCGAAACTCAGCGGGATGCGGTTTTCCCCGTTCACCAATATCGACGGGGAAAGTTTCGCCACGCCAACCCTAAACGGGCATTGGAAGCTGGATCTCGATATAGCCGCAATCGGGATGCAGGGACATCTGGCGCTGTCGTCCTTTGTCACGCAGATGGAAGCGGCAGGGGCAACCTGTGTTGTCCCAGTTTGCACGCAATGGCGTCCGAATGATGCGAGCGGCCGGATGCTTGCGCCGAATGGGTCCGCACCGGAATGGACCTTTGACCATGTCGGCTTTGCGAATGATCCGTTTGACGGTTTCACGCTGCGCGCGGCGGCATCCCATCGAGACAGCTACATCGATGTCGACAAGCCCGCGCTGTCTCAGCTTTGGCCAGGGCACTACATCACTCTGGGCGACCGGCTGCACCAAGTCGGAAACGTGAGCGCGATTGGTGAAAGTGATACGGCCATTCGCGTCTCCCTCATGCCAAATATCCGGGGCAACCACGACGTGGGCGCGGTGGTGGTTGTGGATCAGCTACGCCTCAAGTGTCGCATGGAAACCGGCGATCAGGTGGGCGGCTTCCGCGGCCCATCGCCGGTGCGGTTCGGCTCTGTATCCCTTGTCGAGGCCTTTTGATGAGTATCCACGATATTGCTGACGAAGACCTGCGCCGCGGTGATGTTGCTTGCACGATCCTCTGCCAGATGGACTTCGCAACCAACCCGCAACGCTGGTGGCTGGGCTATGGTCCGCTCACGGCCGGCGGGGTCGAGTACCAAGGCACTGGCGACGTGATTAAGATCGGCGCCATGTCTCTGACCTACGGCATGAGTGCGGGCATGGTGCGGTTTGAAATCCCGGCGGCATCGCCTGAGATGGTGGCGCGGTGCGACAATCAGGCCAGCGAGGTGAATAACCGACGCTGCCAGTTGTTCTATCAGCTCTTCAGCACGGTTGAGCATGACGGCGAACATCAGGGGCGTCTGATCGGTGATCCGATCAGCATGTTCCAAGGCGTCATGCGCGATATGCGCAGCACATCCTCGGCCGATAGCCGGGTGATCGAGCTGGAGGCTTACGGCCGCATAAGCAGACAAGCCAAGCCGCCATACGGGCGCTGGACCGACGCGGATCAGCGGGCCCGGTTCCCCGGCGATACCGGCATGGCGTTCATCGCGGGGCTGAAAGACAAGGCCATTACATGGGTGCCCGGCAGTTGATCCGGCCATGCCTCAAAGGAGAGCAGATAATGTTTATTCGTCGTTTAGTGCATCGGCTTCTCTTCGCAAAAATTGAACAACGGATCTTCGAGCGTGTTCTTCGTCAAATTGGAGATCAGGCGTATCTGCGGGGCGGGCAAAGCGTCGATATCAACCTGCGCGCTTCTGAGGACTCCATGGCTAAGAGGGTAAGGCAGACGCGGGGCGTCTCTTTGCGCACGTCTCGCTATCAAACTTGATCAGACAGGCCGGTGAGGCGGACATTCCCCGCCTTGTCGACATGATCGAGGCGCTGGCGGCGTCTGTAGGCGGGCCGCAGCGTGTCTGCCGCATCCGCGCGGGCGAAACACTTGCGGGTCTTCTTGGCGATCCGCAGGGCGTGGTTTTCGTATCCGACGGCGGATTCATCGCCGGGCAGATGATGCAGACGGTTATCAGCCCCGACCCGGTCGCCTTCGAGCTCGGCTGGATGGCGACAGACCGCAGCGGCTTGCGGCTCTTGTGGGCTTTCGAGGCATGGGCGGCAGAGCAAGGCGCGACCCTCATCAAGATGAGCGCCAACGGCGGTGCGGCACAACGCATCCTAGAGCGACGCGGCTACACGGTGGCCGAAGTGCAGATGGTTAAGGCGATCTAAATGGCAATCTTCTCAACGATCATAGGCGCGATTGCCTATGCGGGTGGCTATCTCGCTGCTGCGGCAGGCTTTTCGGTTGCTACAGCTACCTCTATAGGCGTCGCGGTGGCGAATGCGGCGGTGTCGCTGGCTCTGAGCGCGATTTCTCGTGTGCTCGCACCAAGCGTGAGCGTGTCTCAATCCGACATCCAAGCGGTTATCAGTCAAGCCATTGCCCCGCGCCGCATCTATGTAGGTGAGAATCTTGCTGGCGGCATCAGGGCATTCTTCGAAGTAAAGGACGGGGTGCTCTATCAGCTCGTCATGGTGGCGCACGGACCTATAATCAGCTTTGACGAATTCTGGGTCGATAGCGTTCCTGTGACACTGGATGAGAACGGTGACGTAACCGAAGGGAAAACGGCGCCATACGTCAACATTCAAACCCGCAATGGTTCGGCGCTTGGTGGCGATTATGCGGACCTGTCAGCCGATTTTGCGTCGTGGGATGTAGATCGTAAGTTAACCAATCAGGCCACATTTCTGGGGCAAATCAAAGCACCGAAAGGGAACGATTTTAGCAAGGTTTTCCCCAAAACATCAGGCACCGTTTTGCAGTGCGTAATTAAGGGGCAGGCGGTCTATGACCCACGAGATGTTTCGACCGCATATGCCGATAACGCCGCGCTGGTACAGTCGCATTTCCTCACCCATGAGGACGGGTTCAAGATCGACGCGGCGGACATCAACTGGGATAGCGTCTCAGCAATGGCTGACGTGGCCGATGAAGCCGTGCCACAGCTTGAGGGCGGCACCGCGCCACGTCTGCGCCTCTGGGGCTACTGGACGCTGGATGAGCCTCCGTCTGATGTGCTGGACCGGATGCACGCCAGCTCCGGTATCCGCGCTTATGAAATGCAGGACGGGCGCATCGGGTTAATCGGCGGCAGCTTCGGCACCCCGGCCTGCACCATCACGGCCAAAGACATCAGAGAAATCCAAACCAGCGAGGCGATCAGCGAACGCGAAGGGTATAACGTCCTGCGGGTGCTGCACATGGACGCTTCGCAGAAATACACGGTGACAGAAGTCGACCAGTGGCGCGACGATACCCGGCTGGCGGTCGAGGGCGAAATCGTCAAGGAATACGAACTGACGATGTGTCCGAACCGGTCACAGGCGCGGCGGTTGGCTAAGGAGCAATTCCACGACGACAATCGGGCCAAGGTTTCGATCATAACCAACCTGGTCGGGCTAAAGGCGCGTTTCCCGCGTGAACATGCGCAGCGCCATACGATCCTGCTGGACTATCAGCCGGAGGACGGTTCGGGTCGCGTGATCCAAGGCGAGTATGAGGTGCTAGACCACGAATTTGACCCGATTGAACTGCAATGCCGGATTGACCTTGCGGCAGTTGATCGGGCGTCAGGCGAGTGGACGCCAACGGAGGCCGGTGACGCGCCTACGCCACTACCAGACGATCCGCAGAACCTCGCGCCGGATATCTCGGCAGTATTTACGCAGCGCATTGTGCAGGCATCCGCCAGCAGTCAGATCGCTATCCTGGAAGTGGACGCAGTGCCAATCGTAGGCCGCAGCGATATCGCTGTTGAGGCGCAGTATCGACGGGTTTCGGCGTTCTCTTCGACTTGGCTGGATATGCAGGCAACCGACTACACCGCGCAGTCAGGCCCGGTTGAGGATCGTGTTGAGTACGAGGCGCAAGCCCGCTTTGATGGGGTGTTCTATGAGCCTGATGAGTGGGAAAACCTCGGCACGATTACAGTTCAAATTGATGCCACAGCACCGGGCGAACCGTCTGAACTGTTCGCATCTAATGGCACGGGTAGGGTCAATCTGAATTGGCGCAACCCGGCAGGCGACTTTTACGAACTGCGCATCTATCGCGGCGATACGGCGGTATTTGGTGATGCCGCGCTGATCGGCACGACCGGCGGCGTGGCTGGGCAAATCTCCGAGTTCTCCGACGACACGATCACGGCGGCAACTGAATACAACTACTGGGTTGCAGCTGCCAACGTGTCCGGCGTCGAGGGCGATCCAGTCGGCCCGGCGACGATTACCACAACCTAAGCACACCACATCGATTCTAATGGCCCGCTCTGGCGGGTGCTTTTGCATGGAGACAGCTATGCCAGAAACTTTCCGCGAAAAGATCAGCCGCGTCCTGCGCGATTTCCAAGGTTATACGGGCGATGGGCAAGGCGGTGCGGGTGATCTGCCTATTGGTGATCGGTCCACCGCGCAAAAGCGGATTGAGAAGCGTGATCTGCGCGAGATGTTCAACGACTATGCTGATGTTGCGGACGATGCTCAGGCGGCAGCTGGTAGCGCAGCGGATAGCGCGATAGAAGCGGCGCTATATGACCCCACTGTGCGATTTAAGACGCCGGGTGATTTGATTGCGTCTGACCGTTCCGCCAAGGGAGATGGCGCAGTTTGGCAGGCTGGGTCAGATTTATACGAGGAAGTCGCCACAGGCGGAGACATCACCAACGCGGCGACAGTCCCGGTAAAACTCAAGGCTCAAGTCCGCTCAGGCGTTCTGAATGTTGACGCCCTTGCTCCGCCGCGAAATGGTGTGACGTTTGATACGGCGACCATTAACGCGGCAGTCGCGGCTCTTGCGCGGGAAGGTGGTGGCACGCTCAATTTCTCACAGTTGGATTATTATCTCGACGGGCCAGTGGTCATTGACCCGACGATTACTGTTCCTATCCACCTGAAGGGGAACGGGTCGCGCTTAAATCTGCAAGCCGGTGCGACAGGTATTAAGCTGAACCAGGGTCGATCCGAGCCGCCTGGTGCGAGTGCAGACGGGTTTAATATTCTTGGCGCTATGGGCGCGGGTACTCGTGCTCTGCTGATAGACGACAATTCAGAGGCCAAGGCACACAACATTAAAGCAGATCGTTGTGAAACAGGACTGGAGCTCACAGGGTCGGGCCATTGGTCCGAAAGCAGCGACCTCGACCACATTGTCCTGAAGGACTGTAAAACCTCTGTTAAGCTAAGCAAAAGTGGTGGAACGGGGTCAATGGGCTATGCGAAATGGGGTCTTATCCATATCGCGGGCATGGGAACGTCTTGGGATGATGCTATTGGCTTCCATGTGGGGGAGGGCGTGAATTTCTGGAACAGCGATGTGTCGATGATGGTCATTCATTGCGCCCCTTCCCCTACAGCAAGGGCAATGGTCGTGGAAGGTGACTTGTCCCGAAACGTTCGAATTCACTCGGTATTGGAAGGGTTCGGCACTGCTGTAGGTCGGATTGCAATTGACCTTACCTCTACGGGAAATGTCTTTGGCGCTAAGTTTGACACGTTTTTCCTTGGGAACTGGGATACTTTGGTTCGGAGCAATGCGGCAGGGCAGAATGGTAACTTCGTAATCAACGAGCGCGGAACCCAATATCGGGCGGAAGATGATGTTCCTTTGCTGCGCGCCTTTAATCTGGGCGCGTCTGAGCCGAAAATGGAGTTAATGCCAAACGAGTTGAGGTTTGGCGACGGGGTGGCGGCGACAGACGTGGCGCTGCGGCGCTCATCGGACGGAAACTTGCAATCGCGCGGCCTGTTTGAGTTTCTGAACGCGTCCAACCGGCGCACGATCCTTGACAGTGCTGCGACAGGAACGCGCACAGTAACCTTTGGCAACAGTAGTGGTCGTATTCCTGCGGTTTCAACTGATGGTGTGGCAAGTCAAGATTACGGCTTCAACCTCATGTCCGGCGCGGCGGGTGCGCCGTCCGGCGTCCCGGCTGACGCGCCCGCTGGGACTTACCCGTTCTACTTCGACGCGACGAACAAGAAAATCTACGTCCATGATGGGACAGGCTGGATTGCAACGGCGGCCCTGAGTTGATTCTAGCCCTCTCCGAGTGGCTATCCCGGCACATCTGCCGGGTGGCCCTTTGCTCAAACATGACGCTCTGCGCGTATTCATGGTGGCGTCGTGACTGGCGCTTCCAATCTACCAGGGAAAGGTGACGAATGGCAGTTGATGCGCAGCAATCAGTCTTGTCGGGCTATAAGATCGAGCAGCTTGAAAAGTCGGTTGCGGAACTTCGTGAGGCGAACGCGGTCCTTGCGGCTGAGTGGCGGGCAGACAACCGCGCTTTGCATGATGAAATCGCCCAGATGAAAGAGGCGGAGGCAGCCAAGGAACGGCAATTGCTCATGGTGGGGATAACTACACTGGGTGGAATTGTCGTGACGCTGTTCGGCGTCCTATGGGCTTATCGATCGGTGATCTTCAAATGATGCGGGTGTTTGGATTTCTTGCCGCTGTTTGCGTAGCGCTATCTATGTTCGTGGCATTTACTGCGGTTCGATATGAGCGGGTTGACAGAACGCAGCCGGTCAGCGGCTTCGGAAAGGTGGAAACGCTCAACAGCCCGATCAGCGCGGGTGAAGCGCTGCCAGTACGCATCTGGCGCGAAAAGGCGCGGGGTGATTGTCCGGTGGTGTCGGAGCGCACTGCGATCAACCAAGACGGCGCGGTCTATGATTTGCCTGACGCAGAATGGGCGGGTGGCTCACCGGATGATGAATATCTCGACTATCACTACCCGACGCTGCCGTTCATGCCTGCGGGCGAATATCAGCTTCGCGTTGACCTGACCTACACTTGCCCGGGTGGTCTGCTGTTCAAATACACGCAGCCGCCAGCGTTCTTCAGGATCGCGGGCTAACCAGCCCCTCACATTATCAACCTCACGCCCCGCCTGCGGGGTTCTTTGCATTGGAGAATGCCGATGAACCGCTACCTTATTGAAAACCGGCGGGCGGCCCTGCGCTCGTATTCCTTTGTCAGCATGGTGCTTGGGTTGGCCGCATTGCTCGCGCCGAATGCGCTCTATGGCTTGCTCAAGATCGAGGCCGACCCATACCTGATTGGCACGGCGGCGCTGGTGTTTTTCGCTCTCGGCATCGCCGGCCGGTTCATCCGTCAGGTTCCTGAAACGCGGATGGGCCGTCGACTGATCTTCTGGACAGCTTTCCTATTTGGGGGGCTCATGCTGGCAAAGTCCATCGGCGGCGCGCTGGTTGAGAATGCGGTTCTGCCAGAGTCGGAAGAACGGGCGAGCCTCGAGGTGCAGATCATCCCGGCCATGGCGTCGAAACCGCGGCCCCCGTCGGTCCCGGCGCCACGGGCGGCCGAAGATCCATTCGATGAGATCGCCTTCGAGCTCATCGCCAAATGGGAGGGCAAGAGAAACGAGGCCTATCGCGACATCGTCGGTGTCTGGACGATCTGCTACGGCCATACCCGTACGGCCGCGCCCGGGCAGTACAAAACCGATGCCGAGTGCAAAGCGCTGCTGGTCGAGGAGATCGCAGAGTATCGCGACAATTGGATGGGCTATGTCAATGAGAAGGCTCAGACCTACTGGCTGCCACCCACTCGAAAGGCCGCCTACACCAGCCTCGCATACAATGTCGGCTGGCATGGCGCAGGCACCAGCACAGCAACCCGCCGGCTTAACGCCGGCGACATCGAGGGCGGCTGCGAAGCCATCAGCTGGTGGAACAAGGCGGGTGGTAAAGTCGTGCGGGGCTTGGTCCGCCGCCGGACCGAGGAGGTCACGCTATGTTTGGTATAGGCCATCTACAGGCGCAGTTAATCGCCAGCGGGGTAGGGACAGCGGTTCTGATCGGAGTGGTGGTCTGGTTGAGAGCAGATGCCGCCGACGATCGCGAGCGTGAACTGCGCGCCAACCAAAACACCAACCGACTGCGGCACATTGAGAACTCGAAAGGAACGCAAAATGAGATTGAAAACCTGTCTGATTCCGATCTGGATCGCGCTCTCTGCCGGGTCCTGTCTACCGCCCCCGAGTGTAAGCGGGGACGCGCTCTTCAGGGACGTGAGCCGACAGCCGCCAAAGGCGCAGCCGGAAACGATTGTGGCGATCTCTAACGACCGACCGGTTGCTGAGTGGATCGTGTATCAGGCGCGCCAGTGTGACGTGCACGGCTGTCTATAAAACCCGCCGTCCGAGTAAAAGTTACTGGTTATCTTGCCGGCTGAAGGTGCATCAGTTTGGGACCTGAACTTATATCGTGGAGCTATCAATTATTGTTATTCCAACTTCGCTACGCTGGCGATTACTTGCTGGATATGTCGATCCCACGAAAGGTGCTCAAGGCACCATTTCCGACCGCTACTTGCTAACTCAATGCGCATTGCAGGATCGGTTAGCAATGTTTGAAGTGCATCAGCAATAGCCTCATCGCTATAGCCATCTACGACCAATCCACGCTCACCATCTTTAACAAAATCCGCTGGGCCGCCAGTTTCTCCTACAACTGCTGCGCAGCCAAAAGAGATCGAATCCGCGATTGCCAAGCCGAAGCCTTCCAGATCACGCTTGTTTTCTGATGCGGTTTGGGGATGCAGGAATACATCTGCATTTCGGTAAAGGTCAGGAATCTCCGAGTCTTCGACATAGCCCTTCATCGTCACTTGGTTTTGCAGACCTAATTCTACGATCAACTGAGCTATTTCATCACGTAAAGGGCCTGTGCCGGCAATCGTATAGTGGAAGTTATCGACACCTTCGGTTTGAAGCCGTGCTAGGGCACGCAAACAGCCATCAATGTTTTTCCGCCGCGCCAGCCGGGCAAAGGATAGGATGCGTACAATTTCATTGTTGCCTCTAGCTTGGCGCTTAAAGGTTGATGCTTCTGTAGGGAAAGATAGGCCATTGAAGTTTACCTCCCACTTACCTTGTGGAAGAGCCCCTTCAAGTGCTCCTTTCGCGGCTCGCATTGTGGAATGCGATACGGTATGAACTAGGTCAAAGTCGCGCATTACCTTGATCATGCCGCGCTTGAGAATAAGAGGGTAGTTCAGTACCTCCTGCCCGTGAATTGTAAGCACTTTAGTCTGAGGCCACCGCCACGGTAGCAATGCGAGTGCTGGCCGCCAAGTTGTCGCGTGGATGAAGTCAAACCTTTGCCCGAACCTCACTCTTCCTATAGCTGCAATTAACCTTGCAAAGACGATTGGCTGGCGGTGCATACCAACGTTGTAAACGCGAATAAAACCTTCTGGGTAAGAAAGATCGTGCCAACCGCGCGGGCCGTCCCAAGATGTGATGACGGTGGGTGTGACCCCCTGACGAACATAAGCGCGGGCAATTAATTCACTATAGCTTTCAACCCCACCTACGGTTGGGGGATATGCTTTGGCTATAAGTAGCACCGTTGGAGAGGAAGTCATCGAGCAGTTCCTGGATGATTGAAGTTCAAAGTCGCTTGTCTCTTATTGCGGCGATATGTTCGTCTGGCCTGCATAGTGACTACGGCCATGACCAAAAGTGCTCCGATCATGCCGAAGACCCGCGCCCCATAAAAGAAGAACCAAAAGTTGATAGAGAAAAAGACTGAGCAATATACGACAATCAGAAAAACGATCCAAACGCCACCAGTTCTACGGGCTTTATAATAACTCAATTCACCTAGAAATCCTAGTAAGATGCAGAATACTGCCGCGCCGAACGGGCCGAAGTCCTGTAAGAAAATCCGAAATATCGTCATTGCGTTAGAGGTTTGCCAATTTCCGATGCCTACCGCGTCAATTCGGTCTGAGAAACCTTCTCCTGAAACAAGCCCCAGAGGGCCAAAGATTGCACGGAAAAAGCTAGTCCCCCAAGTGAGATCGGTATATTGATAAAAGTCTTCAAACCAGACTGATAACGCCGGAACATAGCCTGCAAACCATGGCCGCATATGCTCTAGAGTAGCTCCCACACGTTCGAACCCCAAGTCCCCCATGCGCGCACTCTGAACTACGATGACCCAAAAACCGAAGCCACAAACCAAAGCAATGATGCCAAAAATCGTTCGTTTGCGACGCAGAATATGTGTGCGCCCATTCAGGATGCAGCCTACATAGAAGGAGAAAAACCCAACAACTATAGGAACTAATAGCAAGGATCGGACGCTGCCGACGGCAGAGAATAGTATGGACAACAGGACTAACGCAATAAGTGTAATGTAATCTGAGCGAACGCGCTTTGCGAACGACATTCTGAAGCAGACAAAGACCGGAACAAAAGTAAGTATCAGCGTGATTGCTTTAAACTCTGCTGGGAAGTTAAACCCGTTGTTGAGGTAAAGTGCCGCTTGGTTAGCTTTCATCACATTAAACATTTGGGCCCGGCCGCCAAATAGAAAATTTACGAGACTACTGCCCGACAGTTTACGAAGGCCTAACTCCAAAAGAACAACGATACTGGCTAACATGATTGCCAGTAGCATTGTTAGCCAAGGGGCGCGTTGTAAGTGGTGGGTGAATGCCTGCATGTGTCCTGCGGGCGGAATTGGGTGAGATGGAACTGTTTGCCAAAAAAAGACGGCGCCGAGAACATAACTCAGTACTCCAACTACTATGATTAATACGACATCGCTGGAGAAATAGAAGACGCCGCCGATCGCCGCGTTGATGGCCCAAGCTATCGTCCACATAGCAACCCAGACACGTACAGGAGAACCGCGGTGGTGACCTGTCATCAGAAAGGCAAAGGTAATTGCGAACAGAAAGCACACGAAAAGGCTGGTCATAGCTTCGTCCTTTGATGTTTCGCCTTAGCTCCCCTGGGCCGCGGGGGGAGAGGCATTACAAGGATTCCCCTAGCGCGGTATAGGTACGCCACTTGGAACGCGTACATTGAGCAAAAGGCCAACGCCTGGGCCGCCGCGACCCCATTTAAACCCAATGGGGCCAAAGCCGTGGCCAAGATCGCTTGTAAGCTGACGGTGACTATCAGACTAAATAAGACTACAGCGCCCGCACCAGTCATCTTAAGTATTTCGTCGACCGGGCCGCCAAAGGCTTCGCCCAACGCACCAATCATTAGGATCGCAAGGATCACCCAAGCTGCGCCATATTCTGGTCCCAGCAAGGCTGCCAGAACGGGCGCGCCGACCGCCCATAGGCAGATAAGTGCCACCAGCGTGAAACCGGTCGTGATAAGGCAGATTTTTCGGCCCGTCCGCTCGATCCCCGGCCAGTCGCCCTCGGCTGCAGCGGCGACGATTGCTGGGCGTACCGAAAAACGTAGTGCGGCTATTACGGCTGTCACGGCGATCAATAGGCGACCTGCGGCCCCGATCACTGCACCATCAGCTGCCGACAAAAGCGCGGCCGCGACCCAAACAGGGATCCAGTAGATCATAGATTGCAGCATCCGCGACATAGCAATCGGAGCGCCAATCTTAAACGCGGGAAGAAGGATTGGGCTTTGCATACCCGATGCATGATCGCTGGCAGCCGGGTGCTTCCGCAATTGTAATATCAGCGCAACTAGCCCCGCCGCGCAGGCGACGCTCGCCGCGAATACGGTTATTTGAACCAGCGTAAACAAATTTGGCGTTTGAGCGAGGGCAAGGTAAGGAATGCTGGTGCACAAAATGCATAAGTTTATCGCGCTGTAGAAGAAGAAGCTTCCTAGCGCGGGCGCGCGCAAGGCCACTAAGGCCTGAGCTATGATAAATACAGCGCCATAGACAAATAGCCAAACTGCGGCCAGCACGACAAATGCGGCATCGCCCCCTAGTGTCTTGCCTGTGCTGAGCAGAATACTGGACCCCGCGACACACATTGCCCCCGTGACAGCAATGCCAAAGGCAAGGCTAACCCAGCAGCTGCGTCGCAACGCATACCTTTGCCCGGTCGCGATCTGATCCCCGAGAGTGCGCACCAACCCATCGGGCACCCCGACTCCGGCTAAACAGAACAGTGTAGTGACCACACCGAAGGTTGCAAAATATACCCCCGCCTCCGCAGGAGGAAGCGTGTTCGTAACAAGAATGACGAGAACGAACTGGACCGCGAGGGCCAGATAGCGCGCTCCTATGGCCGCAATGTAACTCACCGCGACTTGGCCGGGGTCCAGACTTGGTAGACCTGTCCACGCATTGCTCGGATCACACCCCGTTGTGTCGCCATGAGGGCGAGTACGATTTCTGCTAAACTTGCTAGCGGTCCTGTGCTCTGACGCCAGCCTAGCAGTACTAGGCTAAACAGCCCTATTAAGGCAGCTAAGCCCAATAGGGGATGAACTGAAACAGCTGCTGCCAGTCCCGTCACGGCTCCTATGACTAAGAAACCGCCGCCAAACCACCGTACTAGTTTGCGCGATGCGTACTTAAAGCGGTCCAGCGCCGCCATCTGCTGCAGTTGAGGCCGCAAAAACAAATGCGTGTGATAGGCGCGTGCGGCAATTCTAATTTTGCGCGCGATCTCATCAGAGCGTTCAGAAACGAGCCGCTCATAGGCGACAACATCCTCAACTTTCAGTAGCCGTTTCCCTGCAAAAACGGCTGCCATTGATACGGTTAGGTCGTCTAGGACCGTATCGGGAAAGTCAGGGTATAGAGGCCTGCGTAGAGAAAAGATCGATCCGTCTGCTCCCATTACATTTCCGGTGCGCGACTCTTGGGCTTTGATCGCTTCTTCCATTTGCCAGTAGCGCGACCCAACGGTTGCCGTGGCTGAACTATCGTTGCCCAGATAGTGCAGCGAACCGCACACCCCACCCACCTGTGGGTCCGCATACCAAGCCGTAAGGTTATCTAGCGCATCCTCGCGCAGCATTACGTTGGCATCGGTGAATACCAAAATATCCCCCGTTGCTAAAGCCGCCATTCGCTTCATTCCATGGGCTTTGCCGTTGCGACCTCCGCCTTGTTCCAATCTGACCAGATCGGGCCTATCCAAAAGCAATTTCCGGGTTGAGTCGCTAGAGCCATCATCGAAGGCTAAGACCTCCAAATCTGGATGCCGTGCCTTAAGCGCCTCAATATTGGCTAGCTTTTCTGGCATGCTAGCCTCCTCGTTGTAGGCGCAGAAAAGCATCGAAATTGAGGCGCGGTGATCGGGAGCGGGGATCACCGGACGTTTAGGTAGAAGCCGAAGTATACGGGGATAAATCACATAAGGGTAAATAACTACCAATGCGCAAAGTGCAGAAATTAGGACAAGTAAATGGGTCATAATAGCCTCGGAAAAACAAAGTCGATTGTGCTAGAGCGTTCCTGGGATGGGCCCCAGCGGATCAAAGTTTGTAGTAGGCGTTTGACAAATGCCGGTGGTTCCTGCGTTTTGAATAAGCAGGGTTAATTCGTTAATGTGCATCAAAAAGTTTGGCGTCAGGTACTGTGGAGTGCCCGTTTGCACACTCCGGGCCTGCTCGGCAATGCCTATGAACTTGTCTTGCGCGTACACCTCACGCCGACGCAGCCATTCAATCGCACGGGTTTTGAGCGAAGCACCGGGTTGATTGTGTTTTTCTACGGCCTCAGATTTCCAGTTTCGCGCAAGTTTGATCTTCTTGCCGCCAATCCCGAGGCGGCGCCCCAGCCATAGATGATCGCGCAAAGTACGGAATTTTCGCGCGCTCAATCCGGACTTGGAAAACGGCTCTAGATAGACGGGGGCGCGGTAGTGTCGATAGCTATCAGTTGATACCTCTCCCTCGTGACCGATTACCCGCATTCGATGGTCGCGCGGTGCCACAACCGAACAAGTGACCCGTGCGGTCGCGCCATTGGCGAAGTCTAAACAGGCAACCGAATAATCTGGAGTGCCGACGAAATCCTCCAGCGTGGGGTCCTTGGCAGCAATCAATTCCTTGGAGTATGCCGTTACTCTGGTAACCGGGCCCAACAGGGCGCAAATCCAAATGAGGTGGTATCCGACGTGCTCGTAGGTGCAGCCTTCCCGCACCTCTTCGGCCAGTGGCCAGGGGGCACCCGAAGGGCTGCGGACCTTGTCGAAATCCATCTTGTGGATCGGGTTGTCGTCTAGTTCAGCATAGACCAGCAGGGGCTTTCCGATCTGACCGGCTTCGACAGCCCGAAAGAGGGTTCGCACATTGTCGGCAAAAATATTGCTCGGCGCTCCTGAAAAAGTTACGTTCTTTGCTTCAGCGAGGTCGAACAAAGACTGACAATCTTCAACCGACAAAGCGATAGGTTTCTCTGAGTATACATGCTTGCCCGCTTCAAGAGCTTTGCGGCTAATGTCCACATGGGCAGCGATGTTGGTAAGATTAACTACTAAATCTACTTTTGGATCAGCCAGTAGGGCTTCCAGCGAAGGATATGCAGTCAGGCCATAGTACGTGCAGGCTTGCTGCAGCCGGTCAGGATTTATGTCATAAAGGCCCATAATGTTGAGTTCGGGGTGAGCCCGACGTGTTCTCATGTAAATATCAAACACAAAGCCGCAGCCGATAAAGGCAATGTTCATTTCAAATTTCTTCTATTAAATTGGAGCGGCGGCCATGAGCCTCCGCCAGTTCCAGCAATTGGTCCAAATGTGCGGGTTTAGAGGTGCCAATCAGACACGTCGTGACCTCGGCCATATCGATTGCATCGTTTAGGAGTTGCGCGATGACTGTCGGTGTGAGTGTTGGATTTGCTCCGTCGGCCTCACGAAACACTTCTCGAGCAACGATATGGCGGCCTTGCGCGCTGGCCCGTCTCGCCCAGGCTCGCATCTCTTGGTCGCCGTGGTGCAAAGGCACTTGAATCATTTGGATGCGGGGGTCGTCGAGGCAAGCCTCCGCGGCATCGAGATCGTCAACCGACACTCCTATTTGCTTAAGTGCGCCGTTTTCTCGCGCCTTTTCGAGAAAGTCCATCGCGTGCCCAGCATGCAGCACTTCAGCTGTCGCACTGTGCAGCATGACCACCGGAAGACACTCCCGTTTCAATCGGCGCCGGCTTTGGTCAAGTTGACGGCGGAGGACGGATATATCGAAGCTGACGGGCAGAGGTCCTCCACGCGCTCGGCGAACCGCCTCTTCAGTCTGAGATGACCGCCTGACCAGCCCGCGCACCAACTTTTTGACAGGCTTCAACATTCGCGCCTTTAAGGGCACCTGCTTGCCCAGCTTAGTTACAATCACTGCATCGGGCCGGTTTGAGAGGGCAGCGCCTAAAATACGCTCACTGTCACCTTGCGCGTAGCTGTTGGCGGTGTCGAAAAACCGCACTCCGCGCCCGTAAGCTTGGTCAATCAGTGCCCGGGCCTGCTTAGGATCGGGCCCTCGCATTGAGCCCAACCGTGCGCAGCCAAAACCAATACGGCGTGCAACGTAACAATCTTTCCCCTTAGGTTCGCGCTTCATAGGATTTTGACTTTCAGATTAACTGACTGGCCCAACTCGCGTTGTTACGCATAAAACATAGGCCCTGTTTAAAATTGCTTCTTAGCCAACTAGACGTTCGCGGAAAAGCACTTGCGAGCGCAAAGCCAGTCGTAAACTTCGTTGCCGACCCGCATAAACTATCTTTGCTCAAAAAACATCCTTGTTTAACGTTCTTGTGGACCGCGTAAGCTACGGTTCAATAGCGAGCTATCGCCAAAGGTTTGAAGCCGGTGAAGATCTTTTCCTGCACAGAACGCGAGCTATCTTCCACAGACTGTGCGGCCTGGTTCTGAGATGCGGAGATCGTGCTTAGCGATCAGCTCGCCCCAAACAGGTCCCGTGTGAACACCTTATCGGATACGTCGCTCACATCTTCAGTCATCCGATTAGTGACGATGAGGTCGGCTGCTGTTTTGAATTCCTCAAGCTCCCTGACGACACGTGAGCCAAAGAAGGTATCGTCTTCCAAAATCGGTTCGTAAACGATCACTTCGATGCCTTTGGCTTTGATCCGCTTCATGATGCCTTGGATAGACGATTGCCTAAAGTTGTCACTGCCGGCTTTCATGACTAGGCGGTGGATTCCCACAACCTTGGGGGACTTCGCGATGATCTGCTCTGCCATGAAATCCTTACGGGTTCGGTTCGCGTCTACAATGGCTTGAATGAGGTTTTGGGGTACTACGCCATAGTTTGCCAGCAGCTGCTTTGTATCCTTCGGAAGGCAATAGCCGCCAAATCCGAAAGACGGATTGTTGTAATGATTGCCGATCCGCGGGTCTAGTCCAACACCATGGATCAACTCCTCCGTATTCATCCCGCTTGCTAGGGCGTAGCTGTCCAGCTCGTTAAAAAAGGCGACACGCATTGCAAGATAGGTGTTTGCGAAGAGCTTGATTGCTTCGGCCTCCATCGGGCCTGTAAGCAGCACCTCGACATCTTTTTTTAGCGCGCCTTCGAGAAGCAAATCTGCAAAGGTTTGCGCTCTTTCTGACTTTTCGCCCACGATGATACGGGAGGGATGGAGGTTATCGTAGAGTGCCTGGCCTTCGCGAAGAAACTCCGGACTGAATATGATGTTGTCGTTGCTGAAGCGATTGCGTGCCTGAGACACGTAGCCCACGGGTATCGTCGATTTGATAACGATCATAGCATTGGGATTTTGACCAGTAATCGTCTGGATTACTTTGTCTACCGAGGAGGTGTCGAAGTAGTTTTCAACGGGATCGTAGTTGGTTGGGGTCGCGATGATCACAATGTCAGCATCAGCGTAGGCATCGCTGGACGTAGTCGCTTTCAGGTTGAGATTTTTCTCGGCCAGGTAGGTCGAGACTTCGGCGTCAATAATCGGGTTTTCGCGATTGTTGAGCATTTTGACCCGGTCTTCGGACAGGTCCGTTGCAACAACCTCATGATGCTGAGCAAGCAGGATTGCATTCGAAAGCCCAACGTAGCCGATCCCGGCAACAGCTATCTTCATCGGTAAAATTCCTTGGCGTCTATAAATTGTATCGTCCGTATAGCGCCGTTGGCCTGGTGTTCAAATGCTGAAGTCGAGTCCAAGGCAGGTAGAGAGTTTGGAGCAGAACGGTTGGGTAGAGGTATCGGTTTGCTGGCTGAAGCAAATAGCAGCGAAAGCTCGCAAGTCTTTAATGAACCTGAATTTCTGGGCGCTAGAGACTACAGTTTTTCCACCTCACGCCAGCGCCCAAATCGCGCTCCCGCAACTGGACTATCCAATAGATTTAGTCCTCTGACGCCCTGCAGGGCGTACTCTCACTTGCGTTGGAATGGGCAATTCCTCCCGCCCATCGTGGTCTACCCCTCACGCATTCCCGCACCAACGTCACACGGGCCGTCCCCATCCGACATTCCGCTTCTACCGCAAAACAGCGCGCGCCCCATACGCGAGTTGCCCAAAATTTCACAGTTCGGCTGCCAACTGCCCAATCATACAGCACCCTTTCTGCGGTGCAGAAATTTCCCCGCGGTCGGGGCTTGCTGGCTCGGTCCTCTGAACTGAGGCTGTAGAGGCTCCGCTACGGGGCGTCGCGAACGGAGCTGTCCGGCAAGGGGGCCATCCGCGCGTAACTATAATAAACGCTGTGTGGAAAAGCATTTGGCCTTTGGCATGCTTGCGTCTCCGCTCTTCCGCACACCAAACGGGGATACCGTAATGAGACTTTCCACCAAACGCACACTTACTGCGACCGCTGCCCTATTGATCGCAGGTTCAGCCGCCAGCGCGGAATGCGAGGACCCGATCAAGGTTGGCGTGCTGCACTCTCTGTCCGGCACGATGGCTATTTCCGAGACGACGTTGAAAGACACGATGGAGCTTCTGATCACGCAACAAAACGCTGCGGGCGGTCTGTTGGATTGCGAAATCGAAGCCGTTGTCGTGGATCCCGCCTCGGACTGGCCTTTGTTCGCCGAAAAGGCGCGTGAGCTTCTGACCGTGTCCGAGGTGGATGTCATCTTCGGCTCTTGGACATCTGTTTCGCGCAAATCCGCATTGCCTGTTCTGGAAGAGTTGAACGGCCTGATGTTCTACCCGGTTCAGTATGAGGGCGAGGAAAGCTCGCGCAACGTGTTCTATACGGGCGCGGCCCCGAATCAGCAGGCGATCCCTGCGACCGATTATTTCCTGGAGGAACTGGGCGTCGAGAAATTTGCTCTGCTCGGCACGGACTATGTCTATCCCAGAACCACCAACAATATCCTTGAACAGTACCTTTTGGACAAGGGCATCCCCAAGGAAAACATCTTCGTTAACTATACACCCTTCGGGCATTCGGACTGGTCCACCATTGTGGCGGATGTGGTCGAACTGGGGGCGGATGGCTCTCAGGTGGGCGTGATCTCGACCATCAACGGCGACGCGAATATCGGCTTTTACAAGGAGTTGGCGGCTGCCGGTATCTCGGCTGACGACATTCCGGTCGTGGCATTCTCGGTCGGGGAAGAAGAGCTTTCGGGCCTCGATACCGCTGATCTTGTCGGCCACCTCGCGGCGTGGAACTACTTTCAATCCGCAGAATCCGACGCGAACGATGAGTGGGTCGCCGCTTGGAAAGAGGCGATGGGCGAAGACCGCGTGACCAACGACCCGATGGAAGCCCATTACATCGGTTTCAACATGTGGGTGAACGCGGTCACCGAAGCAGGCACCACGGATGTAGATGCGGTGCGTGCGGCGATGTATGGGCAGGAATTCCCGAACCTCACCGGCGGGACGGCTGTCATGCTGCCCAATCACCACCTCGCCAAGCCTGTCTTGATCGGTGAAATCACCTCTGACGGCCAGTTCGATATCATCAGCCAGACCGAAGAAGTGCCCGGCGATGCATGGACGGACTTCTTGCCTGAATCCGCTGTTCTGGTCTCCGATTGGAAAGAGCTTGAGTGCGGCATGTACAATACCGAAACCAAGACCTGCGTCCAGTTGACCTCGAATTACTAACGCCAACAGTCGGGCGCGTCCTCAGCCGCGCCCGACACTCTTTCCGTCCGAAAGCCCCATATCTCATGGTTCGAATACTGCTCAGCCTGATGTGCTTGCTGACATCCGTCAGTCTTGCTTCAGCCCAGGAACTTCAGTCTGTATTGCAGACCCACGCCGAAGAGGTGGCCAAGCCATCGCGCAAATCGGTCGGCGTTTTGCTGGACGATCTGGTGGCATCGGGCCTGCCGCAGGTTCCTGTTTTTCTTGAGCAATGGGCCGAGCGGAGCGTCTGGCAAGACGATGCAACGGGCCTGTTCTACTTTGCGAAGGAAGCCGGCGATACACTCGCGCTGCGCGACGTTGATACGGGCGAAGAGACAGCGGCTTCTTCAGACAGTTTCAGCCAGCTGCGCCCCAACGGCGGTGTGCGGCGTGTCATCGGCACGGCATTGGTGCAGTTCCAACTGTCTGATCCCGACCCCGAACGCCGCAGCGCCGCCCTTGAAAGCATCGCGCGACGCAGTGATGCCAGCCAGCTTGACCCGCTCTTGGCCTCGCTCGAAGGAGAGAATGATCCCATCCTGCGCGCCCGCAAAGAGCAACTGAGCAATTTCTTGACCGCGCGCTTCGGAGCGGCCCCCGAGGCGCGCAATCGTGCGATCGAAAGTCTGTCTTCCGACACCTCTCTCGAAGCCCGCGCGGTGCTGAACCAAATTCTATCTGTAAGGACAGGCGTTGCGGCAGAGCAGCCCGAGGGTAACATCGCCCGCATTCTTGACCCCATGGCGGACCCTTCGGCAAGCTATGAGAAGCTGGTCGAAGCTGAACTTGCCCCTGCAATCGTGCCGCCCAGTGATATTCGCGCTGCCCTTGAAGCCAATATCGTCGATGGCCGCGTCGGCGGCATCCCTTTGGCGCAATTGGACGACCCGGACAGGCGGATGGATGCGTATCGCGCGCTTGCCGAGGCGGGGACCGTCCCGCCGTTGGTAACGCCGGATGATATCGTCACCGCCCTGCAGAATGCCGTCTTCTATGAACGCTACGAAGAGGATGACAGGGCGATCACCGACGCTGCCCGCACCACGCTTGACGCGGTTGAGACGCAGGTCGGCTGGGCGCAGACCTTTGATTTGACGTTGGACGGTTTGTCGCTGGCCTCGATTTATTTCCTCGCAGCGATTGGGCTGGCGATCACCTTTGGGCAGATGGGGGTCATCAACATGGCCCATGGCGAGTTTATCATGATGGGCGCCTATACGGGCTATGTCGTGCAACTCATCGTCCCTGACTACACGGTCTCGCTGCTCATCGCGCTGCCGCTAGCCTTTGCCGTTACCTTTGGGGCGGGTGTCGCAATGGAGCGGCTGGTGATCCGGCATCTCTACCATCGCCCGCTTGAAACCTTGTTGGCGACCTTCGGCATCTCAATCGCCTTGCAGCAAATCGCTAAGAATATCTTTGGCACGCAGGCCCGTCCGTTGACCTCGCCTGAGTGGCTTCGGGGCGCGCTCGTGATCTCGGATGTGGTTCAAATCAGTTACATCCGCATTGCCATATTCGTGCTGGCGCTGATCTTTCTATTTTTGCTGCTGTATATCCTCAAGCGCACGCGCCTTGGTTTGGAGGTGCGCGCGGTGACGCAAAACCCGGGCATGGCGGCTTCAATGGGCATCAACCCTGACCGCATCAATATGATGACCTTTGGGCTGGGGTCGGGAATCGCAGGGGTCGCGGGCGTCGGCATCGGCCTTTATGCGCAGGTCACCTCTGAAATGGGCGCGAACTATATCGTGCAAAGCTTCATGACCGTCGTAGTGGGCGGTGTTGGATCGGTATTCGGCACGCTGGCCGGAGCGGGGCTGATTGGCTTCCTGCAAAAGGGGATCGAGTGGTTGAACCCGTCCAACACACTGGCGGCACAGACCTACATGATCCTTTTCATCATCCTGTTCATTCAATTCCGGCCCAAGGGCATCGTCGCCCCCAACGGCCGGGCAGCGGCGGATTGAGCCATGACCCAGACGCACAGCCAACGACGGTCTTTCATCGGCCGCAATCCTTCGGTTCTCTACTTCCTTGCCGCACTGGGTCTCTTTACAGTCCTTGTGACGGTGATGTCCGAAGCCGCCGGTACCGGTCTTGTCTCAACCTCCTTCGTCAAGACATTGGGCAAAGCCCTGTGTCTTTGCCTCGTGGCCATCGCGATGGATGTCGTTTGGGGGTATTGCGGCATCCTTAGCCTCGGTCATTTCGCCTTTTTCGGGATCGGCGGCTACGCCATCGGGATGTGGCTCATGTATGCGCGGACGGAAAACATCGTCGCGGAAAGCCTCGCAGGTCAGGTCATCCCGCCAACCCCGCAAGAGATTTCAGACGCCATCGGAAACCAGATTTTCGGTGTCGTCGGCTCATCGGAATTCCCATTGATCTGGGCCTTCGCGGACAACCTTTTTATCCAATTGGCCTTCGTCGTGCTGATCCCCGGCGCCCTTGCGCTGGTCTTTGGCTGGCTCGCATTCCGCAGCCGCGTCAACGGCGTTTACCTGTCGATCCTGACCCAAGCCATGACACTGGCGCTCGCGCTCTACCTGTTTCAGAACGACAGCGGTTTGCGTGGCAACAACGGTCTGTCGGGCCTGCAAAACATCCCCGGCTTCGCCGAAAGCGGCCAAGACGTGGTCTCCATCGTCTTTTTCCTCGCCTCTGCCTTGGCGCTTGCTCTGGGCTATCTGTTTTTCGCATGGATCACCGACAGCAAGCTGGGCAATGTCATCCAAGCCATCCGTGAAGATGAATCGCGCGTTCGTTTTCTGGGCTACCATGTAGAGAGCTATAAACTCTTCGTTTTCACCATCACCGCCATCGTCGCAGGCATCGCCGGTGCGCTTTATTACCCGCAAGCGGGCATCATCAACCCGGCTGAAATCGCCCCCATCGCGTCGATCTATCTCGCGGTATGGGTCGCCATCGGCGGACGTGGCCGGCTCTACGGTGCGGTGATCGGTGCGGCAGTGGTCTCACTTTTGTCCAGTTGGTTTACGGGCGGCGGCGCGCCCAGCATCAATCTGGGGGTCTATACGATCCACTGGGTCGATTGGTGGCTGGTGCTGCTTGGCCTGAGCTTTGTACTTATCACGCTGTTTGCCCCCAAGGGCATCGGCGGCCTCTTTGACAAACTGGTGCGCAAGTCATGAGTTCTCTTTTGGAAATGTCCGGAATTTCGAAATCTTTTGACGGGTTTCAGGCGATCAAGAACCTTAGTCTACAGATCGGTGAACCGGAATTGCGCGCGGTGATCGGCCCCAATGGCGCGGGCAAGACGACCTTTATGGACATCATCACCGGCAAGACAAAGCCGGATGAAGGCTATATTCTTTTTGGTGATGACAGCCGCTCTCTTATTGGCATGTCGGAAAGCCAGATCGCGATGCTTGGGATTGGGCGCAAGTTTCAAAAGCCGACAGTGTTTGAGGCGCAAACCGTGCGCGAAAACCTTGCCATGGCGTTAAAGAACCCGCGTGGTACATTCTCGGTGCTGTTCCACCGCAAGACCTCGGAAGGGGCGGCGCGGCTTGAAAAGATCGCCGATGAAATCAACCTGACCGCCCATCTCTCCCGCCCTGCCGGAGAGTTAAGCCACGGGCAAAAGCAGTGGCTGGAGATCGGGATGCTGCTTGCGCAATCGCCCCGCTTGCTGCTGGTGGATGAGCCCGCCGCAGGCATGACGGCGCATGAACGCGAACACACCACAGACATCCTGAAAAAGGCCGCCGAGACCCGCGCCGTTATCGTGGTGGAACACGACATGGAGTTTGTGCGGCGGCTGAATTGCAAGGTGACCGTGTTGCACGAAGGATCGGTGCTGGCCGAAGGGTCGCTGGATCATGTCACCAGCAACCAGACTGTTATTGACGTTTATTTGGGGCGCAGCGATGCTGGAGATTGAGAACCTAAACCTGAAATACGGGCAATCTCAGATACTTCATAAGGTCACGTTGAACGCGCCCGTGGGGCAGGTGACCTGTGTGACGGGCACCAATGGGGTCGGCAAAACCAGCTTGCTGAAAGCCATCGCCGGGCGGCATCCTTTTTCGGGCGGGCGGATCAGCCTTGATGGTGAGGAATTGCAACCGGGCCGTGCGGCCCTGTCGGCCAAAGCGGGCGTCGGATATGTGCCGCAGGGGCGCGAGATATTTCCGCTCATGACCGTTCAAGAGAACCTTGAAACGGGCTTTGCCTGCCTTCCCAAATCCGAGCATAAGATCCCGGATGACATTTTTGAGCTTTTTCCGGTCCTCGCTGAGATGAAGGCCCGGCGCGGGGGGGACTTGTCTGGTGGGCAACAACAGCAGCTTTCCATCGCCCGGGCGCTTATTGCCCGCCCTAAGGTGCTGCTGTTGGATGAACCGACCGAAGGAATTCAGCCCAATATCATCCAGATGATTGGCCACACCATTCGCCTTCTGCGGGATCGGGGGGAATTGGCCATTGTGCTGGTGGAGCAGAATTTCGAATTTGCCTACCTCAATGCCGATCATTTCCACGTCATGCAGCGCGGCAAAATCACCCAATCGATCCCAAAATCCGAAGCCCAACGCACGCAACTCTTGGACGCGCTTGCGCTATAAGTGATCGCTGTTGCCCGTCTTGCGCGCAGGCCCGGCTTGCCCGTAAGGCACAAAACCCTTCTATTATTGTGGAGCGGCGGGGCAGCAAAGTCTTGACTTCCCGACCGTCAAACGGTGTACCTGCGCGAAACCTGAAATAGCCCTAGGAAGGGACCATCATGCACGCCTATCGCAGCCATACCTGTGCCGATCTGAGCCTTGAGAACAAGGGTGACACTGTGCGCCTGTCCGGCTGGGTGCACCGGGTGCGGGACCACGGCGGTGTGCTGTTTTTGGACCTGCGCGACCATTACGGGATCACTCAGGTCATCTGCGACCCTGACAGCCCGGCCTTCGCCGAGATGGAAAAGGTCCGCGCGGAATGGTGCGTGCGCATTGATGGCACTGTAAAGGCGCGGGACGAAAGCCTTGTGAACCCCAAGCTGCCCACCGGCGAGATTGAGGTCTATGCGCGCGACATCGAAGTGCTGGGTTCCGCCGCTGAACTGCCGCTTCAGGTCTTCGGCGAGCAGGAATACCCCGAAGAGACGCGCCTGCGCTATCGTTACCTCGACCTGCGTCGCGAGAAGATGCAAAAGAACATGGCGCTGCGTTCCGACGTTGTGACCTCCATCCGCAAGCGCATGTGGGATCAGAACTTCCGTGAGTTCCAGACGCCGATCATTACCGCGTCTTCCCCCGAAGGTGCGCGCGACTTCCTCGTGCCCAGCCGTCTGCACCCCGGCAAGTTCTACGCCCTGCCGCAGGCGCCGCAGCAGTTCAAACAGCTGCTGATGGTCTCGGGCTTTGACAAATACTTCCAGATCGCGCCCTGCTTCCGCGACGAAGACCCGCGCGCCGACCGCTCGCCCACCGATTTCTACCAGCTCGACATGGAGATGTCCTTTGTCACCCAGCAGGACGTTTTCGACACGATCCAGCCGGTGATCGCAGGCATCTTCCAAGAGTTCGGCGGCGGCAAAAAGGTCGATCAGACCTGGGAGCAGATTTCCTATAAAGACGCGGCGCTGTGGTATGGCTCGGACAAGCCCGACCTGCGCAACCCGATCAAGATGCAGGTGGTCTCGGACCATTTCCGCGATTCCGGCTTCGCGATTTTCGCCAAGTTGCTGGAGCAGGACGGCACCGAAATCCGCGCGATCCCCGCGCCCAAAGGCGGCAGCCGCAAGTTCTGCGACCGCATGAACGCCTTCGCTCAAAAAGAAGGTCTGCCCGGCATGGGCTATATCTTCTGGCGCGATCAGGGCAACGGGATGGAGGCGGCTGGCCCGCTGGCCAAAAACATCGGCCCCGAGCGCACCGAGGCGATCCGCCAACAGTTGGATCTGGGTGTCGGCGACGCGGCCTTCTTCCTCGGTGGCAAGCCGAAGTCGTTTGAAGCAGTAGCAGGCCGCGCGCGGAACGTGATCGGCGAGGAGTTGAACCTCACCGACAAAGAACGTTTCGCCTTTGCATGGATCGTGGATTTCCCGATTTACGAGCGTGACGAAGAGACCGGCAAGATCGATTTCGAGCACAACCCCTTTTCCATGCCGCAGGGCGGGATGGAGGCGCTGCAGGGTGATCCGCTCAAGGTGCTGGGCTATCAATATGACCTCGCCTGCAACGGCTATGAGCTGGTCTCGGGTGCGATCCGAAACCACAAGCCCGAGATCATGTTCAAGGCGTTTGAGATCGCAGGCTATGGCGAAGACGAGGTGCGCAAGCGCTTTGGCGGCATGGTTAATGCATTCCAATACGGCGCCCCGCCCCACGGTGGTTGTGCCGCCGGTATTGACCGGATCGTCATGCTGCTGGCCGAGGAGCAGAACATCCGCGAAGTCATCCTCTTCCCGATGAACCAGCGTGCCGAAGACCTGATGATGAACGCGCCCTCTGAACCCACCAGCGATCAGCTGATGGAGCTGGGTCTGCGGGTCATCCCGCAGGAATGATCCTGTCTGAATGAAGCGTCACCCCCGGCTCAGTCGGGGGTGATATTGCCCGGTAAGATGCCCAGCACCAGAACCGGGCAGCCGCCGCTGCGCCCGGCGGCGATGCGGCTGATAAGCTTATGGGTGCCGGTGGTGCTGGCCCCGAACTTCGCGCTTACGGTCTTGTCGGTCTCATTGCCGAATTTATCCAAGCAATTGCCGAGCGATTTGAAAAATCCGTTCGACAGTTCGCGCGTCACGATGACGCCAACGTCGATCACCCCCGCTTCAAAAAAGCTGCGAAAGGCATAGAGGTCACGGTCGTAGGTCTGGTCTTTGCTGTTCCACTCATAGTCGAAAGCCACGCGGCTGCGCCAAAAGTCGACCATATGGTTGTGGATGAAGTCTTCGCGGATGATGCGGTCGACCTCGGGGGCACTGTCGCCCTTGCCAGCGGTAAGTTGCACCAACAGATCGGCTTTGATGCGCACCTCTTCGTGGAAATTCTCGGCCGCCGCATATTGCGCGAAACGGGTGGTGGCCGACATGCGGTTGCCCCCCGGCGCGCGGATTTCATTGCGGCTGATCGTGAACTGCCGCAGCACGCGGATGATCGCGGCCAGTTCTTCGGGCGCGCGCTGTTGTAGCACGGCGGCGGCGCTGCGGTAGCTGGTGACGGAGTAGCGATCGCGCAGATCGACGGGCAGCAGGTCTTCGACGAGCCTTTCATCGTCAAAAACCGCGTCGTCGATGCGCCGCGCCAGATTACTCAGCCGCGACACTGGAATTGTAGCTGTAGGTCTTCCAATCGGGCTTGTAATCCGCCTCGGCCTGATTGCCCCAAACGGTCCAGCCCTCGCGGACACCGCGCCCGAACAGTTCGAGGTAGGGGCCCCAAGAGCAGCTTTCGATCAGGTCATATTGCTCATCCGGCTTGCGCGAATGCTCCCGCTTGCGGGTCTGCATCATGTTCACCTGACGCCGCCCGGCATCCAAGGTGCGCACGTTCTTGCCGCGCACGCCGAACAGCAAAATTTCGGTCACATTGCGGAAATAGAACCCCACGCCGCGCCCGTCACTGCCACCGTCTTTGCGGATTTTGTGCCAAATGATGTTGGATTTATATTCAAATCCCCAGGCCTTGAGCACCTGCAGCCCCTCGGGCAACAGCGCGTTCGGCACCCACATGTAACAATGCGCGCGGTCTTCGAGGTGATCGGCCACGGGCAGGGCGCAGATGTCATCCACAGTCATCGTGGGATAACGGGCCAAGCGCTTATGTTCGGGCGCGACCTTGCCGGTGCGGTTGGTGAAGCGCCACGGCGGGTCCGCCATGACGCATCCAAACCGGTCTTTGCCCAGAAAGTCGCGTAGGTCTTGTGATGGATTATCGCTCATATCCAATATATTGCGTTTCCTCGGGCTTTCTTGCAACCGCTACCTGCCCAGAGGGGCTGGATATCCACAAGAACGTTAAGAGAACACGTTTATCAGGTAAGAGCGTGTCCGGTCAATCCTCAAGACTGTCTTCGCGCTTTTCCTCAATGAGTTTGGCTTCCTTTTCCTTACGCTTCAGGAACTTGTCGCCGAAGGCGTCGTTATGTTCCTCGCCGATGACCTTCTTGGCGCGGGTGAAAAGCTCGTCTTCTTCCTCGTCCATGTGATGCTCGTAGTCATGCTTGAGTTGCTTGAAACGAGTCAGCCAAGCAGAGGACGACATATCGGTTTCGCGCAGCTCTTCCATGATATCGTCAAGCTGCTGGTGTTCGTGAACCGAATGGCGCGCGTGATCTTGGCCCCATGTTTCGGACATCAGCGTGGAATAAAAGGTCTCTTCTTCGGCGGCGGCGTGGGATTTCACGTCATGGTAAAAACGGTCCCAAGCCTTGCGGCGCTCGGCGCTGTCGCCTTCGGTGTCGGCAATGGTGTTGAGCAGGGCGCGGTGTTCATCATGATCTTCTTTGATCGCGTCGTAGATAGAGGGCATGGGAAAAATCCTTTGGTGTTACCTGTGGCTAACGCCGAAGCCACCGGCAGGTTCCCGCCCTAGAAGACCGCGCCCTTCGCCGCTTGGCTAGCGACCTGTTGGAATAACCCGCCTGTTTGGGCGTGAAATGCCGCCAAAGTAACGATTACCAGTCCCAGAACATTCGCGCCCACGACGATCCAATCGACCGGCTTTGCGGGTTTGGCGCTGTCCTTGGCGTGGTGCTGGGTCATATCACCCTCCGGGGGTCGCTTGGGTTTAGCATAATGCTGCAAGCTGAATGTGGCATGAATGTGTAACTTGAATGCCAAGACTGGGGTCTGGTGGAATTATTTCAAGTTTATTCATCTTGGCGGCCCGATAAGCGCGGTGCATAACTTTGCTATGAACAGCAGATCAGACCCGCGCCCTGTCGGGCCCACGATAGAGAATTGGGCCGAGCCCCAACGGCCCGCCGGTGAGGTGCTCTCCGGGCGCCATGTCGTGTTGGAGCCGCTTTCGGCAGAGAAACACGCCGCGCTGCTCTACCCCGCCTATGTGGGGGAGGACCACGTTTGGGATTATCTGCCCTACGGGCCATTCTCTTCGGCGGCGCAGTATCACCGCTGGGTGCGCGATAGTGCAGCGCAGGTTGATCCGTATTTCATGGCAGTGAAAGACCGCGCGCGGGATCAATGGGCGGGCGTGGCAAGTTTTCTGCGGATCAAGCCCGAGGCAGGCAGTATCGAGGTGGGCCACATCAACTTCAGCCCCGCCCTACAGCGCACCCCCGCGGCGACCGAGGCGATATTCCTGATGATGCAATGGGCCTTTGAGGCGGGCTACCGACGGTTCGAGTGGAAATGCGACGCGCTCAACCGTCCGTCCCGCCGCGCCGCGCAGCGGTTGGGGTTGAGCTATGAGGGTGTCTTTCGGCAAGCGACCATCGTCAAGGGGCGCAACCGCGACACGGCTTGGTTCGCCGCGATCGACACGGAATGGCCCGCGCTGAAAGAGGCGTTCGAAGCTTGGCTGTCCCCCAGTAATTTTGACGGGCAGGGGCAACAGAAGGAACGGCTCGGCGATCTGACCCGCCTTGTTCGTGTAACGAGCGACCCGATGCTTTAAGTGGCCTGCCTGCCGGGTGGGTTAAATCGCAATTTTCTCAGTCAATCGGATCTGGATCATTCCGGCGATGGTGGCGGCCTCTGAGCCCGCGGGTTGGCCGAGTGCGCGTTTATGTGCCAAAGCCCTCGCCGCCTCTTCCAGCCTAAGGTCATTCGCGGAGCGGGCAACGCCGCAGAGAAATTGCGCGACATAATCAAGCGTGGGCTCATCCGGTTCGCCGCCGAGGACGCCCGCGATATGGGCAATGTCATCTTGAAAGCCGATTCGATCCGGGGAGACATCTTCATCCGGGAGGGCGCGCAGGCCCACGGGGCGACGCTCTTCGGGGAGGGTTTTCAGAATGGCCTGCTGGAAGGATGACAGCGATGTAATCGGCTTCGCGATAAACCCATCGACCCCGGACGCGCGGGCATCAGGCTCCATATGGCTGTCGCCAGATATGGCGATGATCGTTTCCACCCGGGGCGTGCTTTGTGTGAGTTCGGCGATCAGGTCCAGACCGCTGCCGTCGGGCAGGCCAAGGTCGACCAGCGCCACGGCGGGGCGATAGACCTGTAGATGGCGCCGGGCAGAGCGCAAACTATCTGCCCGCCTGATCCGCGCGCCAGAGCGTAGACAGAGCAGGCGCATCGCCTCGCAAGCGAAACGGCTGTCTTCCACCACCAAAACGGTGAGGCCCAGCAGCGGTCGCTCCGCCGTGGGGGTGGGGGTGGTTCTTTCGAAAGGGTCGGTGTCGTCCATAATCGCCTCCAACAACTTCTGCTGCACAATCGTTACGCCGCGTTGGCTAACGACGCGTTAACGTGACGCATTGTTGTTCAGCGGACGGGCGGGCATAAAGCTGGCAAATCACGAGGAGCACCCAAGATGATCGGACGTCTTAACCATGTGGCCATCGCCGTGCCGGTTCTCGATGCGGCGGCGGATCAGTATCGCCACGCGCTTGGCGCCAAGGTCGGCGCGCCACAAGCCGAACCGGATCACGGGGTGACCGTGATCTTTATCGAACTGCCCAACACCAAGATCGAATTGCTGCATCCTTTGGGCGATGACAGCCCGATCAATGGCTTTCTGGAAAAGAACCCGTCGGGTGGCATCCACCATATCTGCTATGAGGTCGACGACATCATCGCGGCGCGCGATCATCTGAAATCCACCGGCGCGCGGGTGCTGGGCTCGGGCGAACCCAAGATCGGCGCCCATGGCAAGCCGGTACTGTTCCTGCATCCCAAGGATTTCAACGGCGCGCTCGTCGAGCTTGAGGAGGTCTGAGCATGGGGATCGTTTCGGGCCTTGTGCTGTTCGCCGTCATTTGGTCGATGACCTTTATGGTTGCTCTGCCGATTCGGGTGCAAACCCAAGGGGACGCAGGCGAGGTCGTGCCCGGCACTCATGCGGGCGCGCCAGCGCAGCATCATCTGGGGCGCAAGGCGCTGTGGACCACGCTGGTGGCCGCAATCATCTGGGCGATCAGCGCCACGGTCATCCTGTCGGGCTGGATCAGCGTGGCGGATATCGAAGGCTGGCTGCATCCGAATGCGGCACCAACGCATGGTACAGGTGGGTAAAGGTCGCCGCCCCTAGGATCGGGATCAGCAGGTTCAGCAGCGGCACCGACAGCGGCACCGCCATCAGAACCCCGGCCAGCCAGATCGTGCCCGCATGGCGGCGGCGCAGGCGTTTCGCCTCGTCCCGCCCATGGCGGCGCAGCGCGGCGAGGGTGAAATATTCGCGCCCCAGCAAGAACCCGTTCAGCCCCCAAAAGATGAACAGCGCCGCCGGGGCGAAGAGCAGGTATAGGATCAGCGCCAGCAGGTTTGCCCCCACCAGCACGCCCATGAAGTTGACGGTATCGCGGATCGCATCGCCGATGCCGACACGGTGCGCCGGGGGCAGATGCGGGTAGTGGACCTCTTCCACCGCATCGGCCACGTCATCTAAAAACATTGAGGTAATCGCCGAGGCGACGGGCACCATCAGAAAGACCGAGAGCACCATCAGCAGGATCAGCGCGCTCCAACTCAGCAGATCATCGAGCCAGTTGACCTCGCCCAGTACCGGAAGCCAAGCGTCTTCGGGCGTGATCCAATCCACCAGATAGGCAAAGCCCGCCGTCGCCGCGACCAGCAGCGCCAGCGACAGGCCGACGCCGAGCAGGACCACTTTGCGAAAGCGCGCATCCCCCAATTGGCCAAGCGCGCGGGTAAAGGACCGCAGGATCGCGTTTACAGCCATGTCGTGATCTCGTCGATGTCAGGGCGCGGGCGTTCCGGTGGGGCGGCGGTTTCGGTGCCGATATGGATGATCCCCGCGATACGCTCATGCGGGGCGAGGGCAAAGCCTTCCTCCATGAAGCCGCGGTCATGGGAAGGCCAACCGCTGAGCCAGTTTGCCCCCCAGCCTGCGGCAAGCGCCGCGTTGAGCAGCGCAAGGCAGACGGCCCCGGCGGAATAGGTCTGCTCCAGTGGGGGGATCTTGGGCGAAGGTTTTTGCACCTCAATGACCGCCACGGCGAGGTTGCCTTGGTCAAACTGGCCACGCCCCTTGGCGGTGTCCTCTGGTCCGAGGCCAAGGGCTGCGCCGCGTTTCTCAGCCGCTTCGGCCAATCGCGCCATCGCCGCGCGGTCGATGACCACGAAACGCCACGGCTCCAGCTTGCCATGATCCGGCGTGCGGGCGGCGGCGGTCAGAAGGGGGCGCAGGGCGTCGGCGTCCGGGACGGGCAGGCCGAGGGTCTTGGCAGGGCGCGAGCGGCGGTTTTGCAGAAAGGCGAGGGCGGAAGGGTCAGCTACGGGCATTGCGGTCTCTTACAGGTCCAGTTGCCGCGCCATATCGTCAATCGACTGGCGCAGGAAGGCGTCAAAGGAAGGCGAGGGTTGGCGGGCGTGCAAGGCACGGGCCATTGGGTCGGGGGCATCGATCTTGCTGCCCGCCAAAGTGGCGATCGTGGCATGGCCGCAGAAGGGGACATAGGCTTCGGAATAGCCGCCTTCGTGCACGAGGACCAGTTTGCCATCGCAGACCTTATCAGCGGTATCACGGATGCGCTTGGTCATCTCGGCAAAGGTGGCGGCGGTGGCCTGCATTCGGGCCAGTGGATCGACGATTGCCGCGTCATAGCCGCAGGCGACGATAATCATGTCGGGGGCGAATGCCTTGATCGCCGGGATCACCACGCGGTCCATCGCGTGTAGGTAGGCGGTGTGGCCCGAGCCCGCGTGCATCGGCAGGTTGATGTTATAGCCTTCGCCAGCACCCCGCCCGCGATCTGCCAGCGCGCCCGTGTCGATGGGGTAATTCCCTTCTTGGTGCAGAGAGATCGTCAGCACGTCATCGCGGTCATAATAGATCGCCTCGGTGCCATTGCCGTGGTGCACGTCCCAGTCCAGCACGACCACGCGCTTGGCCAGCCCCTTGGCCTGTGCGGCCTCGATGGCGATGGCGATATTGGCCAGCAGGCAGAACCCATTGGGGAGATCGGGCAGGCAGTGATGCCCCGGTGGGCGGCTGAGGGCATAGGCATTGTCGAGATCGCCGCGTGCCACGGCGTCGACCGCGGCGATGGCCAGCCCGGCAGACAGCGCGGCCAATTCATAGCCGCCGCGGGCGAAGGGGACCGCATGGCCCAAGTCTCCGCCGCCTGCATCAGAGAGTCGCTTGAATTCATCAAGGTAGCTTTCGGGATGCACCCGTGCCAGCGCTTCGCGGCTGGCCGGGGCGGCGCTGCGGGTGTCGAGTTCGGCGAACAGGCCCGTCACTTCCATGAGGTTCTTCATGCGGCGCTTGGTTTCGGGGTTTTCCGGCAGGCCGCCTGCCGCGAGGGGCTGCACCAGCCCGCCGACCGGCATGGTAAAGGCGTAGTTCCCGCCTGCGTGCCAGAAGCAGCGTTCGTCCCAGAAAAAACCTGTGGTCATCGTGTGATCCCCTTCATCCTTGCGGGGAACGTGGCGCAGGGCTGCGGGTTTGTCCATGGCAGGCAGGGCCCAGGCGGGCGGTGGTGTGTGGGGTGGGTGCGGGATTCGGTATTTGGAAAAGGATGAAGGGGGAAGGGAGGGGGCTCTGACAGCGGCGTTGCGGTCAGTTTGCCTCGGCCAGTAGGGCGGCGACATCGAGTGGGGAGTTGACCATTTTGAGGTCGCCTTGCGCATCGCGCGGCCAGTCGGCTTGGGGAAGGTCCCGGTACAATTCAACACCGTTGTTGTCGGGATCGCGCAGGTAGACCGCTTCGCTGACGCCGTGATCGGCGGCGCCGTCCAATGTGATGCCAGCCTCAAGAACCCGGCGCAGGGCGCGCGCGAGCTGCTGTCGGTCGGGGTAGAGAAAGGCGCTGTGGTAAAGGCCGGTATGGCCCGGCGGCGGCGGGGTGGCGCCCGCGCTTTCCCATGTGTTCAGCCCGATGTGGTGATGATAGCCGCCCGCGCCTAGAAAAGCCGCCTGATCGCCGTAGCGTTGGGTCACGGCAAAGCCCAGCAAGTCGCCGTAAAAATGAATGGCGCGGTCAAGGTCGGCGACCTTGAGGTGCACATGGCCGATGGTGGGGTGGGTCATCACTTGTCCTTTCGCTCTCCATTTAAGATGGCAGCGAGAGGGGGCAGGCGCAATTGCGTAGGAGAGCAGGGGGACTGTGCGGCATTTCGCGCAGCCCCGGCCTGTCAGCCGACCATGCCGACGATCTCATAGGTGCGTTTGAGGATCGGGGCGGTGATTTCGCGGGCCTGTTCCGCGCCCCGGGCGAGGATGCGGTCGATCTCGGCCGGGTCGGCCATCAGCCGCTGCATTTCGGCGGTGATCGGGCCCATTTTGGAGACAGCCAGTTCTGCCAGCGCGGGTTTGAAGGTGCCAAACTGCTGGCCGCCGACTTCGGCCAAGACTTGATCGATGGTCTGGTCGCTGAGGGCGGCGTAGATGTTCACGAGGTTGCGCGCTTCGGGGCGGTCCTTCAGGCCCTCGGCCTCGGACGGCAGAGCGTCGGGGTCGGTTTTCGCTTTGCGGAACTTCTTGGCGATCGTGTCGGCATCGTCGGTGAGGTTGATGCGGCTGGCGGGCGAAGGATCGGACTTCGACATTTTCTTGGACCCGTCGCGCAGGGACATGACGCGGGTGGCCGCGCCTTCGATCACCGGTTCGGTGAGGGGGAAGAAATCGACGCCGTAGTCGTGGTTGAACTTGGCCGCGATGTCGCGGGTCAATTCAAGGTGCTGTTTCTGGTCCTCGCCCACCGGCACATGGGTGGCGTGGTAGATCAGGATGTCGGCGGCCATCAGTGCGGGGTAGGCGAAAAGGCCGAGGGAGGCGGCCTCGGCATTTTTGCCGGCCTTGTCTTTCCACTGGGTCATGCGGCCCATCCAGCCCATGCGGGCGACGCAGTTGAAAATCCAAGCCAGTTGCGCGTGTTCGGGCACTTGGCTTTGGTTGATCAGGATGGACTTTTCCGGGTCGATGCCCGAAGCGATGAAACCGGCGCAGAGTTCGCGGGTGCTGCGTTTGAGGTCTTCGGGCTTTTGCGGGACCGTGATCGCGTGCAGGTCGACCATGCAATAGATCGACTGAACGCCCTGTTCCTGAGCATCTGCAAAGCGTTTGAGCGCGCCCAGGTAGTTGCCCAGATGCAGGTCGCCCGAGGGCTGAATGCCGGAAAACACGCGCGGGGTGAATTGGGTTTCGGACATCGGGCGGCACCTCTGGGCTGGAAAGTCTTGCGCGGCAGGCTTACTTCTGGCCGCGAACCCCGTCAAGGAGCGCCCATGCAAGACCCTGATATCCAGCCCCCCGTGAACCCGCTGCCGCCTGCGGTTGTCGTGTTGTTTTTGGCCATTACTGGCGTTGAGGTGGTGTTGTCCTTGGCCGAGGCTGGGCTGGTCGGTGGCCCCGCTGCCGTAGGCTGGCGGCTGGCGCTGGTGCGCGATTTTGGCTTTTCGGGGCTGATTTTTGACGCGATGATCGGGGCGGGCCAGTACCCGATTGAGCATATCTGGCGGGTGGTGACCTATCCGTTCATCCATCTCGGCTTTACCCATGCGATCTTTGCCGTCGTGCTGCTGTTGGCGCTGGGCAAGTTGGTGGCCGAGGCAATGGGGCAGATGGCCTTTCTGGTGATCTTTGTGCTGTCGGGGATCGGCGGGGCGTTGGTTTATGGCGTGCTGTTGAACGATCCGGTTTGGTTGGCGGGCGCCTATCCAAATGTCTATGGGCTGATTGGCGGCTATAGTTTCGTGATGTGGCGGCGGTTGCTTGGCTCGGGCGGGCCGCAGTATCAGGCGTTCACGCTGATCGCTCTGCTGATGGGGCTACAGCTTTTCTGGGGCATCTTTTTTGAGACCGGCTTTTTGTGGGTCGCCGAGTTGGCCGGGTTCTTTTGTGGTTTTGGCCTGAGCTTTTTGGTCGCGCCCGGTGAATGGGCGCGACTGAGGGCGCGGTTGCAGCAGCGTTAACCGCGCCGCATTGCGGATTTGAACTCGGACAGGCGGAAGGCGCCGATCAATTGGCCGATGCCGAAGTAGCTGATCGCGGCAATTGCAAGAAGCATCACCAGCGCCAGCCCACGCCACCATGGCAGGCCCAGCATCGGTTGCAGTGCCGCGTTGCCCAGCCAGAGGGCCACGCCCATCGCCGCAGAGGCGATAAGGATGCGCCAGATGCGCTTGTGGAACCGTGCGTCGAACTTGGCCGCAGCGCCGAAACGCCGCGCGCCGATGGCCAGACAAGCAAACATCGTCCAGCCCGCCAGTGTGGTCGCAACCGCCGGGGCGATCCATCCGATGAAGGGCGCAAGACCGACCGCGAGCACCGCGTTCACGACCATAGCGACCACGGCGAAGTAGAAGGGGCGGCGGGTGTCTTCGCGCGCGAAATAGACCGGCTGCAGAATCTTTTGTAACACGAATGATGGCAGGCCAAGGCCGTAAATCATCACCGCCGTTGCAATCGCAGCGGTGTCGTCGACGCCCGAGGCACCGCGTTCGAACAGCACCGTGACCAGTGCGAAGGGCACCACCATCAGCGCCACTGCCGAGGGGATCGTCAGGGCGAGTGAGATTTCGGCGGCGCGGCTTAGCGCGGTTTGCGCGCCGTCGTTGTCCCCGGCGCGCAGGCGGCGCGAGAGGTCGGGCAGTAGCACGATGCCCACAGCGATACCCACCACGCCCAGAGGCAGTTGATAGAGGCGGTCGGCGGCGAAAAGCCATGAGACGGCCTTGTCATATTGGCTGGCGACCAATTGTCCGACGACGAGGTTGATCTGCATCACGCCCGAGGCCAGTGCGGCGGGCAGGGCGATGACGATCATCGCGCGCATGTCGGGGGTCCAGCGGGGCCGTGAGGGGCGCAGGGGGAAGCCCGCTTGGGCCGCGGCGCGCCATGTCAGGGCAAGCTGCGCCACGCCAGCCACCGGGATTGACCAGATTAGCCAGAGCGCCACCTCGCCCCCGGTGAGCGCGGCGAAGGTCATGGCGGCGATGACGAAGATGTTCAGCAGCACCGGCGCGGCGGCGGCCACGGCAAAGCGTCCGGTGGCGTTCAGGATACCGGAAAACAGCGCCGAGAGTGACATGCACAGGATATAGGGAAAGGCGATACGGCCAAAGGCGACGGTCATATCGAACCGAGGGTCGCCGACAAAGCCTTCGGCGGTCAGCCAGACCAACCCGGGCATAAAGATCATGCCCAAGGCGGTCAGCGCGAGCACCACCAGCGCCAATCCGTTGAAGGCATCGCGGGCGAATTTGCCAGCGCCTTCCTCGCCCTCCAGCTTTTTGGCGAACATCGGCACGAAGGCGGCGTTGAACGCGCCCTCGGCAAAGAAACGGCGGAACATATTGGGCAGGCGGAAGGCGGCGACGAAGGCGTCCATCACCGGACCGGGGCCGATGAGCGACAGCAACAGCACCTCCCGCAGGAAGCCGAGCACACGGCTGAGCAAGGTCCAGACACCGACAGTGAAAAAGCCGGACATAAGACGGATAGGTTTCATCAAAAGGTGCCTTAAATTGCGCTGAGGTGATCCCTAGCGCGGGCGCTTACCCGGTGCAATCGCGGTGAGCGGTGCCGAAAGGCTGGCCCCTCAGCTTTGGCAAGGTGGCGCTTATCCCCCGGTGGGGTAGATGAACCCATTGATCGGATAGGTGCTGCCAAAGGCGCCGGGCTGGCTTTCGACCTGCACGGCAGACCAGTCGTTGGCCTTGGACACATCGATCACCGCCATCTTGAGCGAGACCTGATTGCGTTTCCAATTGGCGTGATCCACCCGGATTTCGCGCGGCGAGACGACATCGGAAACCACAGCGATATGCCCCATCGGCAACGAGCTGGTCCCGCTAAACGCCATAACGGCACCGACCACCGGCTCATCACCGCGCGGATAAAGCCCCTTGGCCTTGTCCCACCACGTTTCCGCATTGCCGCGAATCTGGATGCCGCTGACATTGCGGGCAAAGGGCACGCACCAAACACGTTGGCCCTTGGCGCGCATGTCTTGGGCTGTCTGCACGGCCATGAAATGGCGCTGCGGATCTATTCCTGAGAAATCATAGGGCTGCGGGATGTCAGGCGCTTTGGCGCAGGCTGCCGTCAAAAGAAGTGTGGCGCAAAGGGCCATCAGGCCCCGGTTCGGCAGTGCTGCGCGTTTGACGCTCATATGTCCCTCATTCATGGAATCCCGCGCTTCTGCCGGGTTGAAAGGGATTTTGAGGATCCCATGTCAAAAGCAAAGCGCGGAAATAGAGGGTGGCGGGATTTTGCCAGTCAAAGCGTGCCGAAGGAACCCTAGCCCTCGGCCCGCTCAACCCCTGCGGCAATCGCTTCGCGCAGGCGCTTTTCCAAGGTCCGCTGCTTGGCCTCGGTGTAGTATTTCAGGCCGAACATGTCTTTGACGTAGAAGGTATCGACCACCTGCTCGCCAAAGGTCGCGATCACGGCGTTGGCAATATAGACGTTCGAGCCAGCCAAGGTGCGGGTCAGATCATAAAGAAGGCCGGGCCGGTCGCGGGTGTCGACCTCGATGATCGTATAGATTTCAGACCCTTCGTTGTCGAAAGTAATATGGGTCGGCACCTTAAAAGCGCGTTCGCGTTTCTTGACCTTATCGCGCGATTTCAGCGCATCGCGGGCGACGATTTCACCGCGGAGGGTCTTTTCGATCGTGTCGCGCAGGCGCGGCAGACGCGAAGCTTCATAGGCGTTGCCTTCGCTGTCCTGAATCCAGAAGGCATCGGTCACGAAACCGTCTTTGGTGGTATAGCTGCGCGCGTCGACGACATTGGCCCCGACCAGTGCAAGCGCCCCCGCAAGCCGAGCAAAGATGCCCGGATGATCGGCCATGACAAAGCTGGCGCGGGTGGCACCGCGATCCTCATCCGGGTGCAGGTCGATGCGGATATCATCGTTGCCGATGTCGCGCAGCAGTTCCGCAAAGGCGACATGGGCGGTGACATGCAGACCCTGCCAATAGGGCGGGTAGTGGCGGGCGGTCTCTTGCTGCAAAAGCTTGCGCGGCCAGTCGGAAAGCGCGGCGCGCAGGGCTTTCTTGGCCTCCGCCCCCCGGTTCTCGCGGTTGAGATCTTCAAGCCCGGTTTCAAGTGCCCGCTCGGTCTGGCGATAGAGGGCCCGGATCAGCACCGCTTTCCAATTGTTCCACGTGTTCGGCCCGACGCCGCGAATGTCGCAGACCGTCAGCACACAGAGCAGGTCGAGCCGTTTGACCGTCTGTACCGCCTTGGCAAAATCGCGCACCGTGCGCGGATCGGCGATGTCACGTTTCTGGGCCATGTCAGACATCAGAAGGTGATAGCGCACCAGCCATTCCACGGTGTCGACCTCATCGCGTTTCAGCCCCAGCCGCGGGCCGATGCGCCGCGCGAGTTTCGCGCCGATGATCGAATGATCCTCGGGCCGCCCTTTGCCGATGTCATGCAGCAGCAGTGCCACATAAAGCACCTTGCGATTGACCCCGCGCTTCAGGATCGAAGAGGCAACGGGCAGTTCTTCTTCCAGCTCGCCTTTTTCGATCCGGGCGAGGTTGGCAATGCACTGGATGGTATGTTCGTCCACGGTGTAGGAGTGGTACATATTGAACTGCATCATCGCCACGATGGGCTCAAACTCAGGGATGAAGGCGCCCAAGACGCCCAATTCGTTCATCCGCCGCAGGGAGCGTTCAGGATTGCCGTGTTTCAACAGCAGATCAAGGAAGATGCGCCGCGCCTCGGGTGTGCGGCGCATGTCATCGTCGATCAGCGCGAGGTTGGCTTTAATCAGCCGCATTGCGTCCGGGTGGATCAGCATCCCCGTGCGCAGCGCTTCTTCAAAGATCCGCAGCAGGTTCAACTTGTCTTGCAGAAACTCTTGGTCGTCCTTTAGCGCGATGCGGTTGTGGACCACCTGAAACCCCTCGCGCATTTTCGGGCGGCGGCGAAAGATGCGCTCCAGCAGCGGCTCGGCCTTCATATGCGACGCTTCAAGCCCGCTGACAAAGATACGGGTCAGATCCCCCACCGCCGTTGCGTGGCGGAAATAGGCCTGCATGAAGATCTCGACGCCCCGCCGGCCCCCGATATCCTGATAGCCCATCGCTTGGGCAACCTGCACCTGCATGTCAAAGGTCAACTGTTCCGTCGCGCGACCTGCAATCAGGTGAAGATGCCCGCGCACGGCCCAGAGAAAGGCCTCGGCCTCGCGGAAGGTGTCGTATTCATCGGCGCGAAAGACACCGAGATCGACCAGATCGGCGACCCGGTCCACGTCATGGATGAACTTGGCAATCCAAAAGAGTGAATGCAGATCGCGCAGCCCGCCTTTGCCTTCCTTGACGTTGGGCTCGACCATATAGCGCTCACCCTGTTTCAGGTGGCGGTTGTCGCGCTCCTCCAGCTTGGCTTCGATGAAATCCTTCCCGGCGCCCGAAAAGAGGTCGTTCTTAAGGCGTTCGGAAAGCTCTTGGGCGAGGGTGAGATCGCCATCGATGAACCGGTTTTCCAGCAGAGCGGTCTGGATGGTGTAGTCATCGGCCCCAAGCCGCAGGCAATCTTCGATGGTGCGGGTGGCGTGACCTACCTTCAGCTTCAAATCCCACAGGATATAGAGCATCGATTCAATCACGCTCTCCGACCAAGCGGTGGCCTTGTAGGGGATGAGGAAAAGCAGATCGACATCGGAAAAGGGCGCCATCTCTCCCCGGCCATAGCCGCCCACGCCGATCATGGCGAGCCGTTCACCCTCGGTCGGGTTCGGATTGGGGTGCAGAACCTGCGTGGCAATCTGCAAGACGCAGCGCAGCAGTTGGTCGGTAAGATAGGTGTAGGAAGAGGTCATCGCCCGCGCATCAAAGGGCGATTCCGCAAAGCCCGCGGCGATTGCCTTGCGGCCTGCCTGCTGGGCTTCTTGGATGAGGGGGACGATCTCGGCCCGCAGCGCGGCACCTTCCAGCGTGCTATCGCGTTGCGAAAGGGCCTGCCAGACGGCTGTATCGTCAAAGATTTGTTCGGGCGCGCAAATCAGGCGCGGGTGTCGACGCGCGCCTGATGTTGTTGTCGGTTTCGCGAGGTCCAATTCAGAAACCAGCCCCGCCAAAGCCGCGCGGCGCTGGGTCTAGCACGACAACCCGGTTGTTGCGGATCGTGGCCACGGCCAGCGCACGTTCATTGGCGCCATCGCGGCGCAGACGGAAGATGCCGCTGGCCCCTTGGAAACCCGCCCCTTGGGTGAGGGCCGCACCGGAAAGCGCGTTGGATTTGCCGCTCTTTACCAAGGACCCGATCGCCGCGATCCCGTCAAAGGCCAGCCCGGCCAAAGGATGGGGGTCGCTGCCATAGGCCGCTTTGTAGCGGTTGGAGAAGGCACCGCTTGCCGCTGTGTCTGGCAGGGCAAACCAGCCGCCCTGCACGCCGGGTAGGGCCAGCGTTTGCTGCGGGATGTCCCAACGGGTCAGGCCGACATATTGTGTGGTCGCCGATTGGATCCCAGCTTCGGGCAGCAGCTCTGCGAAAAGTGGCAGGGCACTGGCCGAGGACGTTGTGAGGAACAGCGCATTCGCGCCACTGCCTTCGATCGTCGCCTTGACCCGCGGCACGGCAGCCACGACCGACTCTTGGCTCAACGCGTAATCCACGGTGCCCGCCAGTGTCGCGCCATTGGCGCTGATCGCCTGAACAATCGCATCACGGCCCAGTTGACCGGCAAGGTCTTGACCATGCAGCACGACCATTTTGTCTTTGCCATTGCGCTTGGCAAAGCTCACCAAACGGTTGGCGGTATTGGCAAAGGTCGGCCCAAGCACGAAGACATTGCCGCCCGCGATGGTCGGGTTGTTCGAGAAAGAGATCACATTGACCCCGGAAGAGGCCACCGCCACGCCGGCCGCATTGGCCGCCTCGCCGTAAACCGGCCCGAGGATGATCTTGGCCCCTTCATTCACCGCCTGAGAGGCAGCGGCAGCGGCTTTGCTGGCGTTGCCCGCGGTGCCATAGACGCGCAGGTCAATCTCGACGCCGCCAAGGTCGCGCATCGCAAGACGCGCAGCATTCTCAAGGTTTTTGGCCAGCAACTCATCGCTAGCAGAGCCACCGCGCGGCACCAAAAGCGCGACAGGAACGGGGGCAGAGGGGTCAATGCGCGGGCCGCCGGAATTGGCGCCGCCGATGGCGACGGGCTGACAGGCCGCCAGCAGGACCGCGAATAGAGGCAATAAGAGCAGGTGCATCTTCTTGCGGAAGGCTCGGAAACAGGCAATCATTTGTATTCACTCCCCGGTGGTGGCAAGACGACGACGGTCGCCGGAACATGGCCGCGATCATAGTCACTGCGAAAGGCGGGTCCAGCGTTGAAATTCCTCAAGACAGATCTAGCCCCAGGACTTTATTTCGTGGGCGTCCCAATCGGCACCGCACGCGATATCACGCTGCGTGCGCTGGACACGCTCGCCGCGGCGGATCTGCTTGCGGCCGAAGACACGCGCAGCCTGCGCAGGCTTATGGAAATCCACGGGGTGCCGCTTAATGGACGCAAGGTGATCGCCCTGCACGACCACAGCGGCCCATCCGTGCAAGAGCGGCTTATCGCGGCGGTCCGTGAGGGCAAATCGGTCGCCTATGCGTCAGAGGCGGGCATGCCCCTGATCGCCGATCCGGGCTTCGAGCTTAGCCGTGCCGCCGCCGAGGCGGGGGTGATGCAGACCTGCGCACCGGGGCCCTCGGCGGTGCTGACCGCGCTGGCGCTGGGCGGCCTGCCGACGGATGCGTTTTTCTTCGCAGGCTTCCTGCCCAATAGTAAATCCGCACGGATCGCGGCGCTGGAAAAGCTGCGCGACGTGCCGGGAACCTTGGTATTTTACGAATCACCCAAACGGCTTGGGGCCATGCTGCGCGATGCGGCAACCGCGCTGGGCGCGGGGCGTAAAGCAGCCATGTGCCGAGAGTTGACCAAGAAGTTCGAAGAGATTCAACGCGATACGCTTGAAAACCTTGCAGAGACCTATCAGGGCCAATCGCCAAAAGGCGAAGTGGTCGTTCTTATTGATCGAAGCCGTTCAGAGTCTGTTAATCACCTTGACCTAGAAACAGATTTGCAACGGGCGCTTAAAGAGATGTCGATGCGTGACGCTGTCGATTTGGTGGCGCAGGCCCATGGCCTGCCACGGCGGCAAGTCTATCAGGCGGCATTGGCGCTCGGCAAAGGTTAGGACAACGGTCGGAGTAACGAACATGGCGCAGGGTGACACAGGAATGATGCGAACTGCGGCCAAACGCCAACGGGGCCGCATGGCCTATCATGCCGGGATCGCAGCCGAAAATAGGATCGCGCAAGACTACGAAAGACGCGGCTTTGCCATCGCGCGCCGCCGCTGGCGTGGCCGCGCCGGAGAGATTGACCTGATCCTGCGCGATGGGGCTGCCCTGATCTTTGTCGAAGTGAAGCAAAGCCGAAGTTTCGCGCGTGCCGCTGAAAGCCTCTCCGCCCGACAGATGCAACGCATTTACCGCTCTGCCGAAGAATTCCTTGCCGGTGAACCTGCTGGCAGCCTGACCGAAGTGCGCTTTGACGTGGCGCTTGTCGATGGGCAGGGAGCCACGGAAATCATCGAAAACGCTTTTGGCCACGGCTGACCCATTGCGTATAGGCCCCTGCTGCGCCATCTAAGTAGCGATCCCAAACGCCTGCACCGTCGGTCCGGGTCGGATCACGATAAAGGTTAGCAGCGGGGAGACGCCGATGAAAATCGCCTTTCAAATGGACCCGATCGGGGACGTGAACATCAACGCCGACAGCAGCTTTCGGCTGGCCGAAGAAGCACAGGCGCGGGGGCATGAGCTGTTCTTTTACACACCCGATCATCTGGCGTACCAAGAGGGGCGGATCACCGCGCGTGGCTATGATTTTACCGTGCAGCGCGTGCAGGGCGATCATGCCCAGTTCGGAGAGGAGCGAGAGGTCGATCTGGCCGATTTCGACGTGGTTTGGCTGCGCCAAGACCCGCCTTTCGACATGCACTACATTACCTCGACCCATTTGCTGGACCGGCTGAAAGACACCACATTGGTGGTCAACGATCCCTTCTGGGTGCGCAACTATCCCGAGAAACTTTTGGTTCTCGATTTCCCCGACCTGACGCCGCCCACCACCATTGCGCGGGATCTATCGACCATCAAAGCCTTCAAGGCGAAGCACGGCGATGTGATCTTGAAGCCGCTCTATGGCAATGGCGGCGCCGGGGTGTTCCGGCTGGATGCCAATGACCGCAACCTTACCTCGTTGCATGAGCTGTTCACCGGTTTCTCTCGGGAGCCGCTGATCGTTCAGAAATTCCTGCCTGCCGTGTCGAAAGGCGACAAGCGCGTCATCCTTGTGGACGGGGAGCCAGTAGGCGCGATCAACCGCGTACCGGCGGAAGGCGAAACGCGGTCGAATATGCATGTCGGCGGGCGACCAGAGAAGGTCGGGTTGACCGAGCGCGATCTGGAGATTTGCGCCGCCATTGGCCCATTGCTGAAAGAAAAGGGTCAGGTCTTCGTCGGTATCGATGTCATCGGCGACTATTTGACCGAAATCAACGTGACTTCTCCCACCGGCATTCAGGAACTGGAACGGTTCGACGGCGAGAATATCGCCGGCAAAATCTGGGAGGCGATCGAGGCCCGCCGCGGGTGAGCCTGCGCCAGCAACTTTTGAACCGCTGCCTGCGTCTGACAGAGAAGCCTTTGTTGGCGCGCGCAAACCCTCAAATGCTGCGGGCCACGATGGAGATGCAGGCGCGGCTCTTTTTCAAAGGGCCGGGCGATGTCTCTGCCGAATGGCGGGGCTTTCCGGGGGCGGGTTCGGCGCTTTGGCTTACGCCACAGGGCCCCTCGAATGGTCGCGTGATCCTCTACATCCATGGCGGTGGATTTGTTTTCGGCAGCCCGGAAACCCACCGTGCCATGGTCGCGCGTTTGGCGCTGCTGACGGGCGCACAGGCGGTGCTGCCGCGCTATGCGCGGGTGCCGGAGGCGGCCTTTCCCAAACCTGCGGAAGACATCCGCGCGGCTTGGGACGCGCTGTGTCGGACAGGCATCGCCGCGCGGGACATCGTGATTGGCGGCGACAGCGCGGGCGGTGCTTTGGTCTTTGATCTTTTGGCGGAGCTTTGCCGCGAAGGCGCGGCGCTGCCTGCGGGCGTCTTCGGGCTTTCCCCCTTGTTGGACATGACCTTTTCCGGCGCGAGCTTCACGCAGAATGCCGAAAGTGACGTGTTGTTGCCCGCCGCCCGCGCGGCAGAGATGGCGCGGCTATATCTGCGGGGGCAGAGCGCAGAGAGCCCGCGGGCAAGTCCAATCCTCGCGGATTTCAATGGGGCGCCGCCGGTCTGGCTTACCGTAAGTGACAGCGAAATCCTACGCGACGACAGCCGCCGCTTGGCGGCCCGTTTGCGCGACGCGCAGGTGCCGGTCACCTTTCAAGAGGTCCATGATCTGCCGCATGTTTGGCCGCTGTTCCAAAACCACCTGCCGGAGGCGCGGGAGACCCTTGCGACCCTGGCCGGGTGGATCAACGCCTTGCCGCCAGGTCGGGCAGGCGAAAGCTGATCGCTTCGGCCATATGGGGGCGGCGCACCTCGGCGGCGCCCTCGAGATCGGCGATGGTGCGGGCCACGCGCATGACCCGGTGATACCCACGCGCGGAGAGGCAAAACCGTTCAGCCGCACGCAGCAGCAGGTCGCGCGCTTCCGCATCCGGGCTGCCGACTGTTTCGAGCAATTCCCCCGCCGCGTCGGCATTGGCCGATATGCCGTCATGCTGGGCGTAGCGGGTTGATTGGAGCGCCCGCGCGGCAGCGACTCTTGCCGCAACCTCGGCAGAGGTGTCGCCGTTGGCGGGCAGGTTGAGGTCACTGTAGCTGACGGGGGGCACGTCGACACGCAGGTCGAAACGGTCCATCAGCGGGCCCGAAATGCGGCCTAGGTAGTCTTCGCCGCAGGCCGGGACGCGGGCGCAGGCGCGGGCCGGATCGGGCAGATAACCGCATTTACACGGGTTTGCTGCGGCCACCAGCATGAAGCGGCAGGGGTATTTCACATGGGCGTTGGCGCGCGCGATCATGACCTTGCCAGTCTCGATTGGCTGGCGCAGGGTTTCGAGGACCGTGCGATTGAACTCTGGAAACTCATCCATGAACAGCACGCCATTATGCGCGAGGGATGCCTCACCCGGTCGTGCTTGGCGTCCGCCGCCGATGATCGCGGCCATCGAGGCCGTGTGATGCGGCTCGCGAAAGGGGCGGCTGCGGGAAATGCCCCCCTCATCTAGAAGCCCGGCGAGGGAGTGGATCATCGACGTCTCCAGCGCCTCGGTCGCGGTAAGCGGCGGCAGGATGCCCGGCAGCCGCGCGGCCAGCATGGATTTGCCCGAACCCGGCGTGCCGACCAACATTAGGTGGTGCCGTCCGGCGGCGGCGATTTCCAGCGCGCGTTTGGCGCGTTCCTGACCTTTGACTTCGCGTAGATCGCGGCCTGCCGCAGTCAATGGCACTTCCCCCGGCTCTGCGGGGGTGATTGGCACTTGGCCTGTGTAGTGGCGAACAACGTCGCCTAGATTGGCCGCGGCGATGATCTGTGTGTTGCCGACCCAAGCGGCCTCTGCTCCCGATCCTGCGGGGCATAGAAGGCTGCGGTCGTGGGTGGCGGCAGCCATCGCCGCGGGGAGGGCACCGACGACCGGCATCAGCGTGCCGTCGAGCGAAAGCTCTCCCAAGGCGACCACATTCTGGGTGATGTCCTCTGGCAGGATGTCGAGTGCTGACAGAAGTGCCAGTGCGATGGGCAGATCGAAGTGACTGCCCTCCTTGAGCAGGTCTGCTGGGGAGAGGTTCACGGTGATGCGTTTTGACGGCAATGCGATGGCCATGGCGCTGAGCGCGGTGCGCACCCGGTCGCGCGCTTCTGACACGGCCTTGTCCGCCAGTCCGACGATAGAGAAACCGGGCAGGCCCGCAGTGACCGCGCATTGCACCTCGACAATGCGCGCCTCAACCCCCTGAAATGCGACCGTATAGGCCCGCGATACCATTGCCCACTCTCCCGCCTTGCTATGGTTAATCGATAGGCAAGACGGGTTTAGGAATGGTTAATGCAGGTCTTAGGCCGCCTTAGCGACGGGCCAGTCCCGTTTGGGCAAACCAAGCTCATAGGGAAACGGCTCATACGCGGTTTCCAACCCGGCAGCGCGCCATGTTTTGAAGGCCGGATCATGGATTGTGGCGTCGCAATAGGCCCGCGCATCAGCCGAGACAGGCAGGTCATAGCCGACGATCCGCGCGGCAACCGGGGCATAGAATACGTCAGCGAGCGAGTAGGTCCCGAAAAGCCACGGCACTGCGCTGCGCGATTGGCTGCGGGCATGTCGCCACAGGTCTTCGATGCGCTCTAGGTCTTGCCGGGTGTCGGCATCCGGGTCGAACCCTTCCCACACATGTTGCAATTGCATCGGGCAGGCTCCGCGCAGCGCGCCGAAGCCGGAAGCCATCGCAGCACATAGCCAGCGCGCCGTGGCCCGGGCGGCTGGATCAGCGGGCCAGAGCCCGGCATCGGGATTCCGTTCGGCCAGCGTTTCGGCCATGGCCAGCGTCTCTCCCACCACAGTGCCGTCGGGCAGACGCAAGGCAGGCACCAACCGCGCCGGGGCGAGGGGGGCAAGGTCTTGGGCCATGGTCCCACTGTAGAGGCCGACCAGATGCGCGCGATAGGGCAGACCGAATTTCTCAAGCATCAGCCATCCCCTGAGGGACCAACTGGAGAAGGTGCGATCGCCGATATAAAGATCATATGTCATAGGCGAAATTAGGCAGAAGCAGGTCGCCAAGCAAAGCCCTTTGTGCGGCGGTGCAGGCTAGGGCGTGTGATTAATGCCGTTGATCCGCCAAGTGCCGCTTTCATGTACCAAATGCGTGACCGAGAGATTGTCGATCTTATGGGCCATCGCCTCAAGCGGGCCGCCGCCTTGGGCCTGTTGGACCTGCGTGAGGATCACCCCGAAATGCGCCACTGCGATCACATGGGCGTTGGGGTGGGCCGCGTTGATCCGTGCCACCACTCGGTCGACGCGGGCCTTGGTCTGGTTCCAGCTTTCCCCTTCGGGGGCCGCGACATCGCCGGGCGTCTCCCAATAGGCGCGACTGAGGTCGGGGTCACGCGCGGCAACTTCGGAAAAATGCAGCCCGTCCCAAGCGCCGAAATGCAGTTCGCGCAGCCCGTGTTCATGGGGCAGGCGGCGGCGCTTGGGCTGGGCGAGCGCATCCGCCGTATCCACCGCGCGCATCAGGTCCGAGGACACAAGCAGCGCGTCATCAGGCAGGTGCAAGTTCAAACGTGCCAGACGGGGGGCATCGGAAAGGTCGGCCGGGACATCGCGCCAACCGACGAAGTTTTTCTCATGGGTCGGGCCGTGGCGCACCCAGTGCCAGATGGTCATGGCATTTCCCCTTTCAGCAGTTGCGGCAGGCCAACGACGACCTGCACCACGGTGTCCGCCTCGGCGGCCAAGGCGATGTTGAGCCGCCCCTGCGCCTCGCGGAACTGCCGCGCCATAGCGTTCTCGGGCACGATGCCTTGGCCGACCTCGTTCGAGACGATGACCCAATGCGCGGCACAGGCTTGTAGAGCCGTCAAAAGCTGTGCCTGAGCGGTCATTAGATCGCTGTCTTCCATCAAATGATTGCTAAGCCACATGGTCGCGCAGTCGATCAGCACGATTTCGCCTGCGGGCAATTTTGCCAGCGGTTCGGTCAGATCGAGCGGGCATTCAACGGTGCGCCATCCTGCATCACGTCTTGCTTGATGCTTTTTCACGCGTTCTTGAACTTCGTCATCCCAAATGCGTCCGGTGGCAAGGTAAGTCTTTGGCAAACCATAGGAATTTACGAGGCTCTCAGCCCATTCCGACTTGCCCGAGGCCGCCCCGCCTAGGGCAAAGGTAGTTCTAGGCAACATCTTCTCACCAAATATTTGAACCAAATGGCATGTCTCTGCGTATCTCCACCAACGGCCCATCACAAGGTGCGCCACGCATTTCTCAAGGGGGATACCAAATGTCATTGCAGACCGCTCGCGAATTTTCACTCACCCGCACCGCAATGAAGGCCGAATTGCTCGACGCCGAGACAGAGTTGGAATTGGCCTATGCGTGGCGCGATCAGCGGGATGAGGCCGCTCTGCATCGTTTGATCACCGCCTACATGCGTTTGGCGATCTCAATGGCGGGCAAATTCAAGCGTTACGGCGCGCCGATGAACGATTTGATCCAAGAGGCTGGTCTGGGCCTGATGAAAGCCGCCGACAAATTCGACCCCGACCGCGGCGTGCGGTTCTCGACCTATGCGGTCTGGTGGATCAAGGCGAGCATTCAGGATCATGTGATGCGCAACTGGTCGATGGTACGGACCGGTTCGACCTCCTCGCAGAAATCCCTGTTTTTCAACATGCGCCGCGTGCAGGCCCGGTTGGAGCGCGAAGCCACGGCCATGGGCGAGACATTGGACAAGCACCAGCTGCGCCAGATGATCTCGACCGAGATCGGCGTGCCGTTGCATGATGTCGAGATGATGGAAGGGCGTCTGTCGGGCTCTGACTATTCGCTGAACGCCACGCAATCGGCTGAGGACGAAGGCCGCGAGTGGATTGAAGCGCTGGCCGACGAAAGCGCGCAGGCCGCGGAACGTGTCGAAGAAAGCCACGACACCGCGCAACTGCGCAACTGGCTGCTGACGGCCATGCAGGGGCTGTCTGAACGGGAGCAGTTCATCGTGCGCGAGCGCAAATTGCGCGACCCTGCCCGCACCTTGGAAAGCCTCGGGGATGAGCTGAGCCTCAGCAAAGAGCGGGTGCGCCAGCTTGAGGCCGCGGCCTTTGGCAAAATGCGCAAGTCGCTTGAACTGCAATCACGCGAGGTTTTTGCCTTTCTCGCCTGACCCCCTTAAGCGATGCCCACCGGGGCTGGCAGATTTCGCCGCCCCGGATTAAGGTCTCCCGAACGCAAACGGGGGGCCTTTATGCTGTCGGGCAAACATATTCTGCTGATCATCGGCGGTGGCATTGCCGCCTATAAATCCCTCGATCTGATCCGCCGCCTGCGCGAACGCGGGGCCAAGGTGACCCCGGTTTTGACCCGCGCAGGCGAAGAGTTCGTCACCCCGCTTTCCGTCTCTGCCCTGACCGGGGTGAAGGTGTTTCGCGATCTTTTCGACCTGGGGGATGAGGCCGAGATGGGCCATATTCAACTTAGCCGCGCGGCAGACCTGCTGGTGGTCGCCCCCGCCACGGCTGATCTGATGGCCAAGATGGCGCAGGGTGCGGCGAATGATCTGGCCTCGACCCTGCTGTTGGCCACCGACACGCCCGTATTGCTGGCGCCTGCGATGAATGTGCGCATGTGGCAGCACCCCGCGACACAGCGCAACATCGCCACGTTGCGCGGCGATGGCATCACCATGGTGGGCCCGAATGACGGTGACATGGCCTGCGGCGAATTTGGACCGGGGCGCATGGCCGAACCGCTTGAGATTGTCGCCGCTGTTGAGGCCCAGCTTGGCAACGGACCCCTCAAGGGCAAACGCATCCTCGTTACCTCCGGCCCGACCCATGAGCCGATCGACCCGGTGCGCTACATCGCCAACCGCTCTTCTGGTGCGCAGGGCACGGCCATCGCGCGCGCGCTCAGGGCTTTGGGAGCAGATGTGACCTTTGTCACCGGCCCGGCAGAGGTTGCGCCGCCCGAGGGGGTCAAGGTGGTGCCCGTGCAAACGGCGCAAGAGATGATGCAGGCGGTAGACGCCGCACTGCCCGCCGATGCCGCCGTCTTTGCCGCTGCGGTGGCCGATTGGCACGTGCAGGGGGCCGGGGACCGCAAGCTGAAGAAATCCAAAGACGGGCTGCCCAGTCTCAAATTCGCGGAAAACCCCGACATCTTGAAAACCATCAGCCAGCGCAGCGAAGGCCGCCCCGCGCTCGTCGTGGGCTTCGCGGCAGAGACCGACGATGTGCTGGCCCATGCCACCGCGAAACGCGCGCGCAAGGGCTGTGACTGGATCGTTGCCAACGACGTTTCCCCCGCCAACGGCATCATGGGCGGCCGCGAGAATGCCGTGACGCTGATCACCGACGCGGGCGCAGAGGACTGGCCGCGCATGGGCAAGGATGCCGTGGCCACCCGTCTGGCCGAACGCATCGCCGCAGCACTTGCCTAAGGGGAAGCTATGACCACGATCAAACTTTGCTGGGCCGAGGGCGCGGACCGCAGCCTGCCACTGCCCGCCTATGAAAGCGCAGGCGCGGCCGGCGCGGACCTGCGGGCCAATCTGCCCGACGGTCCGGTCACGCTGGCCCCCGGCGCGCGGGCGCTGATCTCGACCGGATTGCATATGGCGATCCCGCAGGGGTTCGAGGTGCAGATCCGCCCGCGCTCGGGCCTTGCGCTGAAACATGGGATCACCTTGATCAACAGCCCCGGCACCATCGACAGCGATTATCGCGGCATCGTGGGGGTGATCATGGGCAATATGGGGCAAGAGGCGTTTACCGTCGAACACGGCATGCGCATCGCACAGATGGTCGCGGCCCCGGTGATGCAGGCGGGGTTCGATCTGGCCGACAGCCTTGATGAAACCCCGCGCGGCGCGGGCGGTTTCGGCTCGACGGGGGCGCTCTGATGCTGGCGGTTTTAATCATCGCTGCCGCTCTTTGGTTTGGCGGCGGGTTTCTCGGCCTGCCGCGCGGGCTACGTGCGGGGCTGGTTGCGGTTATGTATCTGGCTTTGGTGGCGCTGCATCTGGTCTTTCCGGCCACGCACCCGCTGCGGCTGGCCACCGGGGGCAGCGCCGCGCCTTGGCTGCTGCTGGGCGGCTTCGTTGCGCTGGTGATGCTCTACCGGCAGGGGCTGGCAACCCTGCGCGCCCGCGCCACACCGCGCGAACCGGCGGCGCCCCAGACCTCGGGCCGTTTCTCGGACAGTGAACTCAACCGTTATGCCCGCCATATCGTACTACGCGAGGTCGGCGGGGCCGGGCAAAAGGCGTTGAAAAACGCCAAGGTGCTTGTCGTGGGGGCGGGTGGCCTCGGCGCGCCGGCGCTGCAATATCTCGCGGCGGCGGGCGTTGGCACCATCGGGGTGATCGACGACGACACGGTCGAGAACGCGAACCTGCAACGGCAGGTAATCCACAAAGACGCGGCCATCGGCACGCCCAAGGTCTTCTCGGCCCAAGCCGAGATGCTGGCGCAAAACCCCCATATCACCGTGCGCCCCTACCACCGTCGCCTCAGCGACGAGATCGCCGCCGAACTGGTGGCAGACTATGACCTCGTGCTCGACGGGACCGATAATTTCGACACCCGTTACCGGGTCAATGCCGCCTGTGTCGCGGCTGGTAAGCCACTAATTTCAGGCGCGCTCAGCCAGTGGGAGGGGCAGCTCAGCATCTTTGATCCCGCGCGCGGTGCGCCCTGCTATCGCTGCATTTTTCCGCAAGCGCCTGCCGCGGGGCTGGCACCCTCCTGTGCCGAGGCCGGGGTGATCGGGCCGCTGCCCGGCGTGATCGGCACGATGATGGCGCTTGAGGCGGTTAAGCTGATCACCGGCGCGGGCAGCGTGCTGCGCGGCGAGATGATGATCTACGACGGGCTTTACGGTGAGACCCGCAAGATCGGGCTCAAGCGGCGGGCGGGCTGCGAAACCTGCGGCGGGTGATTGCAAGTCTCCTCCCCGCGCCCCATCTAGAGCGCAAAGGAGATTTACATGACAAATCCGCTGCTCGCTGACTGGAACACGCCCTTCGGCATCGCCCCCTTTGACCGCATTTCAGACGATGATTTCGCCCCCGCGCTTGAGGAGGCATTGACCGCCCACCGGGCCGAGATCGACGCCATCGCAGAGAACCCCGCGGCGCCCAGCTTTGCCAATACGATCGAGGCGCTCGAAGCATCCGGCGACGCGCTCGACAAGGTGCTGAGCGTGTTCTTCACCGTCGCGGGGGCCGACAGCAACGGCGCGCGCGAGGCGTTGCAGCGCGATTTCTCGCCCAAGCTCGCCGCGCATCAATCGGCGATCTCGGGCAACACCAAGCTCTTTGCCCGCATCGCTGCCATCTGGGAGGCCCGCGACACGCTCGATCTGACCGAGGAGCAGGCCCGCGTGCTGATGCTGACGCATCGCGGCTTCGTCCGCTCTGGCGCGGCGTTGACCGGGGCGGCCGCCGAGCGGATGAAAGAGATCAAGGCGCGGCTGGCGGTGCTCGGCACGCAGTTCACGCAAAACCTGCTGGCCGATGAGCGGGACTGGTTCATGCCGCTGTCGGAGGGCGATCTGACCGGCCTGCCGGATTTCGCGCTCGACGCCGCTCGCGCGGCGGGCAAGGAGAAGGGCGCGGAGGGCCCGGTGGTCACGCTCTCGCGGTCGCTGATCACACCCTTCCTGCAATTCTCAGACCGTCGCGACCTGCGCGAAAAGGCGTTTCGTGCGTGGGAAGCACGCGGTGCGAATGGCGGGGAAACCGACAACCGCGACATCGCTGCCGAAACGCTGGTCCTGCGCAAGGAGCGGGCGGAACTTCTGGGCTATGAAAATTTCGCCGCCTACAAGCTGGAAACCGAAATGGCCAAGACGCCGGACGCCGTGCGCGACTTGCTGATGTCGGTTTGGAAACCTGCCAAGGCGCAGGCCGACGCCGATGCCGAGGTGTTGACCGCGCTGATGCGCGAGGACGGCGTGAACGGGGCGCTGGAGCCATGGGATTGGCGCTACTACGCCGAAAAGCGCCGCGCGGCAGAGCATGACCTCGATGAGGCGGCGCTGAAACCCTATTTCCAGCTCGATCGGATGATCGACGCGGCCTTTGACTGTGCCAACCGGTTGTTCGGCTTGGCGTTCGCGCCGCTCGACGTGCCGCTCTACCACGCCGACTGCCGGGCGTGGGAGGTGACGCGGAACGGCAAGCATGTGGCGGTCTTTATCGGCGATTACTTCGCGCGCGGCTCGAAGCGTTCGGGCGCATGGTGTTCGGCTATGCGGAGCCAAGCGAAGTTCCCCCGCGCGCAGGCGCCGGTGGTGATCAACGTCTGCAATTTCGCCAAGGGCGACCCGGCGCTGCTGTCCTATGACGACGCGCGCACGCTGTTTCACGAATTCGGCCATGCGCTACACCAGATGCTGTCGGACGTGACCTATGAAAGCGTCAGCGGCACCTCGGTGGCGCGGGACTTTGTGGAATTGCCCAGCCAGCTTTATGAGCATTGGCTGGACCAGCCCGAGGTCTTGCAGAAATTCGCCACCCACGCCCGCACGGGCGAGCCGATGCCGCGTGAGATGTTGGACAAGGTGCTGGCGGCGTCGACCTTCGACATGGGGTTCCAGACGGTGGAATATATCGCCTCGGCCCTCGTCGATCTAGAGTTCCACGACGGTGCCCCGCCCGCCGATCCGATGGCGAAACAGGCCGAGGTGCTCAGCAGCATCGGCATGCCTCAGGCGATCCGGATGCGCCACGCCACGCCGCAATTCGCGCATGTCTTCTCGGGTGACGGATATTCCAGCGCCTATTACAGCTACATGTGGTCCGAGGTGATGGACGCCGACGCTTTCGCCGCCTTCGAAGAAGCGGGCGGCGCCTTTGACGCGGAGCGCGCCGAAGCGTTGGAGACCCACATCCTATCGACCGGCGGCAGCCGCGATCCGGCAGAGCTTTATACCGCGTTCCGGGGGCGACTGCCGGGGGTGGAGGCGCTGCTCAAAGGGCGCGGGCTGGCGGCCTGAGCCTTGACGCGGCCGGGGGTTAGTACCCCCGGTCGCGGTCTACCAGATGTAGCAGAGGCTCTCCGGCCTCACTGCGGCGGATGTTCTCGGCGATGACTTCCGAGGCCGTCTCATTGCGCGTGGCCGCCGCGAGATGCGGGGTCACGGTGACGCGCGGATGCGCCCAGTAGGGGTGATCCTCAGGCAGCGGTTCCACGCGGAAGACATCCAGCGTGGCATGGGCAATCTGCCCGCTGTCGAGCGCGGCAAGCAGGGCGTCATCATCAATCAGCGGGCCACGACCGGGGTTGATGATGAACGCGCCTTTGAGCATCTGCGCCAGTGTCTCGGCATTTAGCACATCTCGCGTGGCGGGGGTGTCGGGCATCAGCAGCACGGCGATCTCGGCCCGTTTCAGCGTTTCTGTCAGGCCCGCATCGCCATGCAGGCAGCGCACGCCCTCGATCTGCTTTTCGCTGCGCGACCAGCCGGTCACATCGAAGCCAAGACCCACCAACGCTGCGGCTACCGCTTGGCCGAGCGCACCGATGCCCAGCACCGCCACGCCCCGTTCGCGTGCCAGTGGCGGGGTGCGCGGCTCCCATTTAGCGTCCTCGCGCAGAATGTCCGCATCCATCCCCAGATGATGGCGCAGCACATGGCCCGTGACCCATTCGACCATGCCGTGGGTCAGGCCGAAATCGACCATCCGTGTCAGCGGGATATTCAAGGTCTCATTGCCGGTGATCGCCTCCACCCCGGCCCAGAGGTTCAGCACCGCTTTGGCGCGGGTGTAGGGGGTGAAATCCTGCAAGTCGCTGTTGGGGGCATAGACGATATAATCGACCTCTTCGGGCGGCAGGTCGGTGGCGAGTGTGAAATCCCGCCCCGGCAGGGCCTTGCGCAGCGCGTCGTTCAACGGTTTTTCGTAGCCGTCCCAGCGTTCGGCTTTGGCGGCGAAGAGAATATTGATCGTCATGAATTACCTCGGTCTATGAACATGCGCCGATTGCACCAACCCAAAGGCCAGAAGCAGCACCAACATGGCCGAGCCGCCATAGCTCACCATCGGCAGCGGCACGCCAACCACAGGGGCCAGCCCCATGACCATCGACATGTTAACGGCGAAAAAGAGAAAGAAGTTGAGCGCGATGCCCAGTGTCAGCAGGCTTGAGAACCGGTCTTTGTTCTTCACCGCCGAGGCCACGCAGAACAGGATGATCAGCGCATAAAGCCCCAGCAGAGAGACGCCGCCGACGAAGCCGAACTCTTCGGCCAGCGTGGTAAAGATAAAGTCGGTGTGTTTCTCGGGCAAGAAGTTCAGCCGCGACTGGGTGCCCTGCATGTAGCCACGCCCAGACCAGCCGCCCGAGCCGAGCGCGATCTTGGATTGGGTGATGTGGTAGCCCGCGCCAAGCGGGTCTTGGCTGGGGTCGAGAAAAGTGTCGATGCGGCGGTATTGGTAATCTTTGAGCAGTTGCCACGGGGTGCCGCGCGATTGGAAGACGGCGGTGACCAGCCCGATGGCGGCGGTGATGACGGCGGCGAAATAGGCCCAATGCACACCTGCAAGGAACATCAGCCCGCCCCCGGCGGTCAAAAGCAGGATCGAGGTGCCCAAGTCGGGCTGTTTCAGGACCAAAGCGGTGGGGACCACGATGATCAGGATCGGGAGCAGGACCCAAAAGGGGCGCGAGACCTTTTTGACCGGCAGCCAGTCGTAATAGGCGGCCAGAAACAGCACCAGCGTGATCTTCATCAGCTCCGACGGTTGCAACCGCATAAAGCCGATGTCGATCCAACGCTGCGCGCCCATGCCGACAGAGCCAAAGAGTTCGACCGCGACCAGTAGCACCAAGGTCGCCCCATAGGCCACGCCCGACAGATTGCGCCAGAGCCAGATCGGCACCATCGCGACGGTAAACATGATCGCAATGCCCATGCCAAAACGCTTCATCTGCGGTTCAGCCCAAGGGGAGAATGACCCGCCAGCGACCGAGTAGAGCATCAAGAACCCCACGCCCGCGACACTGGTCAACAGGATCGCCAGCGGCCAGTTCATGAAAAGGATCTTGCGCAGCCCCGTGGGGACGGATTTGACCGTATGCTCAAGATAGCTCATGCCTGATCGTCTCCCGCTACGCTGGCCGAGGTTTCCGGCGCGGTGTCGCGCAGCTCTTCTTGCTGGGTGGCGATGCGGCCCCGGTCGGACTTGGGGTAGGCTTCGAGCGGCGGCTCGCCCCCGGCCATGGCCTGCAACATCACGTCGCGCGCAATCGGGGCGGCGGCGGTTGATCCGCCCCCCCCGTGTTCCACCAGCACGCAGGCCGCGTATTTGGGTTTGTCGTAGGGCGCGAAGCACACGAACAGCGCGTGGTCGCGGCGCTCCCACGGCAGGTCGGCGTTGCTGGTCACACCACGGGCGCGTTCGGCGGCGGTGATGTTGCGCACCTGACTGGTGCCGGTCTTGCCCGCCATGCGCATCGTGTCGTCGATGATGCGGCTGCGATAGCCGGTGCCGCGGCGGTCGTTGACCACGTCGTACATCGCTTTGCGCAATTGGCGCAGGTTGTTCTCGTTCAGGCCCATCGGCTCGCCCGCGCCGCTGGGTTGCTCCACCCCGTCGATGGATTTAATCAGCCGCGGCGCCACCGCGCGCCCGGTGGCGATCCGCGCGCTCATCACCGCGAGTTGCAGTGGGGAGGACAGGGTAAAACCCTGCCCGATGGAGGCGTTGACCGTGTCGCCCACGACCCAATCCTCGCCCCGGGCCGAGCGTTTCCACTGTTTGGTCGGCGCAAGCCCACCCGCGACCGAAGACAGCGCCAGATCGTGTTTGATCCCAAGGCCAAAGCGGTTCGACATGGCGGTGATCTTTTCGATGCCCACCTTCACGGCGAGGTCGTAGTAATAGACGTCGCAGGATTGTTTCAGCGAATCCTGTAAATTAACCCATCCGTGGCCCGCGCGTTTCCAGCAGTGGAACCGCCGCCCCGCGACCTCCAGATGGCCGGGGCAATATACCGTCTCTTCGGGGCCGACGATGCCCTCTTCGATAGCGGCGAGTGCGACGATCATCTTGAAGGTTGAACCGGGCGGGTAGGTGCCCTGCACCGGCTTGTTCACCAAGGGTCGGTATTTGGAATTCAACAGCGGATTATAATCCGCCGAGGAGATGCCGCCGATAAAGAGGTTCGGGTCATAGCTGGGCGATGAGGCGAGTGCGGCCAGATCGCCATTCTCGCAATCGATGATGACCACGGCGGCGCTTTCTTCACCCAGACGGGCCTGCACATAGCGTTGCAGATTGGCATCCACGGTCAGCTGCAGGTCGGCCCCGGCCTGACCTTCGCGCCGCTCCAACTCGCGCATCACGCGGCCTGTGGCGTTCACCTCTACATGTTTGGTGCCCGCCGCACCGCGCAGCAGGTTCTCGGCGCGGGCTTCGACGTTGATCTTGCCGATTTGAAAGCGCGGGATGCGCAGCACCTGATCGGGGTTTTCCAGCGCGTCGAGGTCGGCTTGGCTCACGCGGCCCACGCGGCCCACCACATGGGCGAAATCCGCGCCGCGCGGGTAGACGCGTGTCAGGCCTACTTCGGGGGTGACGCCGGGCAGGGCAGGGGCGTTGACGCTGACCTTGCTCACGACCTCCCAACTCACGTCATCGACGATGGTGACGGGCAAGAAGGGCGCAGAGCGGGCCATCTCGGTCATGGCGCGTTCGCGGGTTTCGTCATCAATTTCGATAACTTGGGCCAAACGTTCCATCACCGCCGCCACGTCGCCCGCGTCTTCGCGCACCATGACGATCCGGTAGGAGGGCACGTTGTCGGCAAGCTGTACGCCGTTGCGGTCGAAAATCTCACCGCGGGAGGGCGGGATCAGGCGGATGTTGATGCGGTTCTCTTCGGCGAGCAGGCGAAATTGGTCGGCCTGATCGACCTGCAGATAGCGCATCCGCGCGGCCAGACCGCCCATGAACAGCAGTTGCGCCCCGCCCAAAAGCGCGGCGCGTCGGGTCAGGCGCGTGTGGTTTGCATCGTTGTCGGCGCGGCTACGTCTCATCTCATCGCTCCCCGATCACACCCGTTTGCCAAGCGCATCCAGATCGCCCGGCGCGGTTTTGCGCACGCCCATGATACCATGGGTCACGGCCACGATCAGCGGATAAGCGAGCGCTGTCAGTGCCAATTCCGTGAGGTTCAGCGTCATGGCGGGCGTGGGCACCAGCGCAAGGCTCAGCAGAATGCGGTTGGCAAAGATCACCATGGTCAGGATCACCACCACGGTCAGCCATTCGGCGGCAAAGCTCGCATCCCGCAGTTGCCGCCCCCGCGATTTGAGGTTTTCGACCCCGATCAGCGCCAGCACCGCCCAAAGGCCGGGCGGACGTTGTAGCAAGAGATCGGCCAGCAGGAAAACCAACGCCAGAAAGAGCGCGGGCACATATTCAGGCCGTCTCAGCCCCCAAGCGCAGGCGAAGCCCAACAGCAGGTCCGGCCCGGCCCAAGGGCGCGGGGTCGTCTCAAGCGGAAGCAGGTGGAAGAACAAGATCACCAGCGCCAGCGCAACAAAGCTCAGGCGCATGACCCACAGGCGGCTGCGTGACAGATCGGTCATGGCTGCACTCCGACCGGCGCCGCCGGGTCGGCCAAGGGGCCATCGGAGGTGATGACATGGGCGGTGTCCGGCACGGTTTCATTGCCATGGTGGCGCAACACGCGCAGGAACTCCAACCGCTCGTAATCCGCCGCCAGCCTGACGCGAAGACGCCCGCCCGGATCGGCGGCGACCTGACCGATCAGGATGCCCGCCGGGAACACCCCGCCATCGCCCGAGCTGATCACCCGGTCACCGGGGCGGACCAATTCACGGTTCTCGATGAAGTCCAAGGGCGGCGCGGCGCTGTTGTCGCCCGCCACGATGGCCCGCTGGCCCGAAGGCTGGATCGTCGCCGGAATGCGGCTGGAAGCGTCGGTGAGCAGGATCACGCGCGCGGTGTTCTTGCCCACGCCTGCAATGCGGCCCACAAGGCCGATGCCGTCCATCGTGGCCCAACCTTCAACCAGCCCATCACGCGCGCCGACGTTCAGCAGCACCGATTGGCGGTAGGGCGATCCGCTGTCGGCCAGAACGGTGCCGGTGATGAATGTGAGGCGCGGGTCAAGCCGCACGTTGTTTAGATCCAGCAGGCGGGCGTTCTCTTGCTCTAGCTGAAGGGCCGCTTCTTTCCACGCCTGCATCTGCCGCAGTTCCGAACGCAGTTCGCGGTTCTGTTCGCTCAGACGTTGGTAGCTCTGGAAATCGCGCAGAAGGTTAATCGTGCCTGTCACCGGGGCCATGGCCCAATCAAGGTTCGGCACGAAACGGTCGGTCACCTGCGCGCGGAAGCGTTCAACGCGGGGGCTGTCGATGCGCCAGAGCAGGAAAATCCCGACCAGCGCCAACACCAACACAGCCAGCAGCAACCGGCGCAGGGGGCCGGTGAAATCGCTGGAACTGGAACGGTCTTTGGGCATCTGTGCCGAAACTCCCACCCGGTCAGGCGGGGCGGTGTCGCCGCGTGCCGGGTCTGGCTAATCTGCCAGTGTTAACTGTCGTAGTCGATCGCGTGGCGCAGCTGTTTCTCGTATTCCAGCGCCTTGCCAGTGCCGAGCGCCACACAATTGAGCTGCTCGTCCGCGACCGAGATCGCAAGGCCGGTCTGCTCGCGCAGCGCCAGATCAAGATCACCTAGCAGCGCACCGCCGCCTGTCAGCATCACGCCACGGTCGACGATATCGGCGGCCAAATCTGGCGGGGTGGTTTCAAGCGCGGTCATCACCGCTTCGCAGATTTGCTGTACCGGCTCGGCCAGCGCTTCGGCGATCTGCGCTTGGGTCACTTCGATTTCTTTCGGCACACCATTCAGCAGGTCACGGCCCCGGATCTGCATTGAGGTGCCGCGCCCGTCGTCGGGCATCCGCGCCGTACCGATGGAGGTCTTGACCCGCTCGGCAGTCGTCTCACCGATCAGCAGGTTCTGCTGGCGGCGCAGGTAGCTGATGATGCCTTCATCCATGCGGTCACCACCCACGCGGACCGAGCGTGCATAGACGATGTCGCCCAGCGACAGCACCGCAACCTCGGTCGTACCGCCGCCGATGTCGACGACCATGTTACCCGTGGGATCGGTGATCGGCATGCCCGCACCGATGGCCGCAGCGATGGGTTCCGCAATCAGCCCGGCGCGGCGCGCACCAGCGCTCAGCACCGACTGGCGGATTGCGCGTTTTTCAACTGGGGTCGCGCCATGGGGCACGCAGACAATGATCTTGGGCTTAGAGAAGGTCGAGCGTTTGTGCACCTTGCGGATGAAGTGCTTGATCATTTCTTCGGCGGTGTCGAAGTCGGCGATGACCCCTTCACGCATCGGGCGGATCGCCTCAATGCTGCCGGGCGTCCGGCCCAGCATCAGCTTGGCGTCTTCGCCCACGGCGAGCACTTTCTTGACGCCGTCTTTGACGTGATAGGCCACCACCGAAGGTTCGCTGAGAACGATGCCCTTACCCTTGACGTAAACCAGCGTATTCGCGGTGCCGAGGTCGATCGCCATATCGGAGGAGAACAGGCCGCGGAATTGATCGAGGATGGACATAACAGTAGCGGAGCCTTGCAAATATTCGGACAGGCCCGCCAGCATGGGACCACGCGCGGGCTATTGGCTCTTATAGGGCGCACGAGGTCAGGGTGAAAGGGGCAAGACCGCAAAGGTGGCGCGATATTGCCGCCGCGCTATCATAGCGCTGTATATTTAAGGCGGAGGTCAGCGATACCATGCAAAAGATACAGACACTTGGGGTGCATCACATCACCCTCACCGGGGCCGATCGGCAAAGTTCAATCGACTTCTGGGAGGGCGTTTTGGGAATGCCTTTCATTTTTGACCAGCCTAATTTGGATGACCCGGATGAGGGGCATTTGTATTTCGATCCGGGCGACGGACGGCTGATCACGATTTTCACCAATGAGAACCGCAAGCGGGTGCACAATCGCACGCCGATGGATCCGGGCTGCGTGCATCATCTGGCCTTTGAGGTGGACCGCGCGATGTTTGACCAAATCCCCGAGCGGTTAGAGGCGCGGGGCATCGGGCATTCGGGCGTGAAGGATCGAGGCTTTATGCATTCGATCTATTTCAAGGATCCGCTGGGTCTGTTGATTGAACTGGCCTGCTACACGTTCATCCCGCCGCGCGGGTCGAGCCATGCCGAGGTGATGCTAGAGGCGCATAAGCTGCGGGTTGCGGCGGGAGATGATCATATCCAGCGGCAACATCTGGCGGATGCGGTGGTGATGATTGTGGAGCGGGGGCAGGCGTCGCTGAGTGCGGATCGCGGGGCGAAGAACCCGTATTGAGATTGGTTCTTCGGTGACGAATGCCACCCCAGCCCGGAGGAAAGCCGTAGGCGCCGGGCCATCGCCTGCTCGCTCCGTCACGCCGGAGGCGTGCCAGAATGTATTAGGCGCACCTTTGGTGCGACCGGGTAGGCGATTTGGTGAGGCTTGGCGCAACTTCGCGCACGCAAATCACAGCTGAACCATAAAGTGGCATGAACCGCCCGTCGGATCGCCGACCCGCGGGCAGGCGATGGCCCTCAAGCGAAAAGGGCGGGGTTTCCCCCGCCCTCCGCATCAACTCACATCTTTATAATTGATCTCGCGCTTATCCGTGCCGCCCTTTTCACGCCGCACCAACAGACGGTTCAACGCGTGGATATAGGCCCGCACACTCGCCACCACGGTATCGGTATCGGCAGATTGCCCCGTCACGATGCGGCCCTCTTCCTCCATCCGCACGGACACCGTCGCCTGCGCGTCGGTGCCTTCGGTGACCGCATGCACTTGGTAAAGCTGCAAGCGCGCGGTGTGCGGCACCAGTGCCTTGATACAGTTGAACGCCGCGTCGACGGGGCCATCGCCGGTCTGGTTGGTGCTCTGCTCTGCGCCATCCACATCCAACACCATGTCGGCGGTCTGCGGGCCTTCGGTGCCGCAAACGACCTTCATCGATTTGAGGCGAATGCGGTCCTCTTCAGGATCGGTCGCGGTGCGCATCAGCGCAATCAGGTCATCCTCGTAGATTTCCTTTTTACGGTCGGCCAATTCCTTAAACCGCACGAAGACATCCTTGAGCTGGTTATCCCCCAGTTCAAACCCGAGGTCTTCGAGCTTGGAGCGCAGCGCCGCGCGGCCCGAGTGTTTGCCCATGACGATATTGGTCTCGGTCAGACCCACATCCTCCGGGCGCATGATCTCAAAGGTTTCGGCATTCTTGAGCATGCCGTCTTGGTGGATGCCGCTCTCATGGGCAAAGGCGTTCTTGCCGACGATGGCCTTGTTGAACTGCACCGCAAAACCCGAGACCGTCGCAACACGGCGCGAGATGTTCATGATCTTGGTGCTGTCGATGCGCGTCTCGTAGGGCATGATGTCATTGCGCACCTTGAGCGCCATGACGACCTCTTCGAGGGCCGTGTTGCCCGCGCGTTCGCCCAGACCGTTGATGGTGCATTCCACCTGCCGCGCCCCGGCTTCCACGGCGGCAAGGCTGTTGGCTGTCGCCATGCCCAGATCGTTGTGGCAGTGGGTGGCAAAGATGATCTCATCCGCGCCCGGCACGTTTTCGAGCAGTTTGGCGATCAGATCGGCGCTTTCGCGTGGGGCGGTATAGCCCACGGTGTCGGGGATGTTGATCGTGGTGGCCCCGGCTCTGATGGCGATTTCCACAACGCGGTAGAGGTAATCAAGCTCGGTCCGCGTGGCATCCATCGGCGACCATTGCACGTTGTCGCAGAGGTTACGCGCGTGGGTCACTGTCTCATGGATGCGGTCGGCCATCTCATCCTGTGTCAGGTTCGGAATGGCGCGGTGCAGGGGCGAGGTGCCGATGAATGTATGGATGCGCGGCTGGCGGGCGTGTTTCACGGCCTCCCAACAGCGGTCGATATCGCCCAGTTGCGCGCGGGCAAGGCCACAGATCACGGCGTTTTGCGATTGGCGGGCAATCTCGCTCACCGCGTTAAAGTCGCCTTCGGAGGCGATGGGAAAGCCTGCTTCGATGATGTCGACGCCCATCTCATCCAAAAGCTGCGCAATCTCCAGCTTTTCGGCATGGGTCATCGTCGCCCCGGGGGATTGTTCGCCATCCCGCAAGGTGGTGTCAAAAATCAGCACACGGTCCTGTTTCGTCATATCGGTCATCCTGGGTTCTTTCTTTGCTGGTATCCTTGGCGCGCGACACATCCCTCTGAGCGGGCGCGCCGAAGGGCACGCTCAGAGGCGAATTAGGTGCAGCAAGTTGGCACACAGCAGGCCCGCGCAGCAGCGCGGCAGGGTCGGGATATGGACGGCCTGTGTCATGCGGATAGTTATACGCACCCGTTTTCAAATGGAAAGGGGGTGTTGCGGCTTTTGTTTGCCCCCGCGTCAGCGCCGCCTATCTGCCTATAAGCAAGGGAGTTCAGGATGCAGTACAAAGCGATACCGCAGGACGCGGCGGCGTGAGTGCGCGGGTGCTTGTGATCGGGGCCAGCGGCGGGATCGGCGCGGCGCTGAGCGACACCTTGCGGGCGCGCGGGGATGAGGTAACGGCGCTCTCTCGCGCCAGCGATGGGCTGGACCTTAGGGATGAGGCTTCGGTTAATGCGGCGCTGGAGGGGCTTACCGGCCCCTTCGACGCGGTGATCGTCGCCACAGGCGCTTTGGAGATCGACGGGGCAGCCCCGGAAAAGTCGCTCCGCGCGATCACGCAAAAGGCGATGCTGGATCAATTCGCGCTCAACGCCGTTGGTCCGGCGCTGATCCTGCGTCATGCGGGGCGGCTCTTGCCGCGCGACAGGCGGGCGGTATTCGCCGTGCTTTCGGCGCGGGTCGGTTCTATCGGAGATAATCGCTTGGGCGGTTGGATCAGCTACCGCAGCGCCAAGGCGGCGGTGAACCAGATCGTGCATACCGCCGCGATTGAACTCAGCCGCTCCCATCCGCAAAGCATCTGCGTGGCACTGCACCCCGGCACCGTCGAAACACCCTTTACCGAGAAATACCTGGGCCGCCATCCGGCGGTGCCGCCGGGGGAGGCTGCGGGCAATCTGCTGCGGGTGATCGACGGGCTGACCCCGGACAATAGTGGCGGGTTCTTTGATTGGGCCGGAAAGGCGGTGCCGTGGTGAGCCGTTTGATCTTGGTTCTGGGCGATCAACTCTCCCTAAACCTGTCATCGCTGCGCGAGGCCGACAAGGCGCGCGATGTGGTGGTCATGGCCGAGGTCGCGCAAGAGGCGGAATATGTCCGTCACCACCCCAAGAAAATCGCGCTTGTCTTCGCCGCAATGCGCAAATTTGCCCGCCAGTTGGAGGATGACGGCTGGAGCTTGCGCTATACCCGGCTGGATGACCCCGAAAACGCAGGCTCTCTCGTCGGCGAACTGCTCCGCCGGGCGGAGGAAACCGGCGCGGGCGAGGTGATCGTGACAGAGCCGGGGGAGTGGCGGCTGCTCAACACGCTGACCGATGCGCCGATCCCGACGCATCTCTTGCCGGATGACCGCTTTATCGCCACTCGCAAACGGTTCGAAGATTGGGCCGAGGGGCGCAAGGCGCTGCGGATGGAGTATTTCTACCGCGAGATGCGCCGCGAGACCGGCCTGTTGATGGAGGGCCACGATCCCGCAGGGGGCAAATGGAATTTCGACCACGACAACCGCAAGCCCCCGAAGGAGGGGCTGGAGTTCCCCCAGCCGCTCAGCTTTGCGCCTGATGCTGAGACCCAAGCGGTGCTTGACCTTGTGGAGACGCGCTATGGGGACAACTTCGGTGATCTGCTCCCCTTTGACTTTGCCACCACGCGCGCGGAGGCCCTGCAGGTCTTGGCGCATTTCATCACCCACGCCCTGCCGCGATTTGGCGATTATCAGGACGCGATGCTGGAAGGGCAGCCCTATCTCTTTCACGCGCTGATCTCTCCCTATCTGAACCTTGGGTTGCTCGACCCGATGGAGGTCTGCCGGGCTGCCGAAAAGGCGTGGCAGCAGGGGGACGTGCCGATCAACGCTGCCGAAGGGTTCATCCGCCAAATCCTTGGATGGCGCGAATATGTGCGGGGCATCTATTTTCTTGAGGGGCCGGAGTATGTGGCGCGCAACGTGCTGCGACACGACCGCGACTTGCCTGCCTTTTACTGGGGTGCCGACACGCAGATGAATTGCCTGCGCCAAGCCATCGGGCAGACGCAGAAATACGCTTATGCGCATCACATCCAGCGGCTGATGGTGACGGGCAATTTCGCCCTGCTGGCCGGGATCAATCCGCATCAGGTGCATGAATGGTATCTAGAGATCTACGCCGACGCCTATGAATGGGTCGAAGCGCCCAACACCGTCGGCATGAGCCAATTCGCCGACGGCGGGGTCATCGCCTCGAAACCCTATGTCTCGTCCGGGGCTTACATCAATCGCATGTCTGACTACTGCAAAGGATGCAGCTACAGCGTCACTGCGAAGGCGGGACAGAAAGCCTGCCCGTTCAACCTGCTTTACTGGCACTTTCTTGACCGGCACCGAGAGCGGTTTCAGGGCAATGCGCGTATGAGAAACATGTATGCCACGTGGGACCGCATGGATGCCGACCGACGCGAGGCGGTCTTGCGCGATGCGGGCAACTGGTTGCGGCGGCTGGAGGCGGGGGAGACGGTCTAGTCCCGGTCAGCCTTCAGCCTTCGGGAGTGGGCCGTGGTGGATGGATTTCCTGACTGTCCTGTGGCGCCTCTGCGCGGTCGAACATGCCATAGTCGCGGATCACATGGGCGATGCGCAGGTGGTAATCGGTAAAGATGCCTTCGCGCCCTGCTGCCTGCGCGCCGCGGTGCGCGGTCAGCTTGCGCCAGTTCTGCACTGCCTCTTCATCGCGGAAGAAAGAGAGCGAAAGCAGCTTTTCGGGGTTGGTCAGGCTTTGGAACCGTTCGACAGAGATGAAGCCATCCACCTCATCCAGCAGGGGCCGCATCTTGGCCGCGACATCGAGGTATTCCTCGCGGCGGTCGGGGTGGGGGAAGACTTCGAAAATAACGGCGATCATGGTGGCTCCCTGCGGTTGCTGCCCCATGCTAGCCCTAGTTTTCGGGCAAAGAAAAGGCCCGGAGATCACTCTCCGAGCCTTCTTTGTCCAAATCTATGGTGGCTTAGCGCAGCACGTTATTGCAGCTTAGCGCACAACGTCGACGATCAGGTTCGTCTCGTTGTCAACGATCACGGTCGCGCCGTTGATGTTGACATAGCGGTATGTGGTTTCCGGGACCTCATAGGTGGTCACGGTCGTGGGGATGCCCGCGCCGACCACCACTTCACCGTCGAGGTACACGGTATCAACCGGGTTCTCGCGGACGTAGGTGATGGTGGATTCCTCTGGCTCAGCAGCGGCGGAACCTGCCGCACCACCTGCGATGCCACCGGCGATGATGCCGCCAAGCGGGCCACCAACGGCATAGGCTGTCAGCGCGCCAAGGGTCGCACCGGCAGCAGCGCCTTCGGTCTCATTCTCGGCGGTGCCATCGGGGTCTTCATAGGTCACGGTCCCCACTTCGACGGTCGCGGGGCGGGTGGTCAGGGCCACGGCCTGCTCTTCGACTTCAACGGCGAGGTAATCAGAGTAGGACCAGCCCATCGTGTCGCCGAAATTGACCCGGCACCAGGATTGGCCGTCAAGGCAGCCTTCCACCATAGTGGCTTCGCCACCGGGGATGACACCGACGATGTCGTACTGCGGGCCGGGGCCCGAACGGATGTTGAGATCGGTTGCGGCATAGGCTTCGGCAGACTGTGCATAGACAGGTGCAGCGGCACCCAAAGCGATGGCAGATACCATTCCAAGTTTAACGATATTCATCTCTTAACCCTTTCTGTTCGGCGGGAGTGCCCTGCGGGAAATCCAGCGCCGTTGTTGGTCGTGTTTGGACAACTGTGGGGGAAAGGGTTCGTTCCCCCATGAAGCACGGAGCGCCCGGTTTTTGGCTCCCATTGGTCAATAATTGGGCGCTAACCTGCTGGCAGGTGGCGGGAAGTCGCTTGCCTCTGGCGCTCAGGGAAAAGTGGGAAACCAGAGAGGTGATCTCGGCGTTATGAGCCATCGCGCCAGTGGGCGGGGTAGGGGGGCTATGGCCGCGATGCCGTGACGCGCGGGCCGGGGGCGGAGCGATTTTTCCGCGGCTGGTTGTTAAAAAGGTGCTCCGCGACCTTTTGGGCGGTCCGCTGGTCAAAGCCCTCCGCTAAGCAGTCCCCCACACTACCGTTCCTTTCTTGCAAGATGCGCAGAATGTCGTCCACTGCGCTATCTTCTTGAGCGCTATCTTCTTGCGAATGTTCCCGCTGCGGAAGCGCCGCAGAGGTTGGGCCTCGCATCCAAGCGAGGTGGGTGGTGTTGCGCCATTGGCAAAGGGCCAGCACCTCGGTCTGGTACAGGTCTTTGATCGGATTGAAATCGCCCGGCACCGCGCTCTGTCCCATGGCGGCCGCGGATTTGTTCTGTGCCGTGAGCAACAGCTCCCCCGCGTCCTGCGCCAAAGCGCGGAGCATCAGGCCGCGCAGGGGTAGGGCGAGGCTATCGGCGCCGACCGCCGCGCCAAGCCCTGCGAGGCGGCCGTGCAGTGTGGACTGTAAATCACCCCCCACCGGGACCGCGATCTGGCGGACATTCTCGGACCCCAAAGCGTCTCCTGCGATCGTCGCGGCCAGCGCGGCATCACGCCCCTCGGTCTGTTCGACCAGCACCTTAGAGGCTCCGGCTTTGGCGACATAATCCCGCAGGCCGACAACCAAAGCGCGGTAATCCCGCTCCAGCGCGCTTGGCTGCGGCGCGAGGTCTCCGGCCACGATCTGCCAACCCTCCGGTGCGCGGTCCAGATCGACATGGGCAATGGCCCTGTCAAAGGCAGGCAGGTGCAGCGCCAGCTTGCCACCGGGGTTCAGCGCGAAGGACGCGCCGTCAAAGACCGCCTCGTCCTGCCCCCCGACCATATTGAGGCTGATCAGCGGCAACTCCGTCTCGATCACCCGCGCGACCATATGATTCAGCCGCCTGTCCATTGCGCCGCGTTGATGTGGGACCGCATTAGGGATCAAAAGGAATTCGGCCCCCGTTTCGGCCTGCGTCTCGGCCACATCGCCAGTCCAGCCATCCGCCCCGATGGGGGAGCCGATGCGCAGCCCCTCAACAGCATAGGGGCCACTGATCGGACCTGCATCAAAGCGAGAGTGCCGCGCGGGGCTGTGTTGAAGCACCCGCTGGGCGATCTTGCCACCCTGCAGGATGAGGTAGGCGTTATGAAGTTTCGCCCCCTCGACCCAAGGCGCGCCAAGCGCCAAGGCGGGGCCATCGGCGCAATGGGCGGCGAGCGCCTCAAGATGGGTCACGACATCGCGTTGAAAGGCCGGGTTGTGCAGCAGCGCTTTCGCATCATGCCCGGTCAGGAACAGTTCGGGCAAGGCGACCAGTTGCGCACCCGCGTCGCGCCCGGCCTGCCATGCCTCGCGCGCCAGTGCCGCGTTCCCCGGCAGGTCGCCGACGGTCGGGTTCAATTGCCCGAGGGTGAGGCGAAAACGGTCTGACATGCAAAGGCTCCGGGCTGGCTGGTGTGGGTTGGATGTAGCAGATCGGGCCGAGGGCGAAACCCCTGCGCGCAGGCTGGCCCGCCGCACCGGGTGCGCGGGATCCGCCGAAACCGGCACGCCTGTCCTGCAAACACGTTGCCTCTGCCCTCTATCACCCGTAACCTCAGGGCAAATGACACCTAACGAGATCGGGAAATTCCGCCCATGTTGCACCGCAGCTTGCCCCTCTGTCTGATCGCTCTTCTGGCCACGCCGCTTGCGGCGCAGGACGGGCAGGTGCTGACCAAGGAATATGACGACGGCGGCATCTATGAGGGCACGTTTCAAGGCGGCCTTCAGCATGGTGCCGGCACCTATAAGCTGCCCAACGGCTATGAATATTCCGGCGAATGGGTCGAGGGTGAGATCAAGGGCGAAGGCGTCGCGCGCTTTCCCAATGGCTCGGTCTATGAGGGTAATTTCGCCAAGGGCAAGCCCGAAGGTCTGGGCAAGATCACCTTTGCCGATGGCGGTACCTATGAGGGCGAATGGGAAGCGGGCGCGATCATGGGCCAAGGCGTGGCGATCTATGCCAATGGCGTGCGCTATGAGGGTGAGTTCCGCAATGCCAAACACCACGGCAAGGGCGTGATGCAAAGCCCCGGCGGCTATGAATACAAAGGCGACTGGATTGATGGCGTCAAACAGGGCGTCGGCACGATCACCTACCCCGATGGCGCGGTCTATGAAGGCGAGATCGAAGGCGGCAAACGCAGTGGCGAGGGCACGCTGACCATGCCCGACGGGTTGGTCTATGTGGGCCTGTGGAAAGACGGCCAGATCGACGGGACCGGCACGCTGACCCAGCCCAACGGCGATATCTACGAAGGCACGCTGGTCGCGGGCCGCCGTGAGGGCAAGGGCAAGGTCACCTATGAAAACGGCGATACCTATGAGGGCGACTTCAAAGACGACCGCCGCGACGGGCAGGGCACTTTCACCGGCACCGATGGCTATGTCTACACCGGCTCTTGGGTCGCCGGGCAGATCGAGGGGGAGGGGCAGGTAACCTATCCCGACGGATCGGTTTACGTTGGCACCTTCCGCAATGATCTGGCCGATGGCACGGGCAAGATCACCTATCCCGATGGATCGACCTATGAGGGCGCTTGGGTGGCAGGTGTGATCGAAGGCGAAGGCATCGCGACCTATACCAATGGCGTGGTCTATGAGGGCGAATTCAAAGATGCCCGCAACCATGGCCAAGGGGTGATGACCTATGCCGACGGCTACCGCTATGAGGGCGGCTGGCAGGACGGTCAGCGCCATGGTCAGGGCAAGGCGACCTATCCCGACGGCACGGTCTATGAAGGCGCGTTCAGAAATGGGCAGCGTCACGGTCAGGGTAAGATCACCATGGCCAGCGGTTTCGTCTACGAAGGCGAGTGGACCGAGGGAGAGATCGAAGGGCAGGGCGTGGCGACCTATGCCAATGGCGATGTCTATGAGGGCACGTTCAAAGCGGGCAAGCGGCAGGGCAGCGGCACCATGCGCTATGCCAGCGGCGAGGAAGCCTCGGGCGATTGGGAGAACGGCGCGTTGAGCGATGGGACCGCCGGGGCGGCTTCTGACACCGCAGCCGATCCCGCAGCCGGCACCGCCTCTGGCGCCGCGGCGGAGACTCCTGCGGACGAAGCACAGCCTGCAGATGCGGCACCGGCAGCGGCAGACGCCCCCGATGAGGGCGTGTCAGACGACGGCACCGACGCCGACACCTCTGAGGTTGTGCCCGCCCCGACTGGCACCGCGGCAGACGGCGGCTGACCCCCGCCTTTGCTGGACAACGCCCGCGCCCTGTGGCAAGCCCGCGCGCAACAGGAGTACGCCAGATGTCCAACCCAACGATCACCCGTTTCGCCCCGTCCCCCACTGGCTATATCCACGTGGGCAACCTGCGCACCGCGCTGATGAACTACCTCATCGCGCGCAAGGCGGGCGGCACTTTCATCCTGCGCATCGACGACACCGATCCCGAGCGCAGCCGCGAAGAATACGTCGACGGCATCAAGCAAGACCTCGAATGGTTGGGCTTGGAATGGGACCGGGTCGAGCGACAGTCAGAGCGGTTGGACCGCTACCATACCGCCGCCGAAGACCTGCGCGAAAAGGGCCGTTTCTACGAGGCGTTCGAGACGCCGACAGAGCTGGACCTCAAGCGCAAGAAGCAGCTCAACATGGGCAAGCCGCCGGTCTATGACCGCGCCGCGCTGAACCTCTCCGACGATGAGAAAGCCGCGCTGCGTGCCGAGCGTGGCGATGGCGTTTGGCGGTTCAAGCTCGATCACCAGCGGATCGAATGGGACGACGGTATCTTGGGCGATATTTCCATCGACGCGGCCTCGGTTAGTGACCCCGTACTCATTCGTGGCGATGGGCAGATCCTTTATACCTTGGCGAGCGTCGTGGATGACACCGAAATGGGCGTGACCCATGTGGTGCGCGGGTCGGACCATGTGACCAACACCGCGACCCAGATCCAGATCATGCAGGCGCTCGGCAATGGGGCGGTGCCCTCGTTCGCGCACCACTCGCTGCTCACCGGCCCGCAGGGCGAGGCGCTGAGCAAGCGCCTTGGCACGCTGGCCCTGCGTGATCTGCGCGAGCAGGGGGTTCAGCCCTTCGCGCTGCTGAGCCTGATGGCGCGGTTGGGATCGTCTGATCCGGTGGAGCTGCGCACGGATATGGCGGAGTTGATCGAGGGTTTCGACATCAACCGCTTCGGCTCAGCGCCGACCAAGTTCGATGTGCAGGATCTGTTCCCGCTGACAGGGCGGTATTTGCAGCAACTGCCGCTTGAGGCCGTGAAAGACGACATCACCGCCCTTGGCGTGCCGGAAGACAAAGCCGCGCAGTTCTGGGCGGTCACGCGCGAGAATATCTCGACGCTGAAGGATTTGGGTCCGTGGTGGGCTATGTTCCGCGACGGGGCCGAGCCGGTGATTGCCGAGGAAGACCGCGAATTCGTGGCTCAGGCCATGCTGCTGCTGCCGGAGATGCCCTTTGATGAAACCACGTGGTCAAGCTGGACCGCCGCGGTCAAAGAAGCCACCGGGCGCAAGGGACGTGGGTTGTTCCGGCCCCTGCGTTTGGCGCTGACGGGGCAGGAACACGGGCCAGAGATGGCGCAGGTTCTGCCGTTGCTCCAGACCGTCAAAGCACGCGGCTGAGGCGGGCCGAGGGCATTCGGGGGCGCTGCCCCCGGACCCCCGCGGGTATTTGAAAAAGGATGAATTAGAGCGGTCAGAAGTTCTTCTTTGTGAAGGGGACTTCGTCGCGTGATTTCACCTGTAGCGACAAGCGGTCGATGTGGTGATCGACCACGGCCGTTTCTTCTGGCGTTAGGGTCTGGTGGCGCGGGTAAAGGGGCGCTGCGCGGTCGTTCAGGATAGGTGTGTCCCAGCCTTCGGTGGTGTCAAAAAAGCGCGCCGCTCCATCGGTGCCGAACTCGCGCAGGAAGCCTTGGACCACAACATCAAGATAGCTCAGAAGGATGACGTGATCGCCGTGGTCGACCGCGATTTCGAGCGGGATGGCGTAATGGGCGATGTCGGGTGCGGGGACCAGATCATGGACCACGGCGCCGCCTGAGGCGTGGCGTTCGTAGCTGTATTCACGCTGGTCCAGCGCCGCCCAATCCGCGCCCGGCACGGCGGCGATGAGCCCGTCGATGCGGGTGCTTTGGTCTTGCACCACGGAGAGGTAGACGATGTCGCGCCCTTCGGCGCGGACCCATTTGCGCCGCCAGCCGTCGAGCCGGGCGGGCCGGGCGTCGGGGTAGCTGTGGGTGTTGCGATTCACGAGGCTGCCGTAGCCGAAAAAATAGGGGGTCATGCGCGAAAGGTCCTGTATTTGTCGCGCGCACCAAAACATGTGTCGTATCCGGCCACAAGCATGCTTGACGCAGAGGTATGCGGCGGCATACGAAAGGCCCAATCGTCACGGGAGAATCGGTTAACGCCGATGCCGAAGGAGCAACCGCCCCGGAAACTCTCAGGCCCCAGGACCGTGACGTGACCAAGACTCTGGAGAGATGCGCGGATGCGCACGCCGAAGGGATAACGATCTCAGGCGGAAGGACAGAGGGGGCATCATGCGCAGCGTTAGCGGCGCTAAGGTGCCGGCGTGGTCAAAAGGTCATCCGGAAGCGACAGGAAAGGCGAACCGGATGAGCGATCTCAAGCAGACGGCATTGCATGATTTGCATGTGGAACTGGGGGCCAAGATGGTGCCCTTTGCGGGCTATTCAATGCCCGTGCAATACCCTCTTGGCGTGATGAAAGAGCATTTGCACACCCGCGCCGCCGCCGGGTTGTTTGATGTGAGCCACATGGGGCAGGTCGTGCTGCGGGCCAAATCTGGCAGCTATGAAGATGTGGCCTTGGCGATGGAGAGCCTCGTGCCGGTTGATGTGCTGGGGCTTGCCGAGATGCGCCAGCGTTATGCGATGTTTACGGATGCCACGGGTGGTATCTTGGACGATCTGATGTTGGCCAATCTGGGTGATCATTTGTTCGTTGTTGTGAATGCCGGGTGCAAGGATGATGACATCGCCCTGATGAAAGAGGCGTTGTCGGATCGTTGTGAGATCGAAGTGCTCGAAGATCGTGCGCTGCTGGCCTTGCAGGGGCCGCAGGCCGAAGCGGCGCTGGCCCGGTTGCAGCCCTTGGTGGCGGATATGAAATTTATGGATGTGGCCAAGGATGTCGACATTGACGGGATCACCGTCACCCTGTCGCGCTCGGGCTATACGGGCGAGGACGGCTACGAGATTTCGGTCGCGAATGAAGATGCCGTGGCCTTGGCGCGCAAGCTTTTGGCGCTGGAAGAGGTCGAGCCCATCGGTCTGGGCGCGCGTGACAGTCTGCGGTTGGAGGGCGGGTTGTGCCTTTATGGTCATGACATCGACACCACCACCACGCCGGTTGAGGCGGCGCTGAACTGGGCGATCCAGAAGGTACGGCGCAATGATGGCGAGCGTGCGGGCGGTTTTCCGGGTGCGGGCGTGATCTTGCAACAACTGGCCGATGGGGCGCCGCGCAAGCGGGTGGGGCTGCTGCCCGAAGGCCGGGCGCCGATGCGCGAAGGTGTGGCGATTTTCGATGCAGCCGAGGGCGGCAATGAGGTTGGCACAGTAACCTCTGGCGGCTTTGGTCCGACGGTTGGCGGCCCGGTTGCCATGGGCTATGTCAGCGCCGAGCATGCGAAGGTCGACACGCCGCTTTGGGGCGAGGTGCGCGGCAAGCGCTTGCCACTGACTGTCACGAAAATGCCGTTCGTCGCGGCGAACTTCAAACGCTGAATCTACACAGGGAAATCCGATATGAAATTTACCGAAGAACATGAATGGCTGCGCGTCGAGGGTGACGAAGTGGTCGTGGGCATCACCACACACGCCGCCGAGCAGTTGGGCGATGTCGTATTCGTGGAACTGCCCGACGAAGGCACCACCGTCAGCAAGGATGACGAGGTTGTGGTGATCGAATCCGTCAAGGCGGCGTCGGACATCCTCGCCCCGATCGACGGTGAGATCACCGAGGTGAACAGCACGCTCACGGACAACCCCAGCATGGTCAACGATGACCCGCAGGGCGATGCATGGTTCTTCAAGATGAAGTTCACCGATGCCAGCCAGATGGACGACTTCATGGACGAAGCCGCCTACCAGAAATTCATCGGCTAAACCGCCGCGCGTGCCGGGGGACCGGCGCGCGGCTGATTACCTGCGTCGCCCGCTTTGGGCGGCGCGCCACAAACAGGGGGCGCCGCTGCCGCGCCGTGACGAGGAACCCGACATGAGCTTCAAGCCCACCGATTATCTGCCCTATGATTTCGCCAACCGGCGTCACATTGGCCCGTCCCCTTCCGAAATGTCGCAGATGCTCGACACCGTGGGCGCCGAAAGCCTTGATGCGCTGATCGACGACACGTTACCCAAGGCGATCCGTGCGAAACAGCCGCTTGATTTCGGCAAGGCGATGAGCGAGCGCGAGGTGCTTGAGCACATGCGCAAGGTTGCGGGCAAGAACAAGGTGCTCACCAGCCTGATCGGGCAGGGCTATCACGGCACCGTCACGCCTCCGGCGATCCAGCGGAATATTCTTGAGAACCCCGCGTGGTACACCGCCTACACGCCCTATCAGCCCGAAATTTCGCAGGGCCGCCTGGAAGCGTTGCTCAATTTCCAGACGATGGTGAGCGACCTTACCGGGTTGGAAATCGCCAATGCGTCGCTTCTGGATGAGGCCACCGCCTGCGCCGAGGCGATGACCATGGCGCTGCGCAGTTCGAAATCCAAGGCCAAGGGCTTCTTTATCGATAGCAATTGCCACCCGCAAAACATCGCCGTGATGAAGACCCGGGCCGAGCCTTTGGGCATTGAGGTCATGGTCGGTGAACCCGAAGAGATGGACGCGGAAAAGGTTTTTGGCGCGATCTTCCAGTATCCGGGCACCTACGGCCATGTGCGCGACTTCACCGATCACATGGCGGCCCTGCATGAGGCCAAGGCCGTCGGCATCGTCACCGCCGACCCATTGTCGCTGACCCTGCTGAAAGAGCCGGGCGCGATGGGGGCCGACATCGCCGTGGGCAGCACGCAGCGTTTTGGCGTGCCCGAGGGCTATGGCGGCCCGCACGCTGCTTATATGGCCTGCAAGGATTCCATGAAGCGCGCCATGCCGGGGCGGATTGTCGGCGTGTCCATCGACGCCCATGGCAACCGCGCCTACCGTCTGTCGCTGCAAACCCGCGAGCAACACATCCGCCGCGAGAAGGCGACCTCGAACGTTTGCACTGCGCAGGCGCTGCTGGCCGTGATGGCCTCGATGTATGCCGTGTTCCACGGGCCGGAAGGCTTGAAAGCCATCGCGCAGCGCATCCACCGCAAGACAGTGCGTCTGGCGAAGGGCCTGGAGGCCGCTGGCTTTGACGTGCAGCCCGAGAGCTATTTCGACACGGTCACCGTCGAGGTCGGCCCCTTGCAGGCCGCGGTGATGAAATCCGCCGTGGACGAAGGCATCAACCTGCGCCGTGTGGGCGGGACCAAAGTGGGCATCACGCTGGACGAGCGCACCCGCCCCGACACCATCGAAGCGGTCTGGCGCGCCTTTGGCATCCGTCAGGCGGATGATGATTTCACGCCTGAGTACCGTCTGCCCGACGCGATGGTCCGCACGAGCGACTACCTCACCCACCCGATTTTCCACATGAACCGGGCCGAGACCGAGATGATGCGCTACATGCGCCGCTTGGCCGACCGTGATCTGGCGCTGGACCGGGCGATGATCCCGCTGGGGTCTTGCACGATGAAGTTGAACTCGGCGGCTGAGATGATGCCGGTGACGTGGCGTGAATTCTCGCTGATCCATCCCTTCGTGCCCGCCGATCAGGCGCTTGGCTATCAGGAAATGATCGACGATCTGTCGGACAAACTGTGCGAGATCACCGGCTATGACGCGATTTCGATGCAGCCGAACTCGGGCGCGCAGGGCGAATATGCGGGGCTCTTGACCATCGCCGCCTATCACCGCGCCAAGGGCGAGGGGCATCGCAACATCTGCCTTATTCCGATGAGCGCCCATGGCACCAACCCGGCCTCCGCGCAGATGGTGGGTTGGAAGGTCGTGGTCATCAAGACCGCCGCCAATGGTGACATCGACCTTGACGATTTCCGCGCCAAGGCCGAGCAGCACAGCGAAAACCTTGCCGGTTGCATGATCACTTACCCGTCGACCCACGGCGTGTTCGAGGAAACCGTGCATGAGGTGACCAAGATCACCCATGACCACGGCGGCCAAGTCTATATCGACGGCGCCAATATGAACGCGATGGTGGGCCTGTCGCGCCCCGGCGATCTGGGCGGCGACGTGAGCCACCTCAACCTGCACAAGACTTTCTGCATCCCGCATGGCGGCGGGGGCCCCGGCATGGGTCCGATCGGTGTGAAATCGCATCTGATCGCGCATCTGCCGGGCCACCCGAACGAAGAGGGGGCCGCGGTCTCGGCGGCGCCTTACGGCTCGCCCTCGCTGTTGCCGATCTCTTGGTCTTACTGCCTGATGATGGGCGGTGACGGTCTGACGCAGGCGACCCGCGCCGCGATCCTCAATGCCAACTACATCGCCAAGCGTCTCGAAGGGGCCTATGACGTGCTGTATAAAGGGCCGAGCGGTCGGGTGGCGCATGAGTGCATCATCGACGTGCGCCCCTATGAGGAAACCGCGGGCATCACCAACGAAGACGTCGCCAAGCGGCTGGTTGACTGCGGCTTCCACGCGCCAACGATGTCTTGGCCGGTGGCGGGCACGCTAATGGTGGAGCCGACGGAGTCTGAGACCAAGGCCGAGTTGGACCGTTTCTGCGACGCCATGCTGGCGATCCGCGAAGAGATCCGCGAGATCGAAGAGGGCCGCATGGATCGGGCCAACAATCCGCTGAAAAACGCACCGCATACGGTGGAGGATCTGGTGGTGGAATGGGGCGACCGGCCCTACAGCCGCGAGCAGGGCTGCTTCCCTCCGGGGGCCTTCCGGGTCGACAAATACTGGCCGCCGGTCAACCGTGTCGACAACGTGCACGGCGACCGCAACCTGATCTGCACCTGCCCACCGCTGGAGGACTACGCCGAAGCGGCGGAGTGATCAGACCACCAAGACAGCCAAAGGGCGCGGGATCATTCCTGCGCCCTTAGCATATCCGCAGGCCGGGCGTTCAGCGCCCTCAGCGCAAAGCCCAAGCCCGCCAAGACCGTCGCCAGCACCCCGCCTGCGATGATCATCAGCGCGTTGGGCCAGACCACGGTGAAATCGGTCTCCATCACGTAATGGCTCACCGCCCAGCCACCCGCGATGCCTGCCATCAGCGCGACGCCCCCGGCAAAGAGACCCAGCAGGGCCGCACGCAGCACAAAGCTGCTGGCAATGGTTCGCCGCGAAGCGCCCATGGTTTTCAGAAGCGCCGCCTCATAGCTGCGCGCCCCGGTGCCTGCGGCTGCCGCACCGATCAGCACCATGAAGCCGGTTGCAAGCGTCGCCAGCGCCCCGAATGAAATCGCCGAGGCCAGCCCCGCCAGCACCGCCGCCACCCGGTCGATCGCATCGCGCACCCGGATCGCGGTGATGTTGGGATAGGCTTCGGCCAGATCCCGCAGGATCGCGGTTTCGGCCTCTGGCGCGGCATAGACGGTCGAGATGAAACTATGCGGCGCGCCGGCCAGTGCAGCGGGGTTCATCGTCAGCACAAAGCCGATCCCGGCGGTCGAGAAATCAACCTCGCGGAAGCTGGTGATCTCGCCGGTGATGGCGCGGCCCAGCACGTTGAGGGTCAGGCTGTCGCCAAGGCTCAACCCCAGTTCCTCGGCCTCTTCGGCGGCAAAGCTGATCTGCGGCGGGCCGGTGTAGTCTTCGGCCCACCAGTCTCCCACCGTGATCCGCGTGTCTTCGCCCGGCTTTGCGGCATAGGTGATGCCCCGGTCGCCGCGCACCACCCAGTGATCGCCCGCCACCTCTTGGGCCGGTTGGCCGTTGATCTCGGTCACCACGCCGCGCAGCATCGGGGCGCTTTCAACCCGGCCGACCGCCGCATCGCTGTTGAGCCTTTCGGTGAAACCGTCGATCTGGTCCTTCTGGATGTCGACAAAGAAATAAGACGGCGCCACATCCGGCAGATTGCCCGAAATCGCACGGCGCAGATTGCCGTCAATCTGGCCCACTGCCGCCAAGACCGACAGGCCCAGCCCAAGCGCCAGCACCACCGCCGTGGCCCCTTCGCCCGGTCCGCCTATCGCCGCGAGCGCCCACCGCAGGCGCGGATGCCCCCGCACGCGCTTGGCTGCGGCCCGCGCGATCAGCCGCAACACGGCTGCCGCCAGCGCCAGCACCGCCAGCGTCGCCGCCAAGCCGCCAAGCGTCCAAAGCGTGAGCGACCACGATCCGTTAAACCAGCCCGCCAGCGCCAAGAGCGCGGCCAAAAGCAGCGCCATCGCCACGAGGTAGGGCGCGCCGGGCAAAGGCGATTGGCGCTGCCAATCATCGCGAAACAGGGTGGCGGCACGCACGTCAGCGCTTCGGGCCAGCGGCCAAAGGGTGAAGAGCGCGGCCGTGAGCAACCCGTATAGCGCGGCCTCGGCCAGCGGGGCGGGATAAATCGCAAAACGGGCGGGAAGGGGCAGTTGCGCTTCGATCAACGGGGAAAGCAACAGAGGCAGCCCGGCACCGATCAGCAGGCCAAGCGCCACGCCCATCACGGCCAGCAGCCCGACCTGAATGAAGTAGGTCTGGAAGATCGTCGCCCGGGTTGCGCCCATGGCGCGGAAGGTGGCGATCACAGCGGTCTTGCGTTGCAGATAGGCCCGCACCGCCGCCGCGACGCCGACCCCGCCCACGGCCAGCCCCGACAGCCCCACCAGCACCAGAAAGGCGCTGAGCCGTTCGACGAAACGCGCCACGCCGGGCGCGCCGTTGCGGGCATCGGTCCAGCGCATCCCGGCGTCGGCAAACCGCGCCTCGGCCTCGGATTCCAACGGGTCAAGCGCGGTGCCTTCGGGCAGATCGAGCCGATATTTGCTGTTAAAGAGCGTCCCCGGTGCGAGCAGGCCCGAGCCATCCAGCGCGGCGCGCCGCACCAGCGTGCGAGGACCGAGCGAGAAGCCACTGGCGGCGGAATCCGGTTCGCGTTCAATCAGGGCCGTCAGGCGCAATTCGGTTTCGCCGA